>JBQTGW010000270.1:0-15296 GCA_052390495.1 Pseudonocardiales bacterium
CGCTGGGCACGGCGGTCACCGGCTCCGGAGAGTGGGAGGTCTGTGCCTGCCCCGGTGTCATCGCCGGTCGATGCTGCCTGAGCAGGACCCCGCCCGCCCTGCCGGTCACCTGAAGTAACGTGCAACGACGGGCTGCGACCATGCTGTGGCCCTGTCCTGTCCTCACCCCCCCACCCAGGCCAGCATCCGGTTCCGGATGGCGCTCTGCGGGGTGCCCACCACAGGGATCCGGTTCCGGATGGCGGTTCGGTGCTGGACTTGGATCACGGTGGTTCCGGAAGAAGGCGGCGACGGGGAAGGTGATCGAGGACACCTCACTTCCGGCGATCACGGCAGGGGCGGCCTGAGTGCTCTGGCTGAGATCATGCGCCCGCAGCAGCTACCCGGCGAGGACGTCTGCGCGATCCGGCCAGGTCAGCACTCAGGGCGGCGCGAGGCACCTAGCCAGCTGGCCCCGAAGGGGGGTGGTGAGGGGGTGGGTGCAGCGGGGGCGTTCACGGGGGCTCCCCGTTCCACGGTGCATCACTTGACGTCATGAGTACAACACAACCAGTGAACTTGACGTGGCCCTGGGGTTGACCTCCAGGGCCATGCAGGACCAGGTGGGCATCGACACGCCGGACTCGGGGATTCTTCTGGACTACATGGCCGTGCCTCCCGGTGAGCCAC
Organism: Pseudonocardiales bacterium; assembly: GCA_052390495.1. Taxonomy (GTDB): domain Bacteria; phylum Actinomycetota; class Actinomycetes; order Mycobacteriales; family Pseudonocardiaceae. Next base: position 670 of record JBQTGW010000270.1, read on the forward strand.
TGCGGGCGGCCGAACTGCTGGCGCCCCGTATTGAGGCGGAGATCGCCTTCCGGCTGGGAACGGATCTGTGCGGGACCGAGGTGGCCGAGCAAGCCGCGCGAGGGGCGGTTGCGGAGGTCTTTCTCGCGCTAGAGGTTATCGACAGCAGGTTCCAGGTCGACGGAATCACGCTGGCAGACAGCGTGGCGGACAATGCCGCCTGCGCACGGTTCGTCCTCGGTGAGGCCGTGCCGATGCCGAGCTGGGACCTGCGTGCTGAGCGACTGACCGTCCGCACAGGCACTACCCCCGTTGCTGCGGGAGAGGGGCGGGACGTCCTTGGCGGCCCTGTCCGGTCGGTTGTGTGGCTGGTTCGGCGCCTGGCCGCGTTCGGCGCCGGGCTGAAGGCCGGCGATGTCGTGCTGGCGGGAGCGGTGCATGCGAGCATCCCTCTGCCCGCAGGGGAAACCGTGTCGGTCTCCTCCCCGCGTCTTCCTGCGGTGAGTCTGCATGTCGCTTGACGTCGCCAGCACGAGCATCTGGTCTACCGCGGATCCACCGCGTCCCCTCCTGAGAGGGTCCCGTCCTGAGAGGGTCCCGTCCTGAGAGGATCGCCATGCCCCCCGAACGCAAGCTGAGGGCCGCTGTGATCGGCGCCGGGCTGCTCGGTATTGACTTGGCCGAGAGGCTTACCAGGTCCCCCGTGCTGTCCTGCGCGCTTGTCACAGGAAGAAGCAGCAGCACCACGGGACTGCGCCGGGCCGCCCAGATGGGCTGCGCCACCTCCACCGACAGCGTCGGCGCCGTGGCCGACTCAGACATCGACGTCGTCTTCGACGCCTCCAACGCTGCCGCGCACCCCGCCCACTGGGCTGACCTCACCTCCGTTGGTGTCCTGCTGGTGAACCTGACCCCGAGCGGCGGGGGAACCATGGTCGCTCCGACGATCAACGGTCATCGGGCCGGGTCCTCCCGCCACCTCAGCCTGGTCAGCTGCGCAGGACAGGCCGTGCTTCCGGTACTTAACGTGGTGGCCAGGCACTGCACACCTCGGTACATCGAGGTCGTCACGACCGTGGCCGCCGCAAGCGTGGGCCGCGCCACCCTGCTGAACCTCGACGAGTACATCGCCACCACGGAATACGCCCTGCGCCGGCTCACCCACGCACCCGAGGTCAAGGTCTTGACCACCATCAGTCCGGCTCTGCCAGCCCCGGCGTTCCGCGCTCAGATCTCGGTGGTCGCCGACGACATCCAGCCAGAGCCCCTACGCGCCGGCGTGCAGACCGCCGCCGCTGTCCGTGCGTTCGCCCCTGGATACCAGGTGGTCTCGTGGTCCGTCGAGGACGGGCTGATCACGGTCTGTGTGAACGTCACCGCCTGTGGCAGCCGACTGCCCGCCTACGCCGGGAACGTGGAAATCATCAACGCGGCTGCGGTGCTGCTGGCGGAACGTCACGCCACCGCCCGGAACGAGTGAGGATCCGTGAACACAGACAACGCTCGCGTGGTCATCCACGACCCGACCCTGCGGGACGGTCAGCACGCTGTGCGCCACCAGCTCGATACCGAGCAGCTACGCGTCTACGCCCAGGCCGCGAACCAGGCCGGCGTCCCCGTGGTGGAAGTCGGCCACGGCAACGGCCTGGGAGCCTCCTCGTTGCAGATTGGACGGGCGCGGCTGGACGACGACGCCATGCTCGCCACCGTCCGCGAGGCCCTCACGGACAGCCGGATGGCCGTGTTCATGGCGCCTGGGTGGGGCACCGGCAAGGACATCCGCAGGGCAGTCGATCACGGTGCCGACGTGGTCCGGATCGCCGCTCACTGCACCGTGGCCAGCGTGACCGAACGGCACGTCGGCCTTGTCCGTGAACTCGGCGTCGAGGCACACACCGTGCTGCTCATGAGCCACATGGCCAACGCAGGCCGGTTGGCCCAGGAGTGCGCGCAGGCGGTCGATTTCGGTGCGCAGGCGGTCGGCATCATGGATTCCGCCGGGCACTACCTGCCCGGTGATATCTCGGAGCGGATCGGGGCCATCGTCACGGCGGTGACTGTCCCGGTGATCTTCCACGGACACAGCAACCTCTCCATGGCCGTGGCCAACTCGGTCGCCGCTGTCGAGGCGGGGGCGACGATCATCGACGCCTGCGCGCGGGGATTCGGCGCCGGGGCCGGGAACACTGCGCTTGAAGTCCTCGTCGCCGTGCTGGAGCGCCTGGGGCACCCGACCGGCATCGACCTGCGCGCCCTGCTCCGTCTGGGAGATCTCGCACAACGTCTTGAAGGAGTTGCGCGCGGTGGGCGAACAACTCCACCACCCGAGCAAGCTTCGACAATCCGATGATCCGCTTGCCGGGGAGATAGCCGACGTCTGCGGTGCCGATGAAGGGCAGCGCATGATGTTCGCACAACGATCGGAACGGAATGCCTTGCACCAGCACCAACTGTTCGTAGCCCTCATCGTTGTCGAAGGTGGTGAGATCGAACTCGCGGGGAGTGAGCAACTCGGCGTACGCCCTGACCATCCGTGCCGGGGTCTCCGCCAGAGCTTCCTGGTTTAGGTTGAAGCCCAACGCGATGAGGAAGGCGTGCGCCGCCACTCGGGCGGCGTCCAAGTCTCGGTCGTGGTGCTCGGCGGCGACGCGTAACCGTCGTCCCGCTACCGGCAGGCTTGCGGCACTCACCTGTCACTCTCCCGGACGGCTAGTGCACGGTCGCGTAGGTGGGTGGGCGAGCGCGCCGGTCATGGGTCCAACTCCCTTTGCTCGTGAAGACCCAACGATGGGCCATCGCTCGGTTATCAAGTTGCCACGCGTCACGACTCACGTGCCACGTGTCGTTACTGGCAGCATGAATGATCGGAGAGGGGGCTGTCAAGGAATACGTGGCACGTGCCGCGTGTTGCCGTTACGGTGCAGACGGATCGTCAAGCCAGGATGTGAGCACCGATGACCACCCCTCCGGTCTCCCGCTACCAGCAGGTAGCGGACCAGCTACGAGAAGCGATCATCGCGGGTGAGTACCCGCCAGGCCAGTCACTGCCGAGCGAGAGCGCGCTCGCCGAGCAGTACGGCCTCAACCGCACCACGATCAACAAAGCCGTCCGGCTCCTCGCCGCACAGGGCCTGGTGACAGTCGAGCACGGGCGTGGTGCGTTCGTCCGGACCCCGCGCCCTGTCATGCACGTCTCAACGTCATACGTGACTCAGGTTGGTGACCAACCCCGCGCGTCCTGGAAATCGGAGGCTGAGCGCCTCGGCATGCGAGGCACCCAGGAACTCGCCTACGTGGGCGCGGTATCTGCTGAGGAGGACGTCGCAGCTCTCTTGGAGGTTGAGCCCAGGGCGACCGTGGCGGTACGTCGACGCGTAATGTCGCTCGACGACGAGCCGGTACAGCTCGCAGACTCCTACTACCCTCTCGATCTTGTGCAAGGAACGCCGATCGCGGAATCCCGCAAGCTGCCCGGAGGCACCGTAGCCGCTCTGGAACGCCTCGGCCTGGAACTGGGCGACTTCGAAGAGCACGTGAGCTCGCGAGCCGCCACACCCCAGGAGCGACAAGCATTGCGGCTTGCCGAGGGTGTCCCGATACTCGTGCTGATGCGGACGACCTATACCATCGACGGACGACCCGTCGAGGTCAGCAAGGCACTCCTGGCCGCAGATCGACACCAACTGATTTACCGACTCCCAGCCCATGCCTAACAATTCAGATCAGTTGTGGTGCAGCCCCAATGCCAGGGAGATGGGGTTGTTCGGCGGGTTCTCGTAAGCCTGTAGTGATCCACCTCTTCGACATCGTGCCGTGGCTGATTGCCGCCGGTGAGCGGCCCGGCAAGGAACTGGACGAGGTGGAGGTGCACACGCACATCACCCGCCCCGCCGACGCCCTCGCCCAGGTCACTGTGGCCGACCACGAGGAGCTGTTCCCGGGCTTCGCGGCACGCAACCCCTATAGTCACGCCGAACTTCAGCAGTTGACAGGCGCGTTCGGCGAGGTGGACGCCTTCTCGTCGATGGCGTACCGCAGTGGCGGGCGAACGATGACGCTGGGCAGCATCAACCTGGCCCACCACACCTTCTCCCAACGCGGGAACCTCGAGCCCGTACTCGCCGGCCTCTACAAGGGCAACGGCCGGATCGGGCAGGAGACCCACATCATCCAGCAGGGCCCCTTCCAGGCCCTGCACTTCCACTGCCTGCAAACCCTGCACGACGACACACCGGGCGTGGATCCTGCGGCGGTCGGCGGCGCGGACCACGTCGCCGTCCACGTCTTCCGCAATAACCACCTGCACCCCCAGTGGGAGAGGCACACCCCCCTCGGCTTCGCCGACCTGACCAGCGGCTCCGGGCTCGATGCCACGCTGCCCACCCAGAGGTCTTCCCGACACGTCCACCGCAACGCGCCCCGCTACGACGTCGCCTACCTACTCGCGCACGTCCTGCTACACCACCTGCGCTGGCCGACCCATGCGCCCGCCCTCACCGCCGCGCTGCTGGATGCCTACGCCAACGCCACGCGCGAGCCCACCCGGCACTGGGCGGACGACCCGCTGATGGCCACCGTCGCCGCCGGCGTGATCCTCTACCGGCTGGCCGCCCACATCACCCCTTACCCCCCGACCGCATCACCAGTCGTGCGCGAGCAGTACCACGGCCAGGTCATACGCCTGCTGAACACCGGCCGGTTCACCGTGCCAGACCTCCTGGACATCACCGAACAGGCCTCCAGGTGAACGCCCCCATCCACCAGGCACCCGACCTGGAAGACCAGAACGCGGCCGCCGTACTGCGCGCCCGTGGCTTCCCAGTCACCGACATCCAGTCCCTGGCCCGCGACCAGAACCCCTTCGCCCGGCGCACCGTCCCCTGGACACGCATCCTCGCCCCCGGCGTGAGCCTCACAGCCCGGACGGTGGAGCTCGGCGACGGATTCACCAACGCCTTCACCCTCACTGCCGACCTCAACCGGGCACGATGCCAGGCCGCCAGTTCCCCCACTGGATTCCACCTGCGCGACCTCGTCCACGACGATGCCGTCGCCGCGGTCAGCGGCTCCTTCTCCTACATCTCCGACGACCCCACCTACCAGCCAACCAAGCCCTGCCTCGACCTCGCCTGCCGCGACGGCCAGATCGCCAGCCTGCCCACCGCCACCAAACCGGCCCTCCTCATACACCAGGGACGACCGCTGGTGCGTACCCTCACCGCCACCGGCACCCTGACCATCGCAGGCCGCAGCCATACCTGGACCGGCTCCAAGAACCCCTCCAAGAACCCGCAGCCACCCGACCAACCCGGACATCTCACCGTCTACGGCACCGCCAACTGCCGCGTCCGCTACCACGACAACGCCCGCGCCGGATTCCTCCGCGACGTTGACCCCGCCACCAACACCACCCCCCACACCCCCAACGCCCTCGACTGCACCATCACCACAACCGCCGACGGACTGAGGATCACCGCCGTGCAGCCGGGCGGCGGCGCGGACCTGTTCGCCGGGGTCTTCATCCTGCGGGCGCGCCGCCCCTGGCCCAGCCACCTGGTCCACGGCGCACCCATCCACGTAAGCAGCATCGACACCCTGCCAGCCACAGACCTCCAGTCCGCGCTGTCGCTCGGACCGTCCACCGCCGACGCCGCCGCGGGCCGCACCCAGTCCTGGGACCAGAGTCTGGGCACCTCCCCGTTCCGGCCCACCGCCCGCCACGCCCGCACCCTGCTCGCTCTCCACGACAACCAGCTCCACCTCCAAGTCCTCGACGGCGCCCCCCTGACCAGCACCTTCCAAGGCCCCACACCCCAAGAGACCGCCGAGCTGTGCGCCGAAGCCGGACCCGACCCCACCCAGGTCTTCCACCTCGACGGCGGCCAGACCTCCAAGATCACCTACACCCGAGAACACCACAACCCTGACGTCCTCGGCAGCCTGCACTACCTCCAGTGGCCCACCACTAACACCGCCCCGTTCCGCTGGCGCGGCCTCCACGGCCGCCTACTCCACAGCGCCGTGGTGATCACCGTTCCCGAGAAGTCACGATGAACGTCCTCATCGTGGTCGCCCACCCCGACGACGCCGAGATCGCGATGGGCATGCGGATCCGCTGGTACACACAAAACGGCGCCCACGTCCGGGTGCACTGCATGACCACCGGATCTCCCGCCCCGAACAGCAGCGACGCGCGCCGACGGGAGTGCCTTGCCGCGGGCGCCGTGCTCGGCGTCGAGAAATACACCTTCTCCGAGATCCCCGACACCCGTTTCACCGACCACCGCGGCGACATCAACGCCGAACTCTTCCGCGTGTTCGGATGCGCCCGACCCGACATCGTCTACACCCACTACCCAACCGACCAGCACCTCGACCACACAGCCACCGCCCACGAAGTCACCTCCGTCGCCCTGCGCGAAGCGGCAAACCTGACCTACTTCCGCTCCCCCTACAGCCTCGGCTTCGACCCGACCATGATCTTCATGGGCACATCGGAACTACTCACAGCAAAGAAGACCGCCCTCGAGTGCTTCACCTCCCAGCAGCAGCTCGACATGACCGCCTTCACGAAACTGGCTCAGGTCATCCACCGCCAGCACATGCACCACCGAGTCCTCGAACGCCTCCCCCCGCACGCCGTCACCGCGGAACTCTTCACCATCGCGCGCCGAGTGGAAATCGCCACCGATGCAGCGGTCACGCCGCGCTGAAACCCCGTGGCTTCTGCTGCGTGGTCGAGCCTGGGACACGTGCCGCAGCGCCGGAGCCGCTACCGGGAACGTCGTCGCCTGATGTAGTGGACCAACAATGTCAGTCCGCCACCCGGGAACACGATCAGGCACAGGCCCACGGCCAACGCCACGGGCGCAACAACCGACCAACCGAGGTAACTGTGAGTCTCGTCGCACGCTAGTGCCATGGTCTGAACATCGGTGCGACGCTTTCGGTATCAGCCATCCGGCACGACCCGGGGACCGGCGAGAACAGTCGGCCTCGAGGGAGGACGGTCGACGATGACCGCAGCTGCTGTCGAACCCACCCTGTACGGCGGACCGGTCGAGCCCGGTCAGCAGGTCAAGCGGGTCCGGATCCACGACCTCCTCGCGGCCAAACGCCGCGGCGAGAAGTGGGCGATGCTCACCGCCTACGACTACTCCACTGCCACCCTCCTCGACGCCGCAGGCATTCCCGTGCTGCTGGTCGGGGACTCGGCGGCCAACGTCGTCTACGGCTACGACACCACGGTGCCGGTGACCGTCGATGAACTGGTGCCACTGGTGCGTGGCGTGGTGCGGGGGACTCGTCGGGCGCTCGTCGTCGCCGACCTGCCTTTCGGTTCCTACCAGTCCTCAGCCGGCCAAGCCCTGGACACCGCAGCCCGCTTCCTCAAGGAATCCGGCGCGCACGCGGTGAAGCTGGAGGGCGGGCGCCGGGTGCTTCCCCAGGTCGAGACGCTCATCGAGGCGGGCGTGCCGGTGATGGCCCACCTCGGGCTCACCCCCCAGTCGATCCACGCCATGGGCGGCTACACCGTGCAAGGGCGGGGCGAGCAGGGCGAACGCCTCGTGGCGGACGCGAAGGCGCTGGAAGCCGCCGGTGCATTCGCCATCGTCCTGGAGGTGGTGCCCGCCGAGCTCGCTGCGCGGGTCACCGCAGCCACCAGTGTGCCGACGATCGGTATCGGCGCGGGGCCGAACTGTGACGCGCAGGTCATGGTGTGGCAGGACATGGCAGCATTTCGGGCTCCCGGTGGTCGCCTCCCGAAGTTCGTCAAAACCTACGCCGAGCTGGGGGACGGGCTGCGGAACGCCGCGAGTCACTTCGCGCGGGAGGTCCACTCAGGCGCCTACCCAGGTCCAGAACACACCTACCATTGACTCGTCGACCGGGCTCTCTCTAGTCACGGCCACCGGGCTATCCAGAGGTGGCGGGGTTGCGCTCCGCCCCACCGGGACGGGATCGGCGCCAGAGGTTGTCCACCGCGACGGCGCCGGGGCCCAGAGCCGCGATGAGCAAGAACAGCCAGCTATACAGCGCCGCAGTCTCACCGCCGTTCTCGATGGGCAACGCCCCGAGCTCCTGATGCACCACGAAATAGGCATAGGCCATCGCGCCGGAGCAGATGAGAGCGGCGACTCGGGTGCCCAAGCCAACAGCCACCAAGACGCCTCCGACGAGCTCGACGACCCCAGCCCACCAGACCGGCCAAGCGGGGACAGAAGCCGTACCACCGGCGCCGTCCACTCCACCGAAAACTCCGACCAGCTTGGCGGCACCGTGACACGCGAACAGGAAGCCCACCACTAACCGGAAAGCGGGATAGACGACCCCGCTGATCCGAGCGGACGAGAGGCTACTCACCAGATCACCCCTTTTTGTGGCCTGCTCATGGCCTGGCCACACCATCAAGTGATACCTACGCTACAACATGTAGCATATTCAGCTGGGTGGCAGGCCGTCACCGAACGGGCGGCCACCCAGGGCTTCGCGCGCGGATGGAGTATTCCATTCGGACAGCTCGGGTCCGGCCGGGACGATACCGGTCGGGTTGATGTGGTGATGGGTGGCGTAGTAGTGCCGCTTGATATGTCCAAAGTCGACGGTGTCGCCGAAGCCGGGAGTCTGGTAAAGGTCCCGGGCGTAGGCCCACAGCACCGGTAGCTCCGTGAGCTTGTGCCGATTGCACTTGAAGTGCCCGTGGTAGACCGCGTCGAAACGGACCAGCGTGGTGAACAGTCGCAGGTCGGCCTCGGTGATCGTGTCGCCGACCAGATAACGGCGCTGCGCCAGCCGCTCCGAGAGCGCATCCAGCCGGGCGAACAGCGCGGCGAACGCCTCCTCGTAGGCGCGTTGCGAAGTGGCGAAACCGCAGCGGTACACGCCGTTGTTGACGTCCCGGTGAACCTCGGCGTTGACCGCGTCGATCTCCTCGCGCAGCGGCGGCGGATACAGCGCGGGCGCGCCGTCGCGGTGCTGCGCCGTCCATTCGGTGGACAGGTCCAGGGTGATCTGTGGGTAGTCGTTGGTCACCACCCGCCCGGTACGCACGTCCACCAGCGCGGGGACGGTGGCCCGCCCGGTGAAGCCCGGATCGGTGGCGCGATAGGCATCAGCGAGGAAACCGATGTCCAGTACCGGGTCACGTCCGTCGGGATCGAGCGTGAATCGCCAGCCCCGCTCGTCGCGGATCGGGTCCACCACGGCCAGCGAGATCGCCTCCTCCAGGCCCAGCAGCCTGCGCACGATCACCGACCGGTGCGCCCAGGGGCAGGCCAGGCTCACCACCAGCCGGTAACGGCCTGGCTCGGCGGGCCAACCCTCCGCGCCGTCTGCGGTGATCCGATCGGTGAACCGGTTGCCCTGCCGAACCCACTCGCCACGGGCCGAGGTCTCCGAGGAGAACTGCGCAGTCGCCATGTGCCCAACGGTAGCCGCTCGACGCGCAGCCCTGATCGTGCAGCAGCCCGTCGTATGGATCGCGCGCCCAGCACATCGTCGGAGCGCTCACGGTGCGGAATCCGCAGCAACATGCACTCGACGCCCTCATCCATGTAGGACTCGTCACGATGCGGTGCCGGATCCCCACCCAGCCCGCTCACTGGATCGCTCGAGCGGCCGATCAACCGGCCGTGGGGCGACCAGTGATCGGCAGCGCAGAGCGTGGCGCAACGACCACCGCGCACCTTGACGCGCAGTCAAGATCTGCCGGAATTCCCCGAATGGGTTAGACCGCCAGACCGGCCCGGTACGCCATCCCGCGCAGCTCGCGACCCAGCGCGTCGTCCTGAGCCCGAGCGACCAGCTCGGACAGCAACCGGCGGGTGCCGGGTGCACGGCGCACGGTTTCCGGGCTGATCCGCTCGGCCGCGCGCAGCGCGGTCACCGCCTCATCGCGCCGCCGCCGGATCTGGGACAGCGCACGTGCCCGGTTGACGTAGTAGTTGGCGCGTCGCTTCGGTGGTAGCGCCGACAGGTCGACAGCATCGGACAGCTCGGCAGCGCGCCTGTGGTCCCCCGCCTCCAGTGCCACGCTTATCCGCCACAGACCGACGTTGCTCGGGCCGAAGCTCATGTAGTGGGCGTTCCCGTTCCCGGTGCGCTCGGCCAGCTCGGCGGCCACCTCCAGCGGCGCCTCGATATCGGCGGGGCGGGAATCAGACGCAGCGAGCAGGCACCGGGTCAGCGACAGCATCCCGTCAAGCTGATAATCGCCCGTCTCTGGTGTGCCCTCCAGCAACAGCCCGGCAAGCTCGAACCCCCCGGTGGCCAGCAGGCCGTTGGCAAGGCCGAGGGTGGCCACACCCAAGGCAACGGGCTCGTCCAGGCGCTGCGCAGCGTCGCGGGGTCGGCAGGTAACGGCGAGGCATCTGCGTCGAACAGTTCGCGTGGTGAAACCTCCAGCGCGTTCGCCAGGGCCACAATCCGTGATCGCCGATTCAGCGCACGCTTGCCAGTTTCCAGCAGTGAGAGGTAGCTCTCCGTAATTCCAGCCAGTCCGGCAATCACCACGAGCGTCTTGCCTCGCCACTCCCGAATCTCGCGCAACCGCTGGCCGACCGTACGCGCTTGCTCATCATCCATCAAGCACCACCCATTCACCGATGTATACCCTCACCGGTGCCCCAGGGCCGTCACCCCGGGGCGGTACACCTCGGTGAGGGTGCGGCGCCAGGCTATGTGCCGAGGTACCCGATCGGGTCCGCACCCCACAGATCGCGCTGGAGCCCCACTCCACCACGGCGACGACACCGAGGGAGATCACCGGTGACACTGCGCCAAGAGAGTGCGGACCTCCTGGTTGTGACTGAACCGGACGCCACCGAGTACGTTGACGCCAGCCGCGTTGCCACCAAGCACCGCGACGGTGGGGGCCGCGTCGACGTCTACGTCGGCGACCGGGACGGTTGGCGTCGCTACGCCTCGGCTCGCGGTATCGCAGAACATGCACTACTGGCACCCGATGAGGACTGATGAAGATCGACAACTCGCCACCCCGGGGTACCCGTGATCTGCTGCCCGACGCCGTGGCCGCGCGCGACCATATGCTGGCCACGATCGTGGAGGTCTATCATCGGTTCGGTTATCAGCGCATCGAGACGCCCGCGCTGGAAGATCTCCCACGGCTGACCGGCGGCCAGGGCGGCGAGAACGAGAAGTTGATCTTCCAGGTGCTTCGGCGCGGACTGCCGGCTCGGATCGAAGCCGATACCGACGTTCGGGAGCTAGCCGACCTCGGCCTGCGATTCGACCTGACCGTCCCGCTGACCCGGTTCTACGGCAATAACCACAGCCAGTTGCCCATGCCGTTCCGGTCCTTCCAGTTCGGATCGGTGTGGCGTGCCGAGCGCCCCCAGAAAGGCCGCTACCGGCAGTTTTACCACTGTGATATCGACATCATCGGAGAAGCATCGGTCCTCGCTGAGGTAGAGCTGATCGAAGCCACCACTACGGCGTTGGCGGCAGTCGGGCTTGCCGGTGTCACAGTGCGACTCTCTGATCGGCGGTACTTGTCCGCGCTTGCCGAGAGTGTCGGGCTACCCGAGGAGAACTGGCAGGCATTCTTCATCGGCTTGGACAAACTCGACAAGATCGGCTGGGAAGGGGTTCGGCGAGAATTGGTCGACGACCGGGCAATGTCGGCAACCGCGATCGACAAGGCGCTGACCCGGGTGCGCGACCTCGCCGGACTACCCCCGAGCAAGATCATCGACGGGGTATCTGACGCGGTGCCGACGCTGGCAGACCATGTCCTGACGGATCTGGCCACCACCACGAGTTCACTGGCCGACATTGCGGCTACCACCGGTTTGGCGTGGGAGTTCGACCCGACGCTGGTCCGTGGCATGGGTTACTACACCGGCCAGATCTTCGAGATCGCTCATCCGGACTTCCCGTCCTCGCTGGCCGGTGGTGGCCGCTACGACAAGCTGATCGGCCGCTCGCTGGGTAAGGACATCCCGGCCTGTGGCTTCTCCATCGGATTCGAACGCATCGTCGACCTGCTCGACCGGACGCATCGCCCCGACGCCATCGCGGTCCTGTACGACTCCGAGGTGCCCCTAACCCGCGTTCTGGCCACCGCTCGCGAACTACGTACCGACGGTCAGCGGGTTGCCCTCATCGGACGTAGCGGCAAGTTCGGGGCACAACTAGTCCGCCTGGAGAGCTGGGGTTTCACCGCACTAATGCACCTGCGGGCCGACGACTCCGATATACCTCCGCCGATACGCCCACTCGGCGGCGCCGGCCCTGAACCGGGATAGGCGGACTCACTCAGCCTGAGTCGATGGATGCCGGATCACCGAGTCCGCTGTCAACGCAGCGGCGAGCAGTTCCCGCCCCTGCACCAGCGACGGGCCATACCAGGTGAGGTGGCGCCCGGAGACCAACGCGCAGGGGGTCCCGGGGAACGCCTCCGGCCCGTCGGCGGCGGTGAACTTGTAGGGCTCATCGGGCAGCACCACGAGGTCCACCGCGCGGGACCGCAGCTCGTCCAGGGGTGGCCTCGGGTAGCGCTCGGGATGATCAGCGTAGGCGTTGCGCACTCCCAGACAACGCAGCACATCACCAGCGAAGGTGTCCCGGCCGAGCACCACCCAGGGGCGTCGCCACACCGGAACCACCGCTGTCGCCCACAGCGGCTCCGGCTGCGCCCAGACCGCGGCGGCCTCCCGGAGCCAGGCAGGCTCGTCCACGCCGAGTGCGTCGATGAGCATCCGGCGCAGCGAGCCCAGCGCGGCGTCGAGCGTCCCAGGCGCGGTCACCCACACCGGCAACCCAGCACCCCGAAGCACCTCGACGTCGTCGCGGCGGTTCTCCTCGGCATTGGCCAGCACCAGGTCCGGCTTCAGCGCAAGCACCCGATCGACGTCGGGATACTTGGAACCGCCGACCCGAGGCACATCCAGCCAGGGCGGATGGGTGCAGTAGTCGGTAGCGCCGATCAGCAGCCCGGGCACGGTGACCTCCACTGCCTCGGTCAGGGAGGGAACCAGCGACACCACCCGACGCGGCCTCAGCCCCACCGGTAGCCGCGCGCCCAGATCATCGATGGCACTCACCTCCTTATCCTCACAGTGGTGCCGGAGAGTCGAGCGATCCGGCTGCTGGTAGGAGGCAGGCATGGCGTCGGAGATATCTCGTTCGGCGGTGGATCCCGACATTGACCTGCATGTGCCCGAGCAGCGCCGTGAGCTGCGCGAGCATCCTGCGGCGGTGCTGGGGTCGATCTCGGCGGGCGGGGTGCTGGGGGCGTTGGCCCGTTACGGGCTGGATGCGGCACTCCCTATTCGACATTCAGCTACGAGACGCTGCGGCTCCTGCAGGACCGCGCCCGATTCCTCGCCACGCTCAACGTCGGCACCAGTCTCGCCGCGGGCCTTGGTGCGGCCTACTGCGGAATGGCGCTGGCCCAGGCGCTGTAAGTGGGCCCCAGTTGGCGAGCATGAAAGCAGGACACACCGTGCATAAGCGCAGGACACGCGGGTTAAACGTCGGTGATTCGGAGGCCGGCATGTGCTTTGTAGCGCCTGTTGATGGCGATCAGGTTGGCGGTGAGGGCTTCTACCTGCCCTGCGTTGCGCAGCCGCCCGCCGTAGACGCCACGCACGCCGGGGATAACCTCGGCCAGTGCTCGCACCAGATCGGTGGCCTCCCGGTCGTCGCCGAGCACCAGCACGTCGGTGTCCAGGGTGGTCACCTCGGGATCTTCCAGCAGGACCGCTGAGACGTGGTGGAATGCCGCGGTGACCCGGGACCCGGGCAACAGCGCCTCGGCCTGTTGCGCCGCGCTGCCTTCGGGCACGTGCTGGGCATACGGACCACGGTTGTCGAATCCAAGCGGATTCACGCAGTCGATCACAACCCTGCCTGCCAGCGGCTCGCGCAGGGCAGCGAGCAACGTGGCGTGACCGGCGAAGGGCACCGCGACGAGCACAAGATCCGACTCCGCCGCGCAGCCGAAGTTATCCGCCCCGCGCACCCGCTGCGACCCGGAACGCTCCCCCAGCGCGGCGGCAACCCCCCGGGCCCGCTCTGCGTCCCGCGACCCAATCACCACCGACAACCCGCCGAGCGCCCAGCGATAAGCCAGGCCACGGCCTTGCGGACCAGTGCCACCCAGCACCCCGATAGTGAGATGGGAAAGAGTCACGGTCGACTTTCAGAGTTGCGGTGTCGGGCCTGGGCCTGGGGGTGGTGGGGGGATGCGGGGTATCGGGTCCAGGCAGGACACCAGGACCTCGCGGGACTGCGGATCAGCCACGATGGCGTCGGTGCGGTCGCGGTAGACGAATTCGCCTTCCGCGTCGATCTCCAGCAGGTATCCGGCCTCGGCGAGCTGGCCCTCATCGAGGTCGATCAGCCGCTCGATCCGGCTGGGCACGACCTGATACAGCGGCCACGCCAGGCTGCCGTAGGTTTGGTGCAGCTCATCGATGAGATAGGCCATCTGCTGCTGCCAGGGCAGGGGCATCGCCTCGGCCAGGGAGCGCGGCAGCACGACGTAGTCCTCGTTGACCCCGAGGTGAGTCAGCGCGAGATGGTCTCGTAACGGGGTGGCGGAGGCCGGTGGGCCGGTTGGCCGCGGGATCGGTTCCGATGTGTACACCCTCGTACCTCCGCACTCAGGCGGCCGCGGCCGAGGT
>JBQTGW010000271.1:0-10616 GCA_052390495.1 Pseudonocardiales bacterium
CCCCGGCGGCGGCGGCGATGATCGCGGTGCTGAGCTGCTCGGGGGAGGCCTCGGTGCGCCGGATCAGCCCGCAGCACCCCGCCTCCACCGCCGAGAGCAGATCACCGCCCTCGACGTGGCTGGCCACCACCACCACCCGGGCTCCTTCACTGCGCTGCGCGGAGCGGATCGTCTGCACCGCCTGCTCATCGACCCGATCCACCACCACGATCACCACCGCAGGGGTGGTCGCCGCACCCGGTTCCACCAGCACCACCTCCTGCCGGAACCGCAACTGACTCACGATCCCCGCCCGCGAGATCGGATCAAACGCCACCACCGCAACCGCCACCCGCTCCCTCATGAATCCCTCCCAATGAGCCAGCGCACCCCAACGTGACTGCACAGTCCACGCTCAGTGAGGAGTCTCTACCGTCCCACCCGAATACGTCGACCCTCAAAAAAGAACTGTTACTGCCTGCGCACCGCTGTACCCACTCGTTGGGGCTTACTCCTCGTTCGGTCGGCGCAGCCGCTTGGTGAGCGTCCGGCGGCGTTTGTCGGCCAGTCGGCGCTCTCGGGCGGCCCGGGACGGGCGAGTTGGCCGCCGCGGCGGCGGATCGGGGGCCAGTGCGTCGCGCAGCAGTTTGGCGAGCCGGAGTCGGGCGGCGTCCCGGTTGCGCAGCTGCGCACGGTGCTCGGAGGCCACCACCGTCAGCACTCCCTCGACCAGCCGCCCGGAAAGCCGCTCGAGCACGCGGGCTCGTTCCTGGTCGGTGAATGCCGTGCTGGCGCTGACGTCGAAGACCAGTTCGACTCGCGAATCAGTGGTGTTCACGCCCTGACCGCCCGGTCCGCTCGCCCGGGAGAAGCGCCACCGCAGCTCGGTCTCGGGAATCGAGACCGAGCCGTTCACCGGTAGCGCAGCGGGCATCGTCAGTCTTCAGGCATCGATCAGTCTTCGGCGCCGGACGCCATCCCGGCGGAGATCAGGTCCATCACCGTGGAGTCGGCCAACGTGGTCACGTCGCCGACCTCCCGATTCTCTGCGATGTCGCGGAGCAGCCGCCGCATGATCTTGCCGGATCGGGTTTTCGGTAGATCTGCGACGACCATGATCTGACGCGGCTTGGCGATCGCGCCGATCTGGCTGGCCACGTGCTCGCGCAGCGCCTTGATCAGCTCTTTGTTTTCTGCGGCGTCTTCGGTGTCTGCGGCGTCTTCGGAGACGTTGCCGCGCAGGATGACGAATGCGACGATGCCCTGCCCGGTGGTCGGGTCCGACGCGCCGACTACCGCGGCTTCGGCCACGCTCGGGTGCGACACCAGGGCGGATTCCACCTCGGTGGTGGAGATGTTGTGCCCGGAGATGAGCATGATGTCGTCCACCCGGCCGAGCAGCCAGATTGCGCCGTCGTCGTCATACTTCGCGCCGTCCCCGGCGAAGTAGTAGCCCTGCTCGGCAAAGCGTGACCAGTAGGTCTCCCGGAACCGCTCGTCGTCGCCCCACACCGTGCGCAGCATTCCCGGCCACGGCTTGTCCAGCGCCAGATAGCCACCCTGACCGTGGCCGACCGGGGTGCCTGCGCCGTTCACCACGATGGCGCTCACCCCGGGCAGCGGGCGCATCGCCGAGCCCGGCTTGGTCGCCGTGACGCCGGGCAGCGGCGCGATCATGATTCCGCCGGTCTCGGTCTGCCACCAGGTGTCCACGATCGGGCAACGCTGCCCGCCGATGTGCTCCCGGTACCACATCCACGCCTCGGGATTGATCGGTTCCCCGACCGAGCCCAGCAACCGCAGCGACGACAGGTCGAACTTCTCCGGGATCTGTTTGCCCCACTTCATGAAGGTGCGGATCAACGTCGGCGCGGTGTAGTAGGTGGTGACGCCGTAGCGCTGGACGATTTCCCAGTGCCTGCCTTCGTGCGGGGTGTTCGGGGTGCCCTCGTACAGCACCGACGTCGCGCGGTTGGCCAGCGGCCCGTAGACGATGTAGCTGTGCCCGGTGACCCAGCCGATGTCGGCGGTGCACCAGTAGACGTCACGCTCGGGCTTGCCGTCGAACACCACGCGATGGGTGTAGGCGCACTGGGTGAGGTAGCCACCGGAGGTGTGCAGGATTCCCTTGGGGTGCCCGGTGGTGCCCGAGGTGTAGAGGATGAACAGTGGGTGCTCGGAGTCGAACGCCTCGGGTGTGTGCTGGTCGGACTGGGTCTGGACGAGCTCGTGCCACCACAGATCGCGGCCCTCGGTCCAGTCGATGTCGGCCGCGGTCCGCTTGACCACGAGCACGTGGCGCACGCTCGGGGTTTGGGTGAGCGCCTCGTCGGCATTGGCCTTCAGGGGCATCGCCTGACCCCGCCGGAACTGGCCGTCGGCGGTGATCACCAGCTTGGCTGCCGCGTCGTTGACCCGGCTGCGCAGCGCCACGGCGGAGAACCCGCCGAACACCACGCTGTGCGGCAGACCGAGGCGGGCGCAGGCGAGCATCGCGAACACCGCTTCGGGGATCATCGGCAGCTGGATGGCCACCCGATCCCCGGCGTGCAGGCCCAGCGAGAGCAGCGCGTTGGCCGTCTTGGCGACCTCGCGCTGCAGGTGGAAGTAGGTGATGGTGCGGGTGTCGCCGGGCTCGCCCTCCCAATGGAAGGCAACTTGGTCCCCGTGTCCTGCTTCGACGTGCCGGTCGACGCAGTTGTAGGCGACATTGAGCTTGCCACCGACGAACCACTTCGCGAAGGGTGCTGCTGACCAGTCGAGCACCTGCTCGAAGTCGGTGTCCCAGTGCAGCCGACGGGCCTGGCCCGCCCAGAACGCCTCGCGGTCGGCGTCGGCCTCGTCGTACAACTGTGCGGTGGCGTTCGCCTGCGCGGCGAACTCCGCGCTTGGCGGGAACGTGCGGCTCTCGCTGAGTAGGTTGTCCAGTCCTTGACCCGCCTCGCCCATCGCGGGGACCTCCCTTGTGCACCGATCAGAGCTAACGCTGACGCCAACGGTCTAGTGCTCACCGTAGTAGCCACCGCCCTGGTCGGTTGCCGGGCTGCATCGACAATCCGCGATATTCTCAGGACATGGCCGAGGGACGTGACGGTGAGGCCGCCCGCCTGTTACGGCGGGCGCGGACGTTGTCGCGTCTGACGCAGAGCGAGCTCGCGCACCGAGTCGGCATCTCGCAGTCAGTGGTCAGCGCCTATGAGAGTGGGAGGCGGCAACCCAGTATGCCGACGTTGCGACGGCTCATCGAAGCAACCGGCCAAGCGCTGGTCGTCGTGATGGTACCCACTCGCGCATTGGTTCCCCCGAATACTGCACGGGGGCGAGCGGTGCGTCAGCATCGCAGCGCGGTGTGCCGCGTGGCCGCCCGCCGCGGAGCCACAGTGGTTCCGGCGCGCTCCTTGCGACCAGAAGTCGCTGCTACGG
The DNA here is from genome assembly GCA_052390495.1 of Pseudonocardiales bacterium. Taxonomy (GTDB): domain Bacteria; phylum Actinomycetota; class Actinomycetes; order Mycobacteriales; family Pseudonocardiaceae. The sequence continues at coordinate 3,403 of JBQTGW010000271.1, forward strand.
TCGAGCGGGAAGCGATCCCGTTGTGAGTCCACGGCGGGCAGATCGTCGGCTGCGAGATGTGCTCGCCGCGGCGGAGGCAATCGTGTCCGCTACCGTCGAACGGGATTTGCCCCCACTCATCGCTGTGAATGTGTTGGTGCTGGGCCTCGATGAGCACAACGAACGGATTCTGCGGGATATGCCCGATGCCGAGCGGTACCGCTTCCACCCACTGCTGTCCCTCGAGGAGCTGTTGGGCGGGGAGATCGTGCTGCAGGATCTGCTGGACAAGGCCGGTCGTCAACTGGATGCATTCGAGGGGTCGGTCGACGCGATTATCGGGTTCTGGGACTTTCCCGTGACCTCCATGATCCCGATCCTGTGTCACCGATTCGGGGGGTTGTGCTGCGCGAGTCTGGAGGCGGTGGTGAAGTGCGAGCACAAGTACTGGAGCCGCCTGGAGCAGCAGAAGGTGATCGAGGAGTACCCGCGATTCGGCCTGGTAGACCCTGAACGGGACACCGGCCCCCCGGCGGGCGTTAGCTATCCGATGTGGATCAAGCCGGTGAAGTCGACCTGCTCCGACCTTGCCTTCGGGGTGGCCAACCAGCAGGAGTTCCAGGATGCATTGGCACGGATTCGCGACGGGATCGGCCGGATGGGGATCCCGTTCGAGACCGTCCTCGAACACCTTGAACTTCCCCCAGAAATCGCCGGCGTCGGCGGACGGGTCTGCCTGGCTGAGGAGACGATCAGCGGCAGGCAGCTGACCTTCGAGGGCTACCGTTACCTCGGCGAGACCCACACACTCGGGGTGGTGGACTCGGTCACGCATGAAAAGAGCCCCAGCTTCGTCCGGTACCAGTATCCCGCAACCGTCCCGAATCGGGTCACCGAACGAATGGCGGACATCTCCGACCGCGTCTTACGGCAGATCGGGCTGGAGCACACCACGTTCAACATAGAGTTCTTCTGGGACGAGAACACCGACGCCCTCACGTTGCTGGAGGTCAACCCCCGGCATTCCCAGTCGCACGCCGAGCTGTTCGCGCAGGTCGACGGCGCGCCCAATCACCTGGCACTGCTGCGCCTGGTGCTGGGCGGCGACCCGGCGTTGCCGCGCCGCCGGGGCCCTTACCGGATCGCGGCCAAGTGGTTTCTGCGGCGCTGGAACGATGGTGTCGTCCGCCGCCACCCTACCGAGTTGGAGATCGAGCAGATACAGCGCGAGATCCCCGGTGTCACTGTTGACGTGACCGCGCGTGCGGGTGACCGGCTCTCGGAGCTAACCCGCCAGGACAGCTACAGCTACAGTATCGCGAATATCTATGTCGGCGCCCAGGACGAGGCCGAGTTGACCGAAAAGTACCAACGATGCATTCGGGCGCTGCCATTCGAGATCGATGACGAGGGGGAGCGCAGCGCCTGATGCGAGAGATCACATCCTCCCCCGTAGCCACCCGGGCGAGGGTGGCGGCGTATGCCGATGACGGTGTCGTGGGGTTGACGAGACGGTCTCGCGAACGTTGGCGTATTTCCTTGCATACCTGCCCCGTCGATGAAAGGTTAGAGATTTATAGTTTGATCCGAAGGGTGGCTGCGCCGGGTAGGGAGGTGGGTGTGGGCTTCTGGATCACCCAGCACTGGGTGCCTTCGTTCGATGCGCCGAATGGTGACGGGCGGCGGGGTGGCCCGTGGTGCTGAGCGCCGAGCTGGCTGCTCGTGCCGCCCACTATTGTCGTAGTTCCGGTGTTGTTCAAGATCCTGGCCACACCAGACAGGTGACCACCGGAGCATCGGGATCGCTGGTCAACACTTGATCGCCAGTGCGGGCCACTGTCAGCCGGGACAGGTGTCCTGATATGGCAACCACCGAATGTATTGGGACCACTCGTCTGGCGCGAGACCACTCCCAGCGATGGCGCAGGCACGTCCTGCCGCGTGGTTCTGAAGATTGTTGAGTTTGGCGAGATCCCACAAGATCACTGAGCCATCGTCGCTGGCAGTAGCCAGAACGGGCCTGCCGGAGGCGAACGCCACCGAGTTCACCCTGCCGGTGTGTGCGATCAGAGGTGGGCTGAGCTGCTGGGGCTGAGCTGGGTTGGTGAGATCCCACAAGGTCACCAAGCGATCGTCGCTGGCGGTAGCCAGAGTGCGCCCAGCACTGTCGAATGCCATCGATAACACCGTGCCGGTGTGGGCCGCCAGAGGTGGACTGAGCTGCTGAGGCTGAGCCGGGTTAGTGAGGCTCCACAAGATTACCGAGCCATCGGCACCGGCGGTGGCCAGAATGCGCCCGTGGGAGGCGAATACCACCGAGGACACCCTGCCGGTGTGGTCGGTCTGGAATGAGAAGGGCTCTTGGGGCCGGGTCAGGTCGGTAAGATCCCACAAGCTCACCGATCCATCGGCATGGGCGGTGGCCAGTGTGCGCGCGTCGGCCGAAAACGCCACTGCTGATGACGCCTTGCCGGTGTAGAGCGGTGAGTCGAACTGTTCATGTCGGGTCGGATCAGCGAAGTTCCACAAGATCACCGAACCATCGACGTCGGCGGTGGCCAGGACACGTCCGCCCGGGGCGAACGCCGCCGAGAACACCCGGCCGCTGCCGGTTTCTGCTGGCCCGCTGGGCTGCGGTCCCTGGGCCAGGTCGGTGAGATCCCATAAGATCACCGAGCCGCCCTCGCTGACGATAGCCAGGATATCCCCGTTACGGGCGAACACCATCGAGGACACCCGGCCGACGTCGGCCTCCAGAGGACGGCCGATCCGCCGGGGATAGGCCGGGTCTGTGATGTCCCACAAGATCACCGTGCTGGCGGTAACCGTATCGTTGCCAGCGGTAGCCAGAAGGGGTCGGTCCGGCGCCCATGCAACTGAGGACACCCCGCCATCATGGATGTCTTGGAGGTCGTGGAGCTGGCGGGGTTGGACGGGGTTGGTGAGCTTCCACAAGATCACCGAGTGATCATCGCCTGCGGTGGCCAGGGTGTGTCCGTCCGGGGCGAACGCCACTGCGAACACCGGGCCGGTGTGGGCGGTCAGCGGCTGGCCGACTTGCCGGGGCTGGGCCGGGTCGGTGATGTCCCACAAGATCACCGAGCTGTCGGCGCCTGCGGTGGCCAGGATGGGCTGGTCACGGTCAGGAGCGAACGCCACTGCGGACACCGGGCGGGTGTGGGCGGTGAGGGCTCCCGCGTACTGGGTTGTGGACAGCAGGCCGAGCAGGCTGCCGCGGGTTTCGTCACCGGGGTAGATACGTTCCGCCGCCACGCCGAGCCGCAGGGCGGTGCGTGGGTCGGACTCCAGAAGTGTGTCTGCCTGGGCGACGAGCTGGCGGGCGGTGGCGATACGTTGCTGTTCTTGCGCTCTGTGTTGCTGAACGACCGCGACGCCTGCCCCGATGAGGGCAAGGACGAGTAGCACTGACAGGACAGTGGTGGCTCGGCGGCGGCGGTAGCAGTCGTGACGGATGCTGGCGTGAAGGAAGTCGCGGGCCGTGGGGCTGAGCTCGACCGGATTGGTGACCAGCATCCGGGGTCGCCGGAGCAGCTGGCGGGACGGGCTTGGCCGCTCCGGTGGGGTGCCAACCCGGAGGTGGGCGCCGGTGTCGGTGACGGTGCCAGCGAGCTGACCGCCACTCCACAACCGGGTGAGCGGACGCCCCTGGTCGTGCCATTCGGTGGCGGCATGCTCCACCGCGCGGCGAGCGCGCAGCGCCGACCCGTTCGTGGCGATTGCCTCGGCCAAGGGCGGCCAGGCAGACAGGAACGCCTCGTGAGCGGCACCGATCACGGCGGCATCGTTGCCGGTATCTGTGGTCAGCAGTCGCCGGGTGACGAAGGCGTCCAGCTCGGTGGTCACCTGCTCGGGTAGCACGGCGCGGTTGATCCGCCATCGGATAGGGCGGCCTTCCTCGTCGATGGTGACCAGCCGCAGCAGCCCGGCGATCACCTGCTCGCGGTGGCGACCCCCGACGGTGATCGCCTCGGCCAGCGCGGCCTCGGCTTGCCGGGCCAGGGCCCCCCGTACCCCGCCGAGCTGGTCGTAGCGGGCGGCCGACAGTTGCCCGCCACGGCCAACCCCGTCGGCGAGCTGGGCCAGGGTGAACGCCAGCAGCGGCAGCGCCTCGCCGGTGTCTGTGTCATCGACCAGCCGGGCCACCAGAGATGCCTCCACGTCGATGCCCGCCAGCCGGGCCGGTCCTTCGATCACCAGACGCAGCGCCTCACGGCGCAGTGGCCGCAGCGGCGAGATACCGGTGGGCAGGGCGGCCAGACCAGGGTCGGCGAGCAACTGGTCCAGGAATTCCGGTCGTAGCGTGCCCACCACCTGTACCGGACTGGTCTTTGCCCGGCGCAGCAACGTGATGAACCGGTCCCGCTGACCGGGCGCGGCTTGGGTGAGCAGCTCCTCGAACTGATCCACCACAATCAGCAGCCGTTGTTGTGGACCGCCCGGATCGGCCTGCAACAGTTCGTCGGCCAGGTACCCCAGACCGTTCGTGTCGAGCCGCTGCTCGACCTGGTCCACTTTCCAGTCCAGCCCGATCGCCCTGGCCGCGGTGGTCAGCTGGCGGGCCAGCGCGGCGACCGGATCGCCCCCTGGCAGGAACGGCGGCACGGTGCGCCACCCTGGCTCGTTCGCCATCACCGGCAGCAGCCCGGCCCGGACCAGCGACGATTTCCCGCACCCCGAAGGGCCCGCCACCAGCAGCGCAATTCCTTCGGTAGCCGCGCGCACCAGCTCGGTCAGTGCTTTGATCTCGTCGGTGCGGCCGAAGAACACCCGATGCCAGTTGACGTCGAACGGGCGTAGCCCCGGGAACGGGGAACGGTCATCTGGCCAGCCCAAGCCTCCGGCGGCGTCGATCCTGCGCAACACCGCGATCAGCGCGGCCCTGGCCGCGGCCGGGTCCCGGGCCAGGTCGGTGTGCTGGACGTCGGTGAGCAGCGGATGGTCGGCATCTGGTCCGACCCGCAGCGGCAGCAGTCGGCTGCCCCGCTCCTGGGCTGTGGCTACCTCGGCGGTACACCAGGTTGAGGCCAGGTAGGCCGGGGTGACCACGCAGACCACCGCGTCGGCCCACCGCAGCCGTTCCCGCAGCCGCTGCCGCCACGGCTCCCCGATGGCGATCCCGTCGTGTGGGTCCTTGTCCAGAAACACGTTGTGACCGGCTTTGCCCAGCCAGTGGTATATCTCGCGAGCCTGAGCCAGGTCGTCGCGGGCGTAGCTGATGAAGACCCTGGCCACCGCACCTCCCCTGCCAGCCACCGCATCGGGTGTATTCGGCGTTACCAGGGGTGAACGTACCGTCAGCAGGTGCCCGATAGGGGTCGATTGGCGCAAGCAGGCCGTCGGAAGCGAGGCGGTGAAGCGCCACGCCGACGCCGTCGCTATACGAGAATGACAGTCGCCTGCACTGAAATAGCGTCCAGGAGCTGGCTCAGGTCGTCGGGATCGCTGGTCAACACTTGATCGCCAGTGCGGGCCAGTGAGGCGACGTGGGCATCGACGACATCACTGCCACCGGTGGCGGCGAGTAGCGTCCCGAGGCGTCTGCCGGTCTCCAGATCCAAGGGTGGAGCGGCCACGCCGGCCAGAACCCGAGCCAGCTGCGCCTGCCGAGAGCCGTGGCGCCAGACCTGCGCCACGGCGGCCGGACTGGTGCGGAGCACGACCCGCTCCTGCTGCGCGACCCGCAGCAGCGCACCCACTCGTCGGTCCCTGCGGTCGATCGCCACCAGTGCGCCCGCATCGAGTACTAAGCTCACGCGGCATGTCCGCGCGAGCTGCGGGTGATACCCAGCGTGGCCGCGGCGGCGTCGAGCTCCTCTTGGCCGAATGGCCCATCCTCGGCTTCCCACGCATCGAGGGCCGCGCCGAGCAGGTCGTTTCTGAGCCTGTCGGCCGCCGCTTGGGCCAGCCAGCCCGAAACGCTCATCCCGGCACGCTCGGCCGCGTCCCGGACGGCCGCGCCGAGGTCGGGCTCCATCGTCACCGAAAAGCGATCCACCTGCATGCATATCAGCGTACCGCATACTATCGTATGCGTCGGGCTGGAAGTCCCTGTGTTGCCCGCTCCACCGCAGATCCGGGACGAGCTGTTGCGCGGCGTACGCGGCTGGCTTGAGGCGCTCAGCTGACAGGTGCTCACGTTTGTACATCTGATGGGTACTGCCTTGTACACTTAGCCGTATGGACGTTGCTGTCAGCGATCTTCGGGCACACCTCAGTGAATGGCTTGAGCGGGCCCGCGAGGGCCACGAAGTCGTGGTCACCGAACGTGGAGTCCCGGTTGCCCGGCTGCTCGGGATAGGGACCATCCCCGCTCTCGAACGGCTCACCGCCGAGGGGGTGATCGCCCGGCCTGCCCTGGCGCAGCGGCCGGCAGCCGCTGGTCGACTTCGGCCCCGGTCTCGCCGATCAGTCGCCGACGTCATCAGCGAACAGCGTCGCTGAGACGATGGCGCTGGTGTACTTCGACTCCAGTGCTTTCGTGAAGCTGCTGGTCGAAGAGGCGGGCAGCGAACTCGCTGCGCAGCTGTGGGACGGCTGCGATGCCGCGCTGTCCAGCAGGCTCGCCTACCCGGAGGTGCGAGCCGCGCTGGCCGCCGTGCACCGGAACCACGACCTTGACGAGGACGGCCTCACCTCGGCGGAACATGCCTGGGAGGACTACTGGGCGGCAACCCGCCCGGTCGAGTTGACCCCGGCCGTCGAGCGTCGGGCTGGCGAACTTGCCCGCTCGCATGCCCTCCGGGGCGCCGATTCCGTTCACCTCGCCAGCGCCCTGGCGATCGGAGGCCCCGATCTCGTGCTCGCGGTCTGGGATCGAAGACTGCACACCGGCGCTCAGGCCGCTCATCTCGCCGTCGCCCCGAACCGACTCGACGCATAGAGCGAATTCGATTTGATCCTTGCCGTCGAGCGCTGAGCTGGTCAGTCGAGTGGTTCTCAGACTGCGGTGGGGAGGAGATCAGGGCCAAGTCAAGTTCACTGGTTGTGTTGCACTCATGACGTCAAGTGATGCACCGCGGAACGGGGAGCCCCCGTGAACGCCCCCGCTGCACCCACCGCCTCACCACCCCCCCCTTCGGAGCCAACCGGCCAGGTGCCTCGCGCCGCCCTGAGTGCTGACCTGCCCGGATCGCGCAGACGTCATCGCCGGGTAGCTGCCGCGGGCGCATGATCTCAGCCAGAGCACTCAGGCCGCCACTTCCGGCGATCATGCC
>JBQTGW010000272.1:0-7909 GCA_052390495.1 Pseudonocardiales bacterium
TTTCTTCTTTTGTCTCCTCCTTCCTGTTTCTTTAACTTTCGTTTTTTTTCTTTGTGCGGTGTCTACCCCGCGGGTCTGCCCTCCTCGCGTGTTCGTGTGCCCCCCCCCGCGACAGGGATCCGATCCGGGTCAGCGCTGGCTGCTGAGCGCCGGGTCCTCCATGGGTGGCGCCTGCTCCTCAGCGGAGGACGACTGGGCGCTGAGCCTGGACCGCTTGATCCTGGTCCAGACCTGGTCCGCAGCCAGGAACAGCAGCAGGCTGATACCCAGGATCGGGATCAGCCAGCCGACGGCGGCAGTGACCACCACAATCACGAGCAACACCGGGATGGGCAGCGTACGCAGTCCTCCCCGCGGAGCCGGGGCGCCGATGGCTGCGGTGGCTGCGGTGGCCCGGGTCGGGCGCCGCAACCACCACATCCGATAACCCCAGAACAGCATGGCGAGCAAACCCAGCGCCATTGCCGCGAGGGCGAACTGATTGAACAGCCCGAACAGGGTGCCGGTATGCGCCATGATGCCGATGGTGGTCAGCTTGGCCAGCGGGGCATTATCCGACCAGCTGACCTGCTCGCTGACCTGCCCGGTGTAGGGGTGGACGGCGACCTGGTCCCGCTGGATCGGCCAGGACTTCGAGCTCTCCGCCACCTTGTAGGGAGCGCCGGGCGTTGCCGGAGCGGTGATTTTGACCGGCTCGGACAGTCCCGCGGCCCGCGCGCTGGCCAGTGCCTGATCCACCGATACCGGCTGCCCGGCGGCTTCGACGGGCTCAGCAGCCAGCTTCGCGGAGCGCCCGTCCAGGGCGGTGATGATGGTCTCGAACCGGCTACCGGCGTACTGAGACCAGGTCAGTCCGGTGACACTGATGAAAAGCAATGCCACCGTGAGCCACACCCCCACGCTGCCGTGCCAGCCGCGGATCCGGCCCCGGCCGGGCCGGGCATGTGTCGGGGGCAGCAGCAGGGCACGCGCCCGCCGCTTGCTGCGGCGTTGCGTCCACCACAGCGCCAGGCCGCCGAAGACCAGCACCGGCAGCCAGCTCGCGGCGAATTCGGAGTACAGCCGACCAACGTCGCCCAGTAGCAGGTCGCCGTGTAGGTTACGCAGCGTGGCCTGCAATGGCGGCTCGCTGTGCACGAAGGTCAGGGAACCCTGCACCTCGGTGGTGTAGGGGTTCACGTAGACCGCTTGGGTCGCGCCCTCGGGCAGCTCCGGCAGCGACAACGCCACCTTCGTGGTCCGGTCCGGTGCGGTGGCCGGTTCGACCGCCGACAGGGTGGCGCCGGGGGTGGCCGCCAGCGCAGCAGCGACCTGGTCAACCAGCGGGCGGGCCGAGCCACCTGGCTGGTCGACGATCAGCTCGTCCTGGTAGACGACATCGTTCAGTTGCGGAGTGAAGACATAGGCCAGCCCGGTCAGGCAGAGCACGGCCAGGAACGGGGCCACCAGGACCCCGGCGAAGAAGTGCACCCGCAACATCACGGGGCGCAGCAGCGCCCACGTCGATCCGCGGGCGGGTGGGGATCCGTTCTGAGGGTCACGCAATGGCGCAAACGATTCGATCATCTGCGGCGATGGGCTCGCGGCAGGATCGGAGGTAGTCGTCATGACATGTACTCCGGGGGGAGGTCGGAAAACTCCGGGGGGTCGGAAAACATCGCAACCTCGGCCGCGCTGGGGCGGCCGGGCAGTAGGAATTAGTGCTTATCCGACCAGCGGAGGTCCGCGCAGGATGATGCTGTTGCGCAGCAGCTTCCGTTGCTGCACGGGGTGCTCTCCTGGCGTGTCCCAACGCAGCACGCCGCTGTCAACAGGTACGCGGACGAGGCAGCCCAGCAACACCGACACGGCGAGCCGCAGCGCGGCAGCGGCTCGCCGGGCCGCTGCCCAGGCTCGACGCTCGCCACGCCGCAACCACGCCGCACCCACTGCAGCCGCGAGTAGATGGCCCACCAGCATCAGGTCAACGGGTAGCCAGTCGGCCTCGTGGTGTTCTGGACTCATTGCGGTGGCCGCACCCGCCGCGGCACCCGGCGAGGTCACCGTGAACAGCGCATGCGCAGCCAACTGGCCGACGAGCAGCGCACCCGCGAGCGCGCCCCAGCCGCGTTCCCTTCCTGTCAACCACCACGCGGGCGCTACCAACGCAGCCGCCGCCGCCAGCAGTCCGGTACTCGCCACGGTCGTCGCCCCTGCCCCCAGGTGCGCGCAGGCGGCGGCGGTCAGCGCTACTCCCGCCGCCGCGCCCGTGCGGGTCACTCGGCTGGGCGCACCACCGGCCGGCGCCATGATCACAGCATCAGCCCGAACATGACCGTCATCGCTGCCGCCATCACCACATGGCTGGCGGCCTGCACCCGCGACTGCCTGGCGGCGCTGCGTGCGACGATAACCGTGACCGGCCCGGTCCCGGCCGCATCAGAGGGCACCTGCTGCCCGGGTGTCGGCGCACTGAACAGCACACGAAGCGATCGCACGGTGTGCACAGCGAAGTACCCGGCCAGCAGCACGATCAGTACGGCACCGATCGGCCCTTCGATCCACCCGCCGCCCAACCCGCCGATGTGCCCCTCATGGCCCGCACCGACAGACCCACCCGCTGCATCGCCGGTCTGCACCCCACCGGTCTGCACCCCACCGGTCCCGTGCTGGTGGCCACCGACCACCATGAACAACATCGCGAGATTGGCAACCAGATGATGTTGCCCATACTGATGTTCCGCAGCGCCCTGAGCAGGTGTGCCCGCGTGCAACAAGCAGGCCGCGAACCATGCGGCCGCCATCCCGAAGACGATCAACCACACCAGCGGCGGAACCGGATCACCGAACGGCGAGAACATCGCCGCCATCCCTACCGCCATCGCCAGGTGCGACAGCTCGTGCCTGCGCTGCCCCTCGGCCCGATACGGCCCGCCTGCGTTGGCCCGGCGTGCCCAGCTGTGAGCGATCAGTGCCGCGGCGTGGTAGCCGACTACCGCAAGGCAGGCTACGGAGAAGATCCACCGCACCCACATCGGACCCACGCTCTCACTCCAATCAGCTACACAGCACGGCGCTCTCACCACGGTCCGCAGTCATTAGGCATGGTGACTCCCCGCAAACACCGGAAACAGCCGGGCGCGGTAAATTCTATGCAACATCTTCACCGCCGACGCGGTCAAGTATTGGTACTCAGCGGCAGGTGCTCGGATGTGAAGCCTGATCGCCTCAGGCCGACTCCCCTTCGGCGTCGATGAGTTTGTGCGTACGGCACAACACGTGAAGGGCAATCTTGAGCGACGGTGGTGACCAGTGCAGGATGATCCGCCTGCTCGGCCACATTCGCTCGGCGGAGCTGAGCATGACCTGCACGCCGCCGATGTCGATGAAGGTCAGTTCGGAGAGGTCCAGATGCAGGTCACCGGTGCCGCTCATGGCCTCATCGAGCGCGGTAGTGAAAACCTCACGGGTCGCCAGGTCTACTTCTCCGACCAGGCGCAGTCCCGATCCTTGCGGTCCATCCAGCCCCGGCGGTCTGTCCAGTCTCAACAGCCCATCCAGGGGACAGCACGTCAACTGCTCGCCAACCTGAACCGATCCCAGCACGGCAGCGTGCATTCCGGTCAACGTGACCATGGTGGCGACGTCGAAGCGATATCGGTCGTATTGACACAGTGTCGCGGCGGGCGATCCGGCGAGCACCTCGCCAATCCGCTCCTCGAAGTCGATCAGATGTTGCGGACAGCACTGCTCACGGGTGGCCCACCCCAGGTCGCCGACCATCCGGAAGCCGTTCCACCCGTCATCGAGGGCGTCATCGACCGCCCTGCGCAGACCGTCGACCACAGCGTCCGGATCGGATTCCAGGAAGCAGAGGGCTGACTCATGGGTGGGCAGCACGGTGAGCTGGCCGCTGTCGAGGGCATCGTTCTCGACGACTTGGTCGCGACGCAGCCAGCCCAGGATCTCTGACCGCGAGCCATTCGCAAAGCACCAAACCCGGTCGCCCGCCAGGAGTCCACTGCGCACGAAACCGCTGACCATCCGCAGCCGTTCCGGCCCGGAACCAACAATGCCGCAGGCATGCTGCCCGTGGCGCACAGCCTCACTCCACGACGTTGTGGGGGCCACTTACACCACCTGTCATTCACGTACCTCCCCCACCGCGACGCTACTCCGTGGCCGCTACACCATCCGTTGCTTCTTGTCGAGCAGCCTCAACCCTCGTCGGTGGCAGCCTCCTCCGGGAGTGCCTCGACGATGTGCTCCCGCACGGGCCTCAGTTCGAACTCGCCGAACCGGCCACGCCTGACGGCGACAGCACTCATGGGCATAGGTCGGCTCTGCCTGTGACGGGGAGCGACGGTCATTCCGGCCCGCGGTCGGCGGTCGGAGACGGGCGTGCGCATGTAATCCTTCTCAGTTCGTGTCGTTACACGGCGGCCGTCGGCCTCGGCGGGGCGCGAGTGGCGCGCAGGCACGAGCAGCCTGCACGCGCGGGAGCCCCCCGGGCGTAGACGGATCTAGAGTGTCTCAAGACGAGAGGCCAGCATGGCCACTCCGGGCGCTCGTCCGTAGAATAGGTTACTCCCCGCCCGCCCGAGGGGAATAGCTGCGATCGGATGGCACGCAGCATGGGGGCCAAGCTAAGCTCGCGCGCGCTGCCTGCAACCAGTCGGCAGCACCCGACCAGTGTGAAGGGGGTCTGTAGGTGGAACACCACAACGACCCCGTTTTGGCTGGCCGGTGAGCGCCCCCGAAGCTGGTCAGCAGCTCCCTGCCGAGACCGTGGCTCGCCGTGTGAACGTGGCGAGGATGCTCTCGTGGGTGGGCGTGGACGCCCTGCGGCTGGAAGCAGCCAGGGTTGTCCTGGGGCAGCGCAGCCTGCGGGCTACCGGATCGCTGGTGGCCGCTCCCCTGGAGGGCGCCGATCCGTACTCCGCTTCGTATTCGCTGGCCACCGACGAGGCCGGGGTGGCAAGACGGTTGACCGTGCGCACCATCCGCGCTCAGGGCGAACAACACGTCACCCTGACCCGCTCGGAAGAGGGCATCTGGCTGGTCGACCACGGCGCGGGTGCTGTGCGCACCGACTTCAGCGGCGCCCTGGACATCAACTTGGCGTTCAGTCCGCTGTTCAACGCACTGCCGGTGCGGCGGTTGGGCCTGCACCAAGTGGCTGCGCAACACCATCTACCGACGGTGTTCGTCTCGTTGCCGCACCTGGAGGTGCAGCTCATCCGGCAGAGCTACCGGACGGTATCGATGGGGGATCCCGCGGTGGTGAGCTATACGAGTGACTCCTTCGACGAGGAGCTCATCGTGGACGCCGACGGTCTGGTGCTCGACTTCCCCGGGCTGGCCCAGCGCGCCTGATCCGCCGTCAACGTGCGGTGCTGCCGGGTGCCGTGACATTGGCCGCCGCAGCCAGCAGCAGCTGCTCACCGCCCGACATCGCCGCAAGCTGGACACCGGCAGGCAAACCCGTCACCCCCGACGCGGGCACCGACACCGCAGGCCAGCCGAGCAGATTGAACGGCAACGTAAGGGAGAGCAGAGCGGGCCGCACCGCGACCCGGGTGCCGTCCGGAGCGTCGACCTGCTCGGCGTAAAGCGGAGTGGCGCGCAGCGGGGTGGTCGGCAGCAGCAGGAGGTCGATTCCGCTGGCGAGCAGCCAGGCCGCCAGCTCGGCAGCCAGCCTGCGGCGAGTGCGCTGCGCGGTGACATAGGCGGCGGCGGTGTGCGCGGCGGCGGTGTGCAGCCGGGTGGCGGTGGCCTGCTGGTAGTCGCCGGGGCGCTGGGCCAGCCAACGGGCATGCGTGGCGTACGCCTCCGCACCGACGATCACCGAATAGGTGGCGGCGAGCTCCTCGATACCGGGCAGGCAGACCTCGCGCAGCCTGGCTCCGGCGGTGCTCAGCGTGGCTGCGGCGCGATCAACCGCAGCTACGATCTCTGGGTCGTGCACCCGCCAGTACGAGTCGATGGGGCGCCCGACCACAGCGCCCTGCACGGGGGCGCGGGGATCGAACCGGCCGCCGGTCAGGGCGTTGAAGGCGACGGTGACCGTGTCGACGTCCTTGCCGAGCAGCCCGACGTGATCGCAGGTCTCCGACAGCGGAAACACCCCGGTGGTGGACAACGCGCCCAGCGCAGGCTTGAACCCGACGACTCCGCACAGCGCCGCCGGGGTACGCACCGAGCAGCCGGTATCGGTGCCCAGCGCCAGCGGCACCAGCCCCGTGGCCACCGCAGCCGCCGACCCGCTGGACGAACCGCCGGTGATGCGCGTCGGATCGTGCGGGTTGCGGCAGGGACCCTCGGCAGCGACGTCCCCAGTAGGGCCGTAGCCGAACTCGTGGGTGTGGGTCTTGGCGACCACCACAGCGCCTGCTGCGCGCAACAGCGCCACCACAGCGGCGTCTGCGCGCGCCGGTTCAGCGTCCGCGAGCACCGCGCTGCCGCAGCGGGTGGGCATCCCCGCCACGTCAATGAGGTCCTTCACCGCCACCGGCACCCCGCTCAGCGGTCCTGGCCCGGGCCGCTGCGCATAGGCATGCGCCGGGTTCAGATACACGATGGCATTGTGCGGATCAGCCGCCAGTGCTTCGAACACCTGGGCAAGCGTCGGTGAGCGGCACTGTGAGCTATCGCTGACATCCATCTGGAGCGCTACTCCTGAACTGGGGGCAGGTACCCACCGACGCGGACCACCGATCCTGTCAGTCCCGCTGGCTAGAATCCCCCCGTGCCGAATGCAGACGCCTTCGAGACCCGCCTGAGCGTTGTTGAACACGACGTCGCCCAGCTCCGCGAGCGAGCGGCCCGCACCGACGCCGTCGCGGGAGCCGCCCATGTCCTGGCCGCCGGGGCCGATCATGACGTCTCGGAGATCCGCGCCGAGCGGCGCGCCCATCTTCAGGTGCTCCATGCACTACGGGAAACCCAGCTGGAACACGGCGAGAGGTTGGACAGGCTGGAGAGCCGGTTCGACGGGCTTGAACGTGAGATGCGCGAGGGCTTCGCTGTCCTGGGTACCGGCATGGCGCAGATCACCGCGCTGCTGACAGAGATGCGTCCATCGAAACGGTGATCTACTCGCCGCCAGCCCGTCAGCTTGCTTGCGATCGAGTACTTTGAGTGCTCGGCTCGTTACTCTCCGACTCCTGGCATCATCCGGCGTAGAAGACCGTGATGTAGCGGGAGAACGAGCGCAGCCGGACTGTGGTTGACGGTAAGCGCACCGACGACCACACCCGGTGCGCGCTCGTGGTGGTGCACGAGGTTCGATGGGACGTGGGGGCTCTACTCGCATTGTGTAGGTCAACTCGGACGCCAAGGGCCAGGATCACCGACACCGGGAACGCGCGCTACGCGGCGCTGTGCGAACGGGAGGGGCCCGGGCCGGATGAGCGCTGGCCCAATGAATCTAGGAGAAACACCATGAAATACCCGAAGAGCAAGGAAAGCAAGGCACTGGAGACCTGGCGCATTGTGTATAGCAACCGCAGGTGCCCGCACGATAATCCGCAGGAATTAAAAATCGACGTCCGACGCGGGGAGGTGATCGATGATGATTACGCGGCCGCGATGGTGGCGGCCCGCACCACTCTGCCACTGGCCGATGTGCGAATCGTGCGGATTACCACCTGACGTAAGCAATCGATGAGCTCTGGTGGTGCTACCCCAGGGCCACGTCAAGTTCACTGATTGTGTTGTATTCATGACGTCAAGTGATGCACCGTGGAACGGGGAGCCCCCGTGAACGCCCCCGCTGCACCCACCCCCTCACTACCCCCCCTTCGGAGCCAACCGGCCAGGTGCCTCGCGCCGCCCTGAGTGCTGACCTGCCCGGATCGCGCAGACGTCATCGCTGGGTAGCTGCTGCGGGCGCATGATCTCAGCCAGAGCACTCAGGCCGCGCTGGGTA
>JBQTGW010000273.1:0-13640 GCA_052390495.1 Pseudonocardiales bacterium
TCGACGTCGAGTGGTGGGAGGACAGCCACCTGACCTGCGGGGAGGAGCTGACGCCCGCCATCGTCGAGCGGCTGGACGAGGCCGATTTCGGCCTTCTCCTGCTGAGCACCCGCTTCTTCGGCCGACCGTTCATCCAGCAGCACGAGCTGCCGCGGTTCGCGGGTCCGCGCGCCGACAAGGGGTCGCTGCCGGTCGCGCTGAGCCCGCTGCCGACATCCGGCCCGGAACTCGACCTGGGTGGCATCGAGCGCCAGATCGTCTTCACGCGGGACGGTAGGAGTTTCGCCGAGCTGTCCGGCGCCCGGCGAACGAGCTTCGCCAACGACCTGGCGGCGGCGATCCGGCGGCGCGCCCTCGGCTTGAACGGATACCGCGCGCGGTGACCGCCCGACTGCGCCGCGACCAGATCACCCAGCACCTCGCCGACCTGCAGCAGCGGTCGACGCTCACCGCGCTGCAGTCGGCCAGGCTGGCGGCCGTCCTCGACACGCTGGCCGACGACGGGCGGTTCGTGCTCCGGGCCGTCCTTGACGCCGAGGCCGCCGAGTTCCCGTCGGGCGACGCTCGCGGCCAGGAGGCGTTCCAGGATTTCCGCAAGCGGGTGAACCAGGCCGCGGCCGAGGCCGGCGTCGATCTCCGGCTCGAGCTGGATTCCCGCAAGGCGCCTCCGGACCAGCGCAACGGCTGGTTCACCGGCGGTGACCTGGTCGATGCGGGCATCGCCTCCTTCACCGGCGAGGCTGCCGGGCGGATGGGGATCGATCATCTGGTCCCGCCGGAGGTCGCGGAGCTCGGGCGTTCCCGCCGGACCCGGGTGTACGTCAGCTTCTCCCCGACGGACAACGCCACGGCTCGGAAGGTGGGCATGCTGCTGCGGCAGCTGCGCGAGGCGCTGGCCCTGGACCGCGAGCAGTCGTGGGAGGTCGCCGACTCGGGCTCGGTCGAGCTGGGCGAGGATCCCGAGGCGACGCGCAACCGGCTCTGCGCCCTGGCCGACGTCCGGCTGGCGCTGGTCACCCCCGCTTACCTCGCAGCTACCGCGCCGGAGCGCGGTCGGACGCTGGACTCGCCCGGCCGGGTCGTCGCGTTCACGCTGAGCGGCCTGCCGGACGACGCGCTGGACCTGGGCCTACTGCGGGCGTACGAGGTCCAGCGCCGGACGGAGCCCTGGGACGAGCTGACCCGCACTGACCAGCGCAGACGCTACGTCGCCCACGTGGTGGACGAGCTCCGGCGCGCGCTGCGACCGCGGGTCACCGCCGAGGATCGGACGCCGGATGACTCACTGACGGTGTGGTCGGCGACCCTGGCCCGGAGCAGGCGGGCCGGGGACAGCGCAGTTCTGATCCAACCCGAGGGAACCGAGACCTCCCTCCGGGAGTCCCGGCTGGACCCCTCGAACTCGGCGCACGGTCCGGCGTTGCCCGCGGTCGACCGGCTGGTGACCTGGGCCCGGGCCGAGGAACCGGGGGCGCCACGACTCTGCGCGCTACTCGGCGACGTCGGCATGGGCAAGACGACCACCGCGAAGCTGTTCACCCAGCGGCTGCTCGACCTGCGCGCCGACGGCATCCCCGCCCTGTTACCGATCCTGTTCGACCTGCGCGACGTCCGGATCACCGGCCTGGTCGCCACGATGACGCTCGACCACATCCTGGACGGTATGTTCGATCTCAACCGGCCGGCGGGCGTTTCACCGGACCGGCTGTCCGCCGACGTCGTCCGCCGACGGCTGCACCAGGGTGACGCGGTGGTCGTGTTCGACGGGCTGGACGAGGTGCTCGTCCACCTGACCCCGCACGACCAGCAGCTGTTCACCCGGCAGCTGTGGCGGGTGATCGGCGCGGGGTCGAGCGCGAAGATGCTGCTCACCTGCCGTACTCAGTACTTCCGCACGATTCGCGACGAGATCACCTTCTTCACCGGCGAGGGCCGCCACGGCCTGCGGGGTGAGGACTACCTGGCCCTGCTGATGCTCCCGTTCCGGGAGCAGCAGGTGCGGGAGTACCTGGCCGCCAACCTGAACCGCGACGCGGGCTGGGTGAACGGGTTCCTCGACACCATCAAGGCCGTGCACAACCTGCCCGACCTCGCCCGCCGCCCGCTGACGCTGCGGCTGATCGCCGACCAGGTGGAGTTCATCGAGACCGCCAAGCTGGCTGGCCGCACGCTGCGCTCGGTGGACCTCTACGGCGAGTTCGTCGAGCGCTGGCTGGCTCGCGATATCGGCAAGCACACCCTCACTCCCGAGCACAAGCGGCTGCTCATGGAGGAGATCGCGGCCGGGTTGTGGCGCTCCGGGCGGAACTCCTGGGCGGCGGCGGAGGTCGACAACTGGCTGCTCGACCTGCTCCACCGCCGACGCGACCTGGAGCTGCACTACGGCGAGCGGGTGCCCGACCTGTGGAAGGCCGACTTCCGGACCGCCACCTTCCTCAAGCGCGAGGACGACACCTTCGAGTTCGGCCACCGGTCACTTTTCGAGTACTTCCTGGCTCGTTACCTGGTCCGGACCCTGATCGAGGCCGGCGCCGGCGATGTCGGCTCTGGCACCGGCCAGGGCCTCGACGCGCTCGCGATGCCGGTGCCCAGCCCGGAAACGCTGGACTTCCTCGGCCAGTCGATCACCGGAGCGCCCACCGAGCACCGATCTGCGGCGCTCGCGGCGCTGGCCCGGATCGGGCGCCGGTACCTGCCGCAGGTCTCGGAACTCGCTTTCGCCTATGCGCTGCGGGCGGACGAGTGCGGGCACCTGCACCAGTCCTTGGTCGGGGTCCAGCTGGCGGGCGCCCGGCTGAGCGAGTGGACCATCGGCACGCAGGGGCCCGACGACACGCGGCTGCCCATGGCCGGGGCCGATCTCACCGGCGCGGACCTGCGACGCATCACGTTCCACCGGGTGGACCTGACCGGGGCCGACCTGAGCGGCGCCGACCTCACCGGCGCGGAGCTGCACAACTCGCGCCTGACCTCGGCGCGATTCGACGGCGCGCGGGCAACCGGGACCGTCGTCCGGGAGTGCGCGCTCGACGGCGCCGAGATCGCCCGCGCCGCCACCTACCGAACACAGCTCCTGCGCTGTACCCCAGAACCGGAGCCGGCTCCCGGACTGCTGATCGCCCCCCTGCCCGGCGACGACCAGCAAGTAGCCAAGGGTGTCTCACCCCTGCGCCTGCTGACCGGCCACACCAGCGGGGTGTGGGCGGTGGCCTGGTCGCCCGATGGCACTCGCCTGCTCACCGGCAGCGACGACCGCACCGCCCGGGTCTGGGACGCCACCACCGCCGAGCCCCTGCACCAGCTCACCGGCCACACCAGCGGGGTGTGGGCGGTGGCCTGGTCGCCCGATGGCACTCGCCTGCTCACCGGCAGCGACGACAACACCGCCCGGATCTGGGACGCCAGCAGTGGGATGCCCGTCGGGTTCACGATCGTCACCCTGCCGGGGGGCGAGCTCGCGGTCTTCGACGCCACCTCGGACCAGCTCGTCATGGCCAGCGCGGGGGCCTGGCGCTGGCTCGGCTGGAACGTCGTCGAGGACGGCCGGCTCACCCGCCTCCCCGCGGAGTCCTTCGGGCCCCTTCCACCCCTGCACCCCGCCGCCCGATCGGCGGAGTCGGCCTGAGGTCCGGCCCGCGTTCTCGACCTATCGCTCACGTCGCTGGAACGTATCGCCGAGCGATCGGGAGTATCGTTATTCGACTTTTCACAGTGAAACAGGTCGCCGAACAAGAGAGAGCAAGTCAGTTATCATTCCCAGCTACCAACCCATTCGCCCGCTCCAGGAACTCTCGCACCACCAGTATCTTGTGGTGCGGCTTCAGTTGCCGGGCGAGGTCGCGAATAAGGTCGACACTGCGGGCCGAGGATAGGCTCTCGGCAAGGTGGATTGCCTCCATACCCTTGCCGGCGGCGGCCTCTATATCGCGCTGCCGACCAGGGTGGGCCAACGCGATGGCCACGTGGGTCTTGAAGTACTGCCGGTCACGGTCGAAGGGTGTGTCGAACAGGGCGATACCCTCCTCCAGGCAGGCCGCTGCCTGATCAGCCTGGCCCAGCCGCAGCAGGCATTCCCCGGCACAGGCAGTGATATCGGCTGGTGTGACCCAGTACAGGTAAGGCTGCTCACCGTCATTCCCAGCCCGCTCGACCTGGGTACGGGCCTGGGAGATCGCCGCATTGCAGGCCGAGGCATCGTTCAGGACCGCGAAGCCATGGGCCTTCCGGATGTGCAGCTCAGCGAGGAGTCGGGGTGTCTGCCGACCCCGGGTGCCTGCCACAGCGGTGTCGATGATGGTCACGGCCTCGCCCGGTCGCCCCTGGTGGGCAGCTTGGCAGGCCATCGAACCCAGGATGTGGGCACCGAGAAGCCGATCATCAGCGGCGTGCGCAGCGCGCAGGCCGGCGATGTAGTAGCGCTGCGCCAGCCCGTGCTGATCAGTGTCGTAGCACACCCAGCCCGTCAACTGTCCGAGTTCAGCGAGCGCCACATGGAGCTTGCGGCCGGTGACGTCATCGTAGGAAGCCTGGTCCAGCAGACCAGCGACCCACCCGAAATGATGTTGCGCCAGCGTCAGTACATCACCGCCGCCAGCCACGTCATCCATGGCCCGCAGCTCGGTAATCATAGCCGGAAGCCGGTCGACCAGCCCGGCTGAGATCCGCTGCCCGGCCAGCCCGGACAGCACCGGTTCCGGCTCGTGCACCAGCCACTGATGTGCCGGAGCGGTCAGAGCCGGACCGGTCAAGGACAGGAACACTCGGCGCTTCACCCGAACACCACCGCTCAGCAGGACGACTGCTTCGACGATACCTCGGTGGCTCCACGGGGCCACAAGTATTGGATCATGCTCGGGATCGTCGGTGTGCTCGTGCTCAGCGTGCGAGGCAGGCTGCGCGCCGTTTGCCTGGGCCGGCAACGCGAGTACGCCGTTGGAGACCGGTGCCAGGAGGGCAGTAGCCGTTGGTTCGGCGGTTGTCAGCTCGCGTGTCTGCCCTGGCATGTCGAACCACAGCAGCTCGGGCGGTATGCGCATGATTCGCGCCCAGTGCTGCAAGGTATCGAGGTGCTGGAGGGCGGGGCCGGTCTCGAACCGGCTGACTTGAGGCTGCCGCAGGCCCAGCCACTGGCCGAGCAGGGTTTGGGAGATGCCGCTCGGGCCGTAGACCGCGTAGTGGTGGGGATGGGTGCGGTAGGCCCGGGCGACCCGGCCCATGTGTCGGGCAGTGAAGGCTTCTCGGAGCTGCTCGGTTTGCCAGAACTCCGGCGGCACCTCAGGCGGCGTGATGAGTTTATCCCGTGACTCCCGCTGGCAGCGGGCGCACTGGCGTTCGGTGTTGTCTTTGGCGAGGTGTGTGCCGCACTGGCAGTAGTACCGCCGTGGTCGCTTCGATCCCATCATTCCCCTCCCACTTCTGCCCGGTTTCGGGGAGTGTAATGGGCGTCTCATCGTCCATGATCCGGGGTGTGGCCTGGGCGGAGAGCCTCGCCTGTGACGCGTGGTGGATATGCTTATGCATTGTCTGGCATACCGGATGATGAGTATCCTATTTTCGGTGATCTTCAAGGCCCCAGGGCCGGGATGTACGAGTTCGCCCGCGCGGTAGACGTCCGCTTGGTTCGTTCTCATGCTTTCCCCTGAGCGTGAGAGCGGTACTGGCGGACGCTGACTCCAGAAAGTAGTGAGTACTCCGCCTGTCAGCGGCTAATTCCCTTCCTGCTCACCGCGGAGGAAGCGCTCGAGCTCGGCCGCGAGTTCGTCGCCTGACGGGAGGTTCGAAAAGTCTGGCGGGGTGGCCACTTCGCCGTCGAACACGGCCTCGAGACCACGAACCAGCGCGTGGTGCTCCTCGCTGGTGGCAAAGACTTCATCGATCTGGATCAGCACGCTGGCAGCTGCGGCATGCAAGTCCCCAGTGTCGAGCACCAGCCCGGCCACGGTGGCCAGCGCATCGACGAGCGCAGCACTGGCCGCCGGATAGGGCAACGTTGCCAAGTAGTGGGGTACCCGCGCCCAGATTCCGATAGCGGGGATGCCCGCCGCGGCGAAGCCTTCCTGCAGCGCGGTCTGAATCCCAGCTGGCACCTCGATGGTGCCGGGCACCACACCAACCTGCGCTGCCAGCTCGGCCACGGTGGCGATCGCCGTCAGACGGACCGGGCGAGTGTGTGGGACACGAGCGGGGTAGGCGCCGAGGCTGGCCACGAGCCGCACTCCCAAGTCCTTGGCCAGGCCCACGACGGCCCGGACGAAAGCATGCCACGCCATGTCGGGCTCGGGACCCACCAAGACGAGAACACTCTTGCCTGCACCGTCCTGACCGGCCCGCAGCTGGATCTCGGGCCAGTTCAGGCCCGCCAGAACCCCGTCGGAGATCCGCGCGGTGGGACGACGGGCCCGGAAATCGATGAACTCGTCTGCGGTGAAGGTGGCCACCACCTCGGTTGGAATCGTTTCGAGAAGCGCAGCGATGGCGCCTTGCGCTCCGAACCCAGCATCAAGCCAGCTGTCCGTTGCGAGGATCAGCACCGGCGACTCCAGCGGGCTGTGAGTGTGCAGCTCGTACAGGGCGGACATCGCGGCAAGCCTCCTGCTCAGTCGGGCCGGTGTCTTCCGGGCCGGCTCGTTACGCCAGCGAATTTAGCCGGTGTCGCCACAGTAGACGGGTGCCCCCGCCGTGCCCGGACGAACTGCAACCACGCGTTCCGGCTGGCCGACGGGCAATGCACCACCGGCGAACGGTCGGTGCGGGCTTACCAGGTGGCCGTGGAGGACGGCGAGGTCGTGCTGTGACTCTGAGTAGTCCACTACAGGCAAAGCGGCGGAAACAATAGTGGCCTAGCGTCAATGCCCATGGGCGACTTCGGGAAATCGCGGATCGGCGTCGAGGAGGAGTTCCACCTCGTCGACTTGGAGACCGGGAGAGCGGTGCCCGAGGTGGACACCATGCTCGCCCAGCTGGACGGCGACTCGTTCGCGCCGGAGCTGCAACGCTCACTGGTCGAGTCCAACACGTTGCCCTGCGAGAGCCTCGATGAGCTGCGCGCCGAGCTCCGCAGGCTGCGCCGCCGGTTGAACGAGGTCGCCGATTCCCTGGGGCTGGGCGTGGTGGCAGCAGGCACGGTTCCGCTGGTCGACCTGCCGGGCACGGATATCTCGGCAGGCGCCCGCTACGAGCGGATGCAGGATGAATATCAGCAACTGGTCCGCGAGCAGCACATCTGCGGGGCACAGGTGCACATCGACGCGCCCGATCGGGACGTCGCGATCGCCGTCGTGCAGCACGTGGCGCCGTACCTGCCGACGTTGCTCGCGCTGTCGGCCAGCTCGCCGTACTGGCGGGGGATCGACAGTGGTTACGCGAGCTACCGTTGCATGGTCTGGCAGCGCTGGCCAACCGCCGGGCCGCCAGGGCCGATGCGTACCGCCGCGGACTACGACGCCATAGTGGCCGACCTGGTCGCCTCGGGAACGATCAGCGATCCTGGGATGGTCTATTTCGACATCCGCCCTTCGGCCCACCTGCCCACCGTTGAGCTGCGGATCTGCGATGCCTGCCCCGCGGTGGACGATGTCGTGCTCATCGCCGGTCTGTTCCGGGCCTTGGTGCTGCGGGCCCGCGGGTGGATCGAGGAGGGCAAACCGTTCCCCCAGACCCGCTACGAACTGCTGCGGGCGGCAACCTGGCGGGCCGCCCGGTCCGGGCTGGAGGGTGACCTCGTCGATCTTGTCAACTCGTCGGGGCCGACTCTGGTGGCGCCGTCATTGCTGGTCGAACGGATGGTCAGCGAGTTACGGCCGGAGCTGGAGGCATCCGGGGACTGGGAACAGGTGCTCGAGTTGGGCCAGCGAGCCGTAGCCGTGGGCAGCTCCTCAGCCCGCCAGCGGCGGATGTTCGGCAGGCGCGGCGAGCTCACCGACGTGGTTGACGGCCTGCTCGCCCAGACCCGCGGCGAGTCGCTGCGCCACGACCTGCCGACCACGGTGCCTGCCACGCCTGCCCTGCTCGACAGCTACGGCGAGGTCGGTAAACCCGGGGTCGGCTATGACGAGGCGGTGGGGGCAGACGGCCGAGCCCGGCCGCACTACGGCTGGATGTTCCGGGCGCTCGACCGGCTGGGAGCTCCTGGCATGACGTCGGCGGTGGCTGCGCTGCAAGCCGAGCAGCGGGCGCGGGGGGTGACGTTCCGGGTGGCCGACGACGAACCGGACCGGTTGTTCCCACTGGACCTGGTGCCGCGCATCGTCACCGCCGAGGACTGGGCGACGCTGACGCCAGGGCTGATCCAGCGGGTGCGCGCGCTGGAGGCGTTCCTGCACGACGTCTACGGCCAGCAGGAGATCATCCGGGACGGTGTCCTGGCTGCGTCGGTGGTCACCGGCTCGTCGGGCTGGAGCCGTTTCGGGGCGCTGTGCAGCCAGCGCACGGTGCGAGCCGCCGTCAGCGGGATCGACCTGGTGCGAGACAGCGCTGAGGGCTGGCTCGTGCTGGAGGACAACCTACGGGTGCCCTCTGGCATCGGGTATGCGATGACCAGCAGGCGGCTGGTGCGCAGCGTGTTGCCCGATCTGGAGCCGCCCGCAGGCGTGGTGCCCCTGGAAGGCGTACCCGAGTTGCTGCGCAAGACGTTGCTGGCCGCGGTTCCGGATGGACACAGGGACAGTGACGATGAGGCCACGATCGCGTTGCTGAGCGCAGGTCCCTTCGATGCCGCGTTCTACGAGCATCGGATGCTGGCGGAGCAGATGGCTCTGCCGCTGGTCACCCCCGGGGAGCTGACGGTCACCGACAGCGGGGTGTACGCGCACGGTCAACGCCTCGGGGTGCTCTACCGGCGGCTCGACGAGCAGACCCTGCTCGACGCGACCGGCGCCGACGGCAAGCCCGTCGGACCGGCGATCTGTGCAGCCATTGCCGACGGCCGGGTGAGCCTGCTCAACGCGTTGGGTAACGGCGTGGCCGACGACAAACGGGTATACGCCTACGTGCCGGACATGATCACCTACTACCTGGGGGAGCAGGTGCTGCTTGACAACGTGCCCACCTACCCGTGCGCCGACCCGCACCACCTCGCCGAGGTGCTTGACCGGCTCGGTGAGCTGGTGCTCAAGCCGGTGGACGGCTACGGCGGTCACGGCGTCGTGATCGGACCGGATGCCGACGCCGCCGAGCTGGCCGAGCTCGCCGCCACCGTCGCGGCGCATCCGCAGGACTGGGTCGCTCAGGACCTGGTGTCGCTGTCCACCCATCCCACCTTCGACGGTATCCGGCTGGAGCCCCGCACGATCGACCTGCGCGCGTTCGTCCTGCTCGGCGAACGGGCCGAGGTGGCACCGGCGGCCCTGACCAGGTTCGCGCCCAGCGGCAGCGCGATCGTCAACTCCTCGCGCGGTGGCGGCGCGAAGGACACCTGGATCTTGCGTTGAGAGGAGCTCACTGATGTGTGGCATCGCAGGCGAGATCAGATTCGACGACCAGCAGGCCGACGTCGACGCGGTCACCACCATGACCGCCGCGCTGCACCGCCGTGGCCCCGACGGCTGGGGCATTCACGCAGGCGGGCGCACCGCGCTCGGCCACCGCCGGTTGAAGATCATCGACCTTTCGGACCGGGCCGCGCAGCCCATGGTCGACCCCGAGCTGGGCCTGTCCGCCGTGTTCAACGGCTGCATCTACAACTACCGCGAGCTGCGCGGCGAGCTGGCCGCCGCTGGCTACCGGTTCTTCTCCGATTCCGACAGTGAGGTGCTGCTCAAGGCATACCACCGGTGGGGGACCAGGTGCGTCGATCGTTTCCTGGGCATGTTCGCCTTCGCGGTCCTCGAGCGTGACAGCGGGCGGCTGGTGCTCGGCCGCGACCGGCTCGGGATCAAACCGCTGTATTTGTCCCAGACTCCCAGCCGGTTGCGCTTCGCCTCCACGCTGCCTGCGTTGCTCGCCGCGGGCGGGGTGGACACCGCGATCGACCCGGTGGGGCTGCACCACTACCTGAGCTTCCACTCCGTCGTGCCTGCCCCCCACACGATCCTGGCCGGAGTGGCGAAGCTGCCACCGGCCACGGTGCGTACCGTGCACCCGGATGGCCGGCACGAAGACCGGGAGTATTGGCGGCCGGCGTTTTCGCGCAGCGGTGCTGGTGCTGGCCGTGGCGGTGCTGGTGCTGGCCTGGAGGTTGCGGACTGGCCGGGCGCTGTGCTGGACG
The DNA here is from genome assembly GCA_052390495.1 of Pseudonocardiales bacterium. Taxonomy (GTDB): domain Bacteria; phylum Actinomycetota; class Actinomycetes; order Mycobacteriales; family Pseudonocardiaceae. Next base: position 10,205 of record JBQTGW010000273.1, read on the forward strand.
GGCTGCGGCTGGCTGTGCAGCGGCGCATGGTTGCCGACGTTCCGGTGGGCATCTTGCTCTCCGGCGGTATCGACTCCAGCCTGGTGGTGGCGCTGCTGGCCGAGGGCGGTCAGCGGGGGCTGCGCACCTTCAGCGTCGGATTCGAGGCCGCAGGCGGGGAGTCCGGGGACGAGTTCGTCTACTCCGATCAGGTCGCGGCGCACTTCGGCACCGATCACCAGAAGATCATGGTCAGGTCGGACCGGCTGCTCCCTGCGGTGGACGCGGCCATCGATGCGATGAGCGAACCGATGGTCAGCCACGACTGCGTCGCGTTCTACCTGCTCTCCGAGGAGGTCTCCCGCTCAGTGACCGTGGTGCAGTCCGGGCAGGGTGCCGACGAGGTGTTCGCCGGCTACGACTGGTATCCGCCGCTGGCCGACGTGCCCAGGGACCGGGCCGCGGCGGCCTATGCGGAGGTGTTCGTCGACCGCCCGCACGCCGAGCTGGCCGACCTTCTTGAGCCGGAGTGGCTGGCCGGCTGTGCCTTCAACAGTGATCACAGCTTCACCACCGATCACAGCCGAGCCTTCATCGATACGCATTTCGGTGCTTCCGGCGCCGACACGGCGGTCGATGCGGCGTTGCGCCTGGACACCACGGTCATGCTGGTCGACGACCCGGTCAAGCGGGTGGACAACATGACGATGGCGTGGGGCGTGGAGGCGCGAGTGCCGTTCCTGGATCACGAGCTGGTCGAGCTCGCCGGTGCCTGCCCACCCGAGCTGAAGCTCGCCGCGGGTGGAAAGGGAGTGCTCAAGGCGGCCAGTCGCGGCGTCGTCCCGGACACGATCATCGACCGGCCCAAGGGTTACTTCCCGGTGCCTGCGATCCGGCACCTGTCCGGCACCTTCCTCGACCGGGTTCGCGACGCGGTGACCGCTCCGGCGGCCAAGGATCGCGGGCTCTTCCGCTCGGACTGGTTGGCGCGCATGCTTGCTGATCCGAACACCGAGCGGACCACCCTGGGATCCAACGCCTTGTGGCAGGTCGCTCTCTTGGAAATGTGGCTGCAGGAGAGAGGGATCTAGGTGGGCGCGGCGAGCCCCGAGAAAGCTGAAGCGGCCAGCGGCGCTGAAGCGGTCAGCGGCTTCGGGCGGCGCAGGCGCGCCCGCCTCGCCGCCGAGTTGCCCGGCCTCGACTGGCTCGCCGGCGAGACCTGCACTTCACCCGCGCTGTCCCCGGACGGCAGCACCCTGGCTGTGGTCTCCGACCGGGACGGCACGCCCCGAGTGTGGCTGGTCCCTTCCGGCCCGGGGTCCGGCCCGCCGGTGCGGCTGGATACCGGCGAGGACTACGTACGGATGGTCAGTTGGTCGCCCGACGGGGAGTGGCTGTGCCTGACCACGGCGCCCGGCGGCGGCGAGCGCACGCTGGTCCGCGCGCTGCGCCCGGACGGCTCCGATGCCCGGGTCGTCGCCGGAACTCCGACCGGGGTGGCGTCGATCGGCCGCTGGCAGCCCGGCGGGCACACCGTTGGTCTTGCCGAGAGCAGCGCCACGGAACCGTCCAAGCTGACGACGTATGCGGTGGACGTGTGCTCCGGCCGCCGCCGTCAGTTGGCGAGTGGCCTGGCCGCAACGGTGTGCACCTTCAGCCACGACGGGCGCTACGCCGTGGTGCGCCGCGGCGCCCGCGGCGCCCGCCGCTTGCTGCTGGTCGACACTCGGACCGGAAACAGCACTGAGCTGCTCGGCGCCGACGCGATGGTCGCCGACGCCCGCTTCGCCCCCGATGATCGGCTGATCTACCTGCATACCGACGCCGATCGCGAGTTCGCTGCGCTACTCGCGCTGCCGAGGGTCGCCGCAGGCTATCCAGCGGCCGCCGAACTCATCGCAGCGCGCGAAGGGGTCGAGCTTGAAAAGTTCGCGCTGGACCCGACTGGCCGCGCGGTCGTCGCGGTGTGGAACGTCGAGGGACGCAGCGAGCTCGAGCTCGTCGATCTGGCTTCAGGACGGCGTCGGGCGCTGCCTGCGCCACCTGCGGAGGTGGTGACGGGCTGCGGCTTCGCTTTCGACGGTGGGTCACTGGTGCTGGCCGTGGAATCCAGTGCCGAGCCACCGCATGTCTTGCGCTACCCGCTACCATCGGCCGAACCGGTACGGCTGGCTCCCGCGCTGCCACCGCCATGGGCGCCGGACGCGCCGGTCCGGCCGGAGCTGCACCGGTGGCGGGCCCGAGACGGCCTTGAGTTGAGCGGCTGGTACTACCGGCCGGTCGGTGCGCTCGGTGCGGTGCCCACGCTGATCTGGTTGCACCCCGGCCCGGAGGCACAGGAGCGCCCCACGTTCAACCCGCTTTATCAGGCGTTGCTGAGCTACGGTGTCGCGGTGTTCGCGCCGAACGTGCGTGGCTCGTCGGGCTTCGGGCGTGGGTTCGTGGACTCCGACGTCGGCCACCGTCGGTTCGGCGCCATTGATGACGTCGCCGGCCTGGTCCGATACCTGGTGAACGCCGAGCTCGCCGACCCCGCCGCGCTGGGCTGCGGCGGCCGCTCCTACGGCGGCTACCTGACCGTCGCCGCGATGGTGGCCTACCCCGAGCTGTTCCGGGTCGGCGTCGACGTCAGCGGCATCACCGACTTCGAGACGTTCTTCGCCCACACCGAGCCGTGGATCGCAGCGGCGGCGGTGAGCAGGTACGGCGACCCGCGGCGAGACGCAAAGCTGCTGCGGGAGCTGTCACCGATCCACCGGATCGGGCAGCTGAGTGCCCCACTGCTGGTGGTGCACGGCGGCCTGGACACCAACGTGCCCCTCATCGAAGCCGAGCAACTCGTCGCCGCGCTCCGGGACCGCGGCGCGTCACCCGGCTATCTGATGCTGCCCGACGAGGGGCACGACATCCTGGGTGCCACCAACCGCGCGGTCTTCGTGGGCGAGGTCGTGCAGTGGCTGATCAGCCACTTGCTCACGGCCGACGAACGCAGCGCCTGACAGCGCCCTCAATTCAACAGGAGACCACAGCATATTGTCCGAGAAACACGAACATGCAGAACCTCTCCTCGACATGGATCGCCGCAGCCTGCGAGCTGACTGCGAGCGTTGCTTCGGGTTGTGCTGTGTCGCACTGGCCTTCTCGGCCTCGGCGGACTTCGCGATCGACAAAGACGCCGGGCAGGCCTGTCCCAATCTCGGATCGGACTTCCGCTGCGGCATTCACACCCGCCTGCGGCAGCAGGGCTTTCCGGGATGCGCCGTTTACGACTGCTTCGGCGCGGGGCAAAAGGTCGCCCAGGTCACCTTCGGCGGGCAGGACTGGCGGCGGGCCCCGCACACCGCACAGCAGATGTTCGAGGTGTTCCCGATCATGCGGCAGCTCCATGAGCTGCTCTGGTACCTGACCGAAGCACTGACGCTGCCACCGGCCCGCCCGCTGTACGCTGAGCTCAGCC
>JBQTGW010000274.1:0-3270 GCA_052390495.1 Pseudonocardiales bacterium
GCAGGTGGGCTCGGCAAGTTTGATCGGCGGCGGCCCCACCACGGGTGGTGGCCCGCCAGGCGAGGTGGGGTCCGGGTTGTCATTGCTGATCATGGCGACCAACACGGTTGCCGCTCCGGCGATCAGCGCAGCCGCGAGGGTGGCGATCAGACCGATCTTCGCGGTCGTGATCGTTCCTTCGTCACTTCCCTTGCCCAGATTCCCGCGACTCGGCCGCGACGCAGGCCCTGAACTGGACTTTCCGACACCCATGATCATCCTTTGCTTTCTGCTGGCACACCGCTTGATCATCAAAGAGTTTCGTTGCCGGGCCGCACTCCTGAGCGATGTGCACAAAAGTAACCGACCTGGTGCTCTGGGTAACAGGGTACTCAGCACCGTAGATCGCGAACACAGCTTGGTGAGATCACACGCCCGGTCCTCGTTACTTTGGCGCGCTGAGCGCGACGAGCTTGATGTCAGATGGTGAGTGCACCACCGACCGCGTTCCTGGACGAGTATCACGGCGGGTGGTAGTGGCTGGCCCGGTGGCGTCAGGAATGTCAGATGGGAAGCGGCCAGGAGAACGCGGTGGGGGGATCACGCAGCCAGATCTGCTGATCGGCGATGTCGGTACTGGCGGTGACCCCGAAGGCGTCGATTTCTGGTTGGCCGCTGTGCTGCCATGTCCCGGTGGCGGCTTCGACGGAGTCCCAGAGGCGTCGGGGTCCGGCTTGGGCCACGGCATGGGTGCCGTCGGCGCGGGGTGCCAGACTTGCCGTGGCCCAGCTGCCGTCAGTGCTGGTGAGGACGAGTTCGTCGGTGTTGACGAAGAGCTCCGGGTGAGTTCCAGCGAGCTGGAGCTGGACGATGAATCGGAGCCCGCGCGAGTGGGTGATGAGGTGTGGAGCGAGGGTGGTGCTGCCTCGCTGGGGGTTTCGTCGATCCATGACGAAGGGGGCCGACGCACCGTTACGCAGCGGATAGTTCACCTCGCGCCGCATCGGCATGAAGGTCGCGTCGTAGCTCTGGCAGCGACCTTCGACCGTGTCGTCGTCGATCTTGCGGAGTCGGACCATGGCCCCGGCGATGCCGCCGCGTAGGTCGGTGAGGATGCTCCCGCCCGGTCGGAGCTGCTCGATCCAGGCCGGCGGTATGTGGTCCACGGCGGCAGTGGAGATGATCGCGTCATAGGGAGCGGTGTGCGGTACTCCGTGGGCACCGTCTCCGGTGACCAGCATCGGTGCATAACCCAGCGTCGCCAAGCGTTCCCGCGCTTCATCGACCAGCACCGGGTCGATGTCGATGCTGGCGACGTTGGTCGCGCCGAGTCGGTGGCACAGCAGCGCGGCGTTGTAGCCCGTACCGGTCCCGATCTCCAGGACGCGGTGCCCATCGGCCACCTCGAGCGTGTCGAGCATCCAGGCCATGATGCGGGGCATGCTCGAGGAGCTGGTGGGCCGCCGGGCACCGCGCCCATCCGCACCGGACGCCCGCAGCTGGGTAATGAGGGTCGTGTCGGAATAGACCCGTTCCAGCCACTGCCGGTGTTGCTCCGGAGCGGCACCATCGATACCCCGTTCACCGTTCTCATCGAAGTCGAGGAAACGCGGCACGAAAAGATGCCGCGGAATTTCCTCGAACGCTCGACGCCAGGCCGGGTCGCGAAGTTCCCCACTGGCGACCAAGGCAGCGGCCAGCGCATCTGCCAGCGGCTGCCACTCCAACGTAGCCATCAGGTCGATTCCTCCATCAGGATTTCCGTGATCGCCGTCGCGATGGGCAGCCCGGTCCGCTCTTGCAACCAAGCCCATAATCCATTCGGATTGGCCTCGAGGAACCACCACTTGCCGTCCTGGTCAACAGAGAAGTCGAACGCCGCGAACAGTAGGCCAAACCGATGGAGATAATTACGTATGGCCGTGCGAACCGCATGTGGAACTTCGACGACACTATAGCTTAACGCGTCATAGTCGGCGCGCCAGTCGATCCGTGCCTCCTCGTGTGACGCGTGAATAGCAACCCCGAAGCAACTGTCGCCGACGACGGTCACGCGCGCGTCGAAATCCTTGTCGATCCATTGTTGAAAAGTGTGCGCAGTCAGCGCGATGGAAGCATCGTCGAGGAATTCCGACGTCATGAGTGTGGCGTTGACAACGCGGACCTTCCCCTGCTCGCCGAGCACTCCGGGCGACATCGGTTTATAGATCACTCTACCGCCCACGGATAGCCCAGTTGTTCGGAGAACAACTCGCTCAGCAGCTCCGGGACCGGGGGCTGCGGATGCTGACCCTCCAGCCAGTGCCGGACCCGGCTGGCGTCGGTATTGAGGTGCACCCCCCGGACCCGGGCGCGCTGGTTCACCCGCCGCGCCAGCTCCTTGCGGGACCAGCCGGCCCGCGCCCGCACCTGTTCCAGCTGAACATTCACCTCTCGACCGCCAGCCACCGTACCCCTCCCAAGTTCCAGCATGCTCAACGAATGAACAGACCGTATCCGCCCCCACACGTCTGGCAATGGCCTCACCAGCATTCACCACCCTTCACCACCCCCTGAGCCACCATTGGCCACTGTCCAAGATCCCCCCAGCGCCGCAGTCAGCTCGATTGGCTTGCCTCTGTTCGGGAACGGGTGGAGCCGGAGAGGAACCAGAACTCACCGTGATCAGAGACGTGATGGTGGCGGAGTACCGGGATGTAGGGGCATGGCCGATTCGCGAGGAAACCGAGGGGACTGAGCTGGAGCTGGGTTACGGAGCGGATGCGCCAACCATGATCAGCAAGAGTCCCACCGTCTACGCGACCAGCTACGGTCGGCTGCAACTGACCGCCCGCGGCCGCGCGGCGCTGACCAAGCCGGCCGCCGAGACCGTGCGCCTGCTGTGGCGTCGCTGGGTGAGTCACGGGTTGATCGACGAGATGAGCCGGATCGACGCGATCAAGGGTCAGCGCTCGGCGAACGTCCTGACCGCGGTCAAGCCCCGGCGCCAGACCGTCGCCACCGCCCTGGTCGGCTGCCCGGTCGACGAGTGGGTCACCGTCGAGGACCTGTTCACCACCATGCGGCGGGGCAACCTGTCACCCACGATCTCGCGCAGCGAACGGGGTCTCTGGAAGCTGTACCTCGTCGACCCCGAGTAACGGCAGCCTCGGCGTCACTTTGGCGCGCTGAGCGCGACGAGCCTGCGGTTCACCAGTTCGATGTCGAAGGCGGCCGGATCGAACTCGGAGGCGTGTTTCAGGCCCATCCACATCACCATGTCGTCGTGTTCCGCGTCACCCGGATCGGCGA
>JBQTGW010000275.1:0-34842 GCA_052390495.1 Pseudonocardiales bacterium
GGCGGGGGGGTGTTGGTCATCCCCCCCTTTGCCACCTCCGGCGGGGGCGGTTGCGCGCCTGCTTACCCCTCTATTCATAACCCCACCCCCTCCCCCAACCCGGGGGGGCGAACCGCCAAACAACGTAGGTTGCGGATGTCGTAGGTGAAGATGTCCAGGTCGACGAACCCGCAGCGGCCAACCAGCGCGCCCAACGATTCGGTGTCGAACATCGTGTGGTGGGCGTTCCAGATCCAGCGCGGCACGCCCCGGGCGTCGACGCCCTGGTGCGCGGGTCGGTCGGAGTGCCCGCCGAGGATCCAGTAGTTCGCCTCGGCAGTGTCGATCTCGCCACGCACCCACTGCTCGGCGATGAACCGAGCATCCGGAACGCCGATGTCCAGCCGGGCGCCGGGGCGCATCACCCGGGCCCACTCGCACAGGGTCGGCTCGACGAGTTCGTAGCTCTGGTGCTCCAGCACGTGGTTGGCGCGCAGCCCGTCGACCGAGGCGGTGCGCAGCGGCAGCGGGTCGATCCAGCTGATCACCTCGATGTCGGGCAGCGCGAGGATGTCCAGATGGACGTCGTAGTCGGGGTGGGGTTTCTCCCCCGCCCCGATCTCGACCTTCACGGCAGCTCGGCGGGATCGACGAGGTCGGGCGGGTCAATCTTCTTGAGCACCTTCGCCGGGCGCCCGGCTACCACCGTGTACGGCGCCACGTCCGCCAACACCAAGGCACCCGCGGCCACTACGGCGTGCTTGCCGATGCGCACCGGGCCCAGCACCAGGGCGTGACTAGCGATCCAGGCGCCTTCCTCGATCACCACGTCACGCCCGGAGCGGGGGTAGGCCCGCTGCCGCTCAAGACCGAACTTGGTGATGTCGTGGGTGCCGGTGAGCACCGCGACCTCGTGTCCGAAGAAGGCGTACGCACCGATCGTGATCTCCCCGCCGGACACGTTGAACAGCGTGTTGTTCACGATCGCCGTGCGGTCGATGTGCAGCCGCTCCAGCTTGCCGTGCACGCGGTAGCGATACAGCGGGTTCTCGTCTTCGCCGTGGGTGTACCGGTTCATCTCCTCGGCCACCATGCGCTGCACCGGCCCCCGCAGCAGCCGGGCCAGCAGACCGTCCAGAATCGACATGAGCTCGACCTTAGTGGTCGGCCCACCCTATCGAGCGGCAGCCCGACCCGGAGCACGAAACCCGGCCCTGGCCAACATGTGCGTGAGCCGGTTAGCCAGCGCTGCCGGGCCGAAGTGACGCAACGCCAGCACTCGGTTGTGCTCCAGCAGCGCCGGATCGGGGTGGGCGAACCAGACGGCGAGCGGGCCGGGGTCGTCCACCGGGAACCAGCTGAAGCCCAGCTTGGCCACCTCCAGCGCCACCGGGTAGGCACTCACCGCGAGCGGCCGGGCGGCCAGCGCGGACTCAATCAGCGGCATACCGAAACCCTCCCTCGTCGAGGGCAGCACGACCGCGTCCGCCGCGGCGTAGGCGTCGGCCATCCGCAGGCCGGGGGGTAACCCTCGGCGGACCGGGCAGCGGGCCCGGCCGAGCAGCTCGGCGAGCTGCGGACCGTAGCCTTCCTCGGCAGGCCCGGTCAGCCAGTAGACCGCGTCGACGGCCTGGGCCAGCATGATCCCCACAGCCACGTTCTTGCGGGCGATCGCCCTGGTCGGTTGCAGCAGCAGCCGCTGCCCCGGCGGCACGCCCAACGCGGCCCGGCAGGCGGCTCGGTTGCCGCGGCGCGGTGTGTGCGCGTAGCCGTGGTACATGCTGGTCGCATGGATACCGCGGCGCGCCAGCTCTCGTGCGCTGTGCTCGCTGATCGCCACGTGCTGCCAGCTGGGATCGTCCGGCGGCCAGCCACGCAGATGTGCGTAATGAGCACGCTCCCAGGGCAGGTCGTGGTGCCGCAAGACGGCCCGGCGCCCATGCAACGCCCGGCTGACCGTCTCGGTCACCGCCGGGTTCATCGGCAGTGAGCAGACGTTCTCGACCACCACGAGGTCGACGTCACACAGCGCAGCCGCCAGGTCACGGACCCGGGCCGGGTGGCGGGTATCGAAAGCAAGCCCGGGCACCAAATGATCGGCTTCGCCTGCCCCCGCGACGGTGCGCACCCGGCAGCCGAGCCTGCGCAACGCGGCGACCCACTGCGCCGCGGCGACTGATACCCCATCCGCCACACCGAGCCGGAAAGACAGCAACGCAATGGTGGGGTCCACGGTTGGAGGATAGATTAGGGCGTCAGTGCCCGTGGTCGTGCGCCTCGCTACCACCAGCCAGCTTCAGACGTCTGCGGTACCGCTGCTCTCTCCGCGCGGCACTAAACGCGCATCGCAACCTCCGCAACGCGGTGAACTGCGTGGCCAAATGAAGTTGATAACGCCACAGCGGGTAACTGCCACGGCGTTTCCATAAATCATACGCGAATTGAATCGGCTCCTGGTCGACATAACGAGGAACGCTCTCGAACCACTTGGTGCTGTTCAGCGCCGCACCCTGTGCGTCGCGCACGGCGGCGCGGCGCTCCCACTGATAGGACCGGAGTGCGGTCGGCAGGTCGTTGTACTTCTCCACATTGTCGGCGAGCGCGATGGCATCCTGCATGGCGAGGGTGGTACCCGAACCGATCGAGAAATGCGTGGTGTGCGCGGCGTCACCCATCAGCACAACGTTGTCATGATACCAGTCCGTATTGGTGATGCGAATGAAGTTGAGCCACGGCGTCCGGCCTAGCTCGCGCCCTCTGGTCGAATTGTGGGGGCTGATGAGCGGGTGGCCGTCCAGTTGGCGCTGGAAGATGTGCTCCAACAGCGCGAGGCTCTCATCAGGACCGAGCTGATCGAAACCGAGTCCCACCCAGGTCGCCGTCGAACACTCGACGATGAAGGTGGTCGTGTCGGCATTGAAACGGTAGGCATAGAACCAGATCCAACCGGCCGCGGTCTCCTCGAAGGCGAAGATGAATGAGTCGAATACTCGGTGGGTGCCGAGCCAGACGTACTTGTTCGCCCCTACTTCGACGCCGGTCCCGAAATGGTCTGCGTGGCGCGCCCGCACGCGACTGTTGGCACCGTCGCAAGCAATGATCAAGTCAGCGTCCGCGAGTTCCGACAGATCCTCGACCTCGCGTTCGAACTGGACGTCGACACCGAGCGCCATCGCGCGCTTGACGAGGACGTCTATGAGCAGCTTGCGACCGACCGCGAAACCATATCCGCCGAGGTGGGCCGGCTCCCCACCTCGGACACGCACTTCCTGATTGTCCCAGGAAGCCGGCTGTGCATTAATCTCCCGTCCGCTCGCCGGGTCATTGCGGTAGAGACTGTCGAGTAAAGCATCGGAGAACGTGACACCCCAGCCGTACGTCACGCCGGCGGGATTACGCTCGATAACAGTGACATCGTGATTTCTGTGGCGCAGCTTGGCTGAGATGGCGAAGTACAGACCCGCCGGGCCGCCACCGATACAAACGATATTCATGTCCCCCCTACTGTGCGCCCTGTTGCGAGCCGCGGAGCATATTTTTCACCACCGTGATCCCCCGGCGACCGGCCGCCGAGCGCCATGCGAGGTCGTAGGCCATCCGCAGCGGTGCCGGTTTGATCATCTCGACCGGAGTAGGGTAGCGGTACGGTGTACCACCGAAAGTCACCTTGGGCTGATCCGAGGTCGGCCACGTTTCTCCGCCCGGATCAGCCCCATTCCGGTTAGCCCCATTCCGGTTAGGACCATCCCGGTTAGGACCATCCCGGTTAGTAGAATCCAGTAGCGCATCCAGCGTCTTCGGGTGCAGCCCACCGAAGTCCAGCCAGTGATATCCACGGCCCTTGGCCCACTGGAGGATCTCCCACCGGACCGCGGCAGGCACGCTGAGCCGGGCAGTCTCTTCGCGGCGGTCGAACCCCGAAAGCCGTCCCCGAACCATTCCACCACATCGAGTCACCAGATCAGCGGCGACCGGAACACCGTCCACCTCACCGACGAACAACGCCGCATGATCTGTAGCGGCCAATTCCCGATACAGGGTGGCAACGTACTTGGCGGGCAGCGGCTGGTAACCCTGGTGCTGCGATGAGGTGGCCATCAGGTCGACGAGCAGCACCACATCCCGCTCGTCCCCGACCCGGACCGTGACACCCCGGGACGGCCAACGATTGGTCCACGACTTGAGCCGCTTGCCGAACCGGCTCCTGATCTCCGCGAGATCGGCGGTCAGATCAATACGAATGGAGCCCGTTGGCGCGATCCCGCTCGAGGATGGGCGAAAGCCACGCCGGAGCAGTTCGTCGCTCATGGCCTCGGCACCTTCAGGCGGTTGGACGAACAGCATCCGCAGCCGCCTTCGACGCAGCCCGGTCAGGGCGTCGGCCAGTGCCCATGTGACGCCATCCGGAGCATCAGACGCGACGATCGGGCCGTACGGGAGGTAGCCCACCGCGCCCAGCGCAGGCATTCGCCTGCTCAGGATCTGTGCCCCGCCGACGAGTTCGCCGCCGTGGTGGGCCAGGACGTAGAGCGGAGTGAAGCCAACCTGCCTGCGCAGCCGCGCCCAGGTGGAGAACTGGGTAACGTCCGTACCCGGCGTCCGGTCGACCAGCCCGTCCCAAGCGCGCAGCACCTCCGGCCCCGGATCCAGCCCCACCGACACCACAACCGCGTTCTCCACCGCCCTCACCCCCCACTTCCCCAACGGATCGAACTGTTCATACCGCCCTCTGCCGCATTCAGCAGGCTCAGCGGGGTAACTAAGATGCTCGTCACCTCGCTGAGCCCGCTGAATGCGGCAGAGGGACGGGTTAGTAAGTGATGGCTAGGGCGGGGGTGGATAGGAGGGCTCCTAGGTTGGCTAGGAATTGGGAACCCTGTTGGCCGTCTACTACTCGGTGGTCGAAGGAGAGGGCTAGTTGACAGACTTTGCGCACCGTGACTACTCCGTCGACCACCCATGGCATGTCCCGGATCGCGCCGAGGGCGAAGATCGCCGATTCGCCCGGGTTGAGGATCGGGGTGCCGGTGTCCACCCCGTACACCCCGACGTTGGTGATGGTGATCGTGCCGTCGATCATGTCACCCGGTGGGGTGCGGCCTTCCCGCGCCGTCGTGGCGAGACCCTCCAGCGCGACGGCGAGCTCACGCAGCGGCATCTGCTCCGCGTTCCGGATCTTCGGCACCACCAGCCCACGGGGAGTGGCCGCGGCGATCCCGAGGTGCACGTAGTCGAAGTAGACGATCTCGCCCGCCGCTTCGTCCCAGCTCGCATTGATCTCCGGCGTACGACGGATCGCCAGGCACAGCGCCTTGGCCGCAAACGCCAGCGGGGTGAGCTTGACGTCGCGGAACTGCGGCAGGCCCTTCAGCTGGGCGCGCAGCTCCATCATCGGCGTCACGTCGATGGTGAGGAACTCGGTTACGTGCGGCGCGGTGAACGCCGAGGCCACCACGGCCGCCGCGGTGGCTTTGCGAACCCCACGGATCGGTTCCCTGCGCTGCCCCTTGTGTTGCTGGCCCTGGGAGGTGGTGCCGTTGCGGGTCGGCTGCGCCGCGTGCTGCACGTCCTCCCGAGTGATCACCCCGTCAGCTCCCGTGCCTGCCACGGTTCGCAGGTCGATACCCAGCTCTCGGGCCAGCTTGCGCACCGGTGGTTTGGCCAGCGGCACCGCTGCTTCCCTGACCGCGGCAGGCGGGGCGGCGACGGGAGACGGGGAAGCGGCCGGCTGGGACGCGGACGCCGGAGCGGGGCTGCCCTTGCGCGCCCGTCTGCTCACCACCGCGGTACGCGGGCCGTAACCAACCAGGTTGGGAACCCGAGCCTGCTCGCCGGAACCTTCCGGAGCGGGTGCGGCCGCCGTGGGATCGGTGTCGATCGCGATCAGCGGCGCCCCCACCAGCACGGTCGCCCCGGGTTGGGCGAACAGGTCGGTCACCACCCCGGCGTAGGGACAGGGCAGCTCGACGGCCGCCTTGGCCGTCTCGATCTCGACGATGATCTGGTTGACCGTGACGGTGTCGCCCGGTGCGACGTGCCAGGCGAGGATCTCGGCCTCGGTGAGGCCCTCCCCGACGTCGGGCAGGGGGAACTCCTTGATGGGTGCCATTCAGTACGCCAATACGCGGTCGAGGGTATCCAGCACCCGGTCCAGGTCGGGTAGATAGTCCTCCTCGCACTTCGCGGGCGGGTAGGGCGTATCGAACCCGGTCACTCGCAGCACCGGCGCCTCCAGCGAGTAGAAGCACTCCTGCGACACCCTGGCGGCCACCTCCGCGGTCAGCGACGCCTCCCCGGGCGCCTCGGACACGACGAGCAGCCGCCCGGTGTGCCGTACCGATTCGAACACCGGCGCAAGGTCCAAGGGAGACAGCGTGCGTAGATCGATCACTTCGAGCTGGTGGCCGTCCTGTTCGGCCACGGTGGCGGCGTCCAGCGCGGTGCGCACCATGGGACCGTACGTCACGACCGTCGCCGACGTACCTCGGCGCAGCACTCGTGAGGTGAACAGCGGCTGCGGGGCCTTGGTGAGGTCCAGCTCGGCCTTCTCCCAGTACCGCCGTTTGGGTTCGAAGAAGATCACCGGATCGTCGCAGGTGATCGCCTGTTGGATCATCCAGTAGGCGTCCACAGGGTTGGCGCAGGCGACGACCTTCAGCCCAGCGGTGTGCGCGAAGTAGGACTCGGGGGACTCCGAGTGGTGCTCGACCGCCCCGATGCCGCCACCATGCGGGATGCGTACCACCACGGGCATCCGCAGCTTGCCCTGCGAACGGAAGTGCATCTTCGCCAGCTGGGAGACGATCTGGTCGAAGCCGGGGAAGACGAACCCGTCGAACTGGATCTCGCACACCGGGCGGTAGCCACGGACCGCGAGGCCGACCGCGGTACCGATGATCCCGGACTCGGCCAGCGGCGTGTCCATCACCCGCTGCTCGCCGAAATCCTTCTGCAGGCCGTCGGTGATCCGGAAGACCCCGCCTAGCTTGCCGACATCTTCCCCCATCACGATCACCTTGGGGTCGGCCTCCATCGCGGCCCGCAGTCCGGCGTTCAGCGCCTTCGCTATTGTGACGCTCGTTACCGCTACTTCTGTCGGGGCCTCGCTATTGCGCTGTTGCACCGTTGACATGTCCACTCCTCCCCACCGTTCGTGGCGGCTGGGACGGTTGCGGGATCCGGCGCAGGCTGCCCGGTCGGGCGAGCTGGCACCGGCGAGCCGTGATGGGGCCATGGTAACCATATTGGCATGATTTCCCGGCAAGGGCAGCAGATCGACCGAACGGATTTTCGCCCCACCGAGCATTCTTCCCACACCCGAATTCTTTCTGAGACCCGAAACTCGGAATCCCTACTATTCCTTACCTGCGAAGCATTACCTTTCGGTGAAGCTCTCGTGGTAGGCCAGGTGCTGCGCGCGCTGCGCCTCCAACGGCGGCGACAGCTCGGCGTAGACCTCGGAGAAGATTCGCTCCGGACCCGGAGCAGGCATCGCGTAGCAGTACTCCCGCAGCCGGGCGGCCAGCTCGTCGGCCTCAGCGGCGACGCCGTGGAAGAACTCCGGCTCCGCCAAGCCCTCCCGCACCAGATGTACCCGAACCCGTTCGATGGGGTCCTTGAGCTTCCACGCCTCCAGCTCGTCGGCCAGCCGGTAGCGGGAGGCATCGTCCGACGTGGTGTGCGCGTCCATCCGGTAGGTCACCGCCTCGATCAGCACGGGCCCGTTGCCGGTGCGGCACTCCCGCAGCGCCCACCGGGTGACGGCCAGGGTGGCGAGCACATCGTTGCCGTCCACCCGGATCCCGGGAAAGCCGTAGCCCTGCGCTCGGCGGTAGAGCGGCACCCGGGACTGCCGCCGCACCGGCGCGGAGATCGCCCACTGGTTGTTCTGGCAGAAGAACACCAGCGGCGCGTCGTAGACCGCAGCCCACGAGAAACCTTCGTGCGCATCACCTTGGGAGGTGGCGCCGTCACCGAAGAAGCAGATCGTCGCCTCACCGGTCTCCGCGTCACCGATCTTGCCGTCCAGCCGCTGCCCCATCGCATAGCCGGTGGCATGCAGGCACTGGTTGGCGATGACGATCGTGTACAAGCCGAACCGGGTGGCCAGGGGATCCCACGAACCGTGGTCGGTGCCGCGGAAGATGCCGAGCAGCTCGGTCGGATCCAGTCCGCGGCACCAGGCGACCCCGTGCTCGCGATAGGAAGGGAAGGCCATGTCCTGCGCAGCCATGGCCCGGCCCGCGCCGATCTGCGCGGCCTCCTGGCCCAACAGCGGAACCCAGATACCGAGCTGGCCCTGGCGCTGCAGGGCGTTGCACTCCCGGTCAGCCCTGCGGACCAGCACCATGTCCCGATACAGCGACTGGATCTGCGCAGGCGAGATCTCCAGGTCGAACTCGGGATGCGAGACCCGCACCCCCTCGGGGGTGAGCAGCTGGACCAGGTCCTCTCCCTCGCAGGTGGCCCGCAACCCCGCGAGCACCTGCTCCGGGGTGTGCGCAGCATCCATCCCGGGGCCCCGGATGGGTGTCGGCTGGATCATCGCGCCTCAGGGCCACCGCGGCGGCGGTCGCGATCGACGAACCCATCAACCTTGCGTACCGCGTCGCCGATCTGTTTGTGGTACTTGCCGTGAGTGCGCTGGTCCACGAACTTGGCCGCCTTGTCGGTTACCTCATGTACCTTGCCGGAGTTACGGCTGGCGTAGCTGCGCGCCCGGTCTACCATCCTTCGGGCGTTGTTGAACAGGCTCACGGGTCCTACCTTTCTCGATGATGTTCTTACCGGTGTTGTCGGCGGTGCCGATGCCTTCCACAGTACGTGCTGTGGAAGGCACTCACCGCCGGACCGAGTTGTTCGACTGGGCATCGGAGGACTGCGGCTCGGCCACCACCGCTTGGTCCCGTTGGTCCCGCGCACCCTTTGCCATAGCCGGGAAGAAGCCGTCCAACAGGTTCTTCGCGCGGTAAAGCTCGGCATTAACCTGGTCCCGAAGCCGGGACAGCCGCTGCATCTCCTGCGCACAGGCTCGCTCCCGCTGACCAGCGGACTCGGTAGCCGAGGAGACCAGCCGGTCCGCCTCGATCCGGGCTTGCTCGACGAGCTGCCCGGCTTGGCCGCGGGCCGCGTTTCGCACCTCCTCGACCTCTTTGGCCACCACGGTGCGCAGCTGTTCGGCTTCATGGGCGGCCGCGGTGCGCAGCTTGTCAGCCTCCTGGGTGGCCGCCTTGCTGATCTTCTCGGCCTCGGCCTGCTGGGCGGCGATCTCCTGCGTGGCGCGGGTGCGCTGGTCCTTGGCCTCCGCCCGGGCCTGCTCCACCAGCGCGGTCGCCTCGGCAGCAGCCTGGCTGCGGATCTCCCGGGCCTCCTGCTCAGCCGTCAGCAGGATTTTCTCCACCCGGGCACCGAAGTGGGATTCAGTGCGCCCACCGGACCCCCCACCAGATCCCGAGCGCAGCTGGTTAAGATCTGCCTCCAGCGACGCGGCCCGGGCCTGGGTGGCGCGCAGCGCATGTTCCGCGGCGGCCAGCTCACCGCCGAGCAGGCGTATCCGTTCGTCCACCTGCCGCTTGTCGTATCCCCTCATTGCAACGTCGAAGCTGGCGTTCCTCAGGTCGTTGCGATCTAAACGATCCACCGCTGCCTCCCGTGCTGGTACCGGAGCATGCTCCCGAGCCGATGACAGGCCGTTCAACCGGACAGACCTGTAGGCGCCCGATCGACGGCCGATTTACACCCGAACAGTCCAATGAGGCTAACGCCCCGAGCCGAGGAGGATGCGGGCGTGCCCGCTAGCGTGACTATCCTTGAATCCACCCGGTCGGGGGACCGATGAGGAGGCCAATGGCGAGCTATCAGGGGCCACCGCGGCGCCGCCGCATGGGGCCACCGCCGCCGCCACCGCCACCACCGCCGCCACCACCGCCACCGGGCGAGTACATGCCCCCGCAGAATCCACGCCCCCGCTCCGGGCCACGCCCATCCGGCCCGCCCCCGTCCCACTCGCCCCCGTCCCGCTCGCCGCAGTCCAGGCCCGGACAAGCGGCGCCCCGGCCGCAGCAGCCAATGCGCCCCGTCCGCGGACCTGCCCCGCGCCGTCGCCGACGTCGCCCCGGCCGGATGTTCGGGGTGATCCTCGTGATACTGCTCCTGCTCGTCCTCGGGCTCGCCGGCTACGTCGACCAGTCGCTGAACCGGGCCGATGCGCTGACCGACTACCCGGATCGGATCGCGGACACGCCGGGCACCAACTGGCTGATCGTCGGCTCGGACAGCCGCGCCGGGCTGACCGGTGACCAAGCGGCCGAACTGACCACCGGAGACGAGTCCGGGGTAGCTGGCCAGCGCACCGACACCATCATGCTGCTGCACATTCCCGCGTCCAGCGCGGCAGGACCGCCGACGCTGGTGAGCCTGCCGAGGGACTCCTCGGTGCCGATCCCGGGCGAAGGCCGCAACAAGCTCAATGCCGCGTACGCCTTCGGCGGCCCCACCCTGCTGGTACAGACGGTGGAAACGGTCACCGGGGTGCACGTGGACCGCTACGCCGAGATCGGGTTCGGTGGCTTCGCGGGCATCGTCGACGATATCGGTGGCGTGCAGCTCTGTCCCACCGAGCCGATCGACGACCCGCTCGCCGGGCTGGACATCCCGGCCGGCTGCCAGGAGCTGAGTGGGCCCCAAGCGCTCGGCTACGTCCGCACCAGGAGCTCGCCGCGCGGGGACCTGGACCGGGTGGTCCGCCAACAGGAGTTCCTCGGCGCACTGATCGCCAAGGCATCCAGCCCCTCGGTGCTGCTCAACCCGCTGCGGATCGTTCCGCTGGCCAGCAGCGTCCCCGCGGCGGTCACCGTCGACGACGGTGCCCACGTCTGGCACCTGGCCAGGCTGGGCTGGACCATGCGGGCGCTGTCCGGCGGCGAAGCGGTGAGCACGACGGTGCCGATCGCGGGCTTCGGCCAGCTCGGCAACGGTTCCTCGGCCGTACTCTGGAACCGCGAACGAGCCGCGCAGCTGTTCGACGCACTCGCCCAGGACCGCCCCGTGCCCCCCGATGCCCTGGGTCCGTGAAGCGGTCGCGCCGCACGATCGTCTGAATCTGATCGATGCGGTGATTTCGAAGTCACCGTTCGGTTCGGGAACCTTCCCGGCACCTTCGGACTATCCTCGGCGATGCCGGGGAGCAAGCATGTTGTGACGGTGGGGAACCACAGGGGCAGATGCTGCGTCAAAGCTGGAGGATCACCTCGTATGACGACCTTGTCGGCGGTGCCGGCGGGAAGGGGAGTGGACATGAAGTTCGATATGGGTTCGCAGACGCTGGGGAGTCTGGCGAAGCAGACTCAGGGTGCGTCCGATGATCTGGGGTCGTTGATCCAGCAGTTGATCGTGGCGGCGGAGCCGTTGCAGGGCAACTTCAACGGCGCGGGGCGCGCCGCGTTCGATGGGTTCAAAGCCAACGCCGACGCGATCACCGCCGAACTCAACGGTTCACTCGGGGCGATCCTGGGCGGTCAGGCTGGAATGGACACCGCCTTCGGCCAGGGCGACACCGAGATGGCCGACAACGCCTCCTCGGCTGCCGGGGCGGCGAACTTCGATGCGGCCCGGTTCTCCGGGTCCCGTTGAGTACGGGAGGGATGAACGATCATGGTGACGATGGATCGGCGGAGTTTCGACACGGGAGTGTCCCAGCAGGTGCAGGGTGACCTCGCGGGCATCATCGCCCGGCTGGAGGCCAACATCGCCCAGCGCCAGGCGGATGTGAACGCCGCGATGAGCGACTTCCAGGCCGATGGGGTCTCCGAGGAGTACCGGACCGTGGAGGCCCGGTGGAACACCGCGGCCACCGAGGTACGCCAGATCATCGATCTGGTCAAGACCACCATGGTCCGTAACGACGAGACCGCCGGCACTACCTTGTCCAGGGCACGCTCGGCCGTGCAGTCCATCGGCTGACGGCCCGGTTCGGGCCGACGAGGGGTGAACGATGAGCCGCTGGGATATCTCCCCGTCGGGGGTGCAGGGCGTGCTCGGCCGCACCGAGACGGTCGCGCAGGAGTTCGAGGGTCAGATGACCCGGTTGCGCACCGCGCTGACGGGCGCGGTGGGCCAGTCGTGCTCGGAAATCGTGGCCTCGGCGGTCGACGAGTTCATGGAGAAGTCGGGGATGCCGGGGATCCAGTTCGTGTTCACCCGGACGGGGGCGTGTCTGTCGGGGGCGGCGCAGGCGACCAATCATTACCTGGCCGGTGATCTGGAGATGGCGGCGAACGCGCAGGCCGCCGCGTCGGCGGTCCCGGACCCGGGGGCGACGATGCCCGGCGGTGCGCAGGCGGTGCCACGATGATCAACCCGGCGGGGATCCCGCGGATCCCCGGTAACATGGAGATCTTGGCCCAGCACGCGGGAGACCTCGGCCGGGTCGGCCCGGAGTTCTCGGGGACCGGGCAGCGGGTGAACTCGACCTGGCAGCAGCTCGCCGGGGTCTACCACGCCCCCGAGGCGGGTCAGCTGCTGGCCGCGACCGGGCCGGTGCAGACCACCACAGCCTCGGTGGGCGAGGACATCGCCACTGTGGCAGGTGCGCTGGCCACCTACGCGGCCACCGTCAAAGAGATCCAGAACCAGCTGGACGCGCTGCGGACCCAAGCCCAGACCCTCGTGAACGAGGCCAAGGCCGACAAGGACAGCGAAGGCAACCTGGAGAAGATCGGCGAGTTCGTCGGTATCGGCGGCGATGACGACGAGTACGCCGAGCGCAGCAACGAACTCATGGACAAGGTCCACACCCAGGTCGCCGCGTTCGCCGAAGCCCAACGCGTCTGCGCGAACACCATCAACGCCCTCTACGGCGGGATCCAGTACCGCGCAGACGACGGCAACGCCGACCAGGAACCCGGCGAATACGGCTTCACCACCGAGCAGCTGAACTCGGCCTTCGAGCAAGGCCAGCAGCTGCCCTGGGGCAGCTACGCCGAAACCGACACCGGGATCGTCGGCGGTGTCTGGGACGGCATGAAGAACTTCGCCGGCGACCTCGGCGCCCTCATCGGCCGCGACCCCGTCACCGGCGACTGGTCCTGGGGCACCGCCGGCACCGCATGGAAGGGCCTGGGCACCTTCGTCCTCGCCGTCGGCGTGTATATAACAATGCCAGGCGGCGCACTCGTCGACCAGGCAGTCAACAACGGCGCGCTGGGCAATACTCTCGTCAACGCGGGCAAGGGCTTGATCGCCTACGACGAGTGGGGCAAGGGCGACAACGCCCGCGCCGGCGGCATGGCCGGGTTCAACGTCCTGTCCGCCATCGTGGGCACCAAGGGCGCCGGCGCCACGCTACGCGGCGTCGGTGGCGGCGCGCAGACCTCCCGCATCGGCGCGATCTCCCGCGCCGGCACCGCCATGGTCCGCAGCGGCGAATTCATCGGACGCCTGCCCACCACCGAAAGCCTCATCACCCGGGTCTCCCAACACCTACCCCAACTGAAACTGCCTGACGGCATCCCCGACATCAACCTCCCCCACCACACCGACACACCCCACATCGACACACCCCGAGTCGACGGGCCCCGCATCCACACCCCCAACCCCGGCAGCGTCGGCGACAACCTCGCTGACACCAGCCGTCCCCACACCGACACCCCGTCCACGCCGAACATCCCGCACGCCCCCTCCGCCCCAGACGTGCCCGGCCCCCGCAGTGGCGGCTATCCGCCCACCGACGCACCCACCACCCCCAACGCGCCGTCAACATCCGACGCGCCCAGGTCACCAGACACACCATCGAGCCCGGACAGCACGGTGCCGGACACCTCGCCCGACGGCAGCCCCTCAGATGGGCCGGCACCGACGCCAGACGAGCGTCCCCTTCCCTCTGGCGTCGAGCGTCCCCACGTCGATCAGACGGTCCATGTGCCGGAGTCGCAGCAGCCGGGACCGCGAACCCCGTTCAGCTCGCGCACCGATCTGGCACCCAACACCGAGTACGTCGTTGACGGACGCGGCCGCTTCTTCACCAACGAGCACGGCGTCATCACCCACGTCGAGGCCCCCTCCGGGACCAAGGGGGCCTGGAACCCCGAACTGGAACGCCCCTTGCCGAACGCCACCTACGTGGTCGACAACCGGTACGTCTACGAGACCGACGCGCTCGGCCGGACCGAGCACATGCACACCGACGACCTCGGCTACGACGACCGCGTCGACACCGACGACCGCCGCAACCGCAGCGGCCAGAGCGAGGTCGGCAACCGCGGCGGCGGCGGCTACGAGGGCGGCCACCTGGCCGGCACCAAGTTCCTCGGCCCCGGCGAGCGCATCAACCTCGTCCCGATGCTCCGCGAGATCAACCGCGGCGCCGGCGACACCTTCAGCGCCCTCGAGCGCGAGTGGCGCAACATCCTTGCCCGTGACCCCACTGCCCAGATCGCGATCGACGTTCGGCCCCAATTTAGGGGCGACAGCCAAGTGCCGAGTAGGATCGTGGTAAACTGGAAATTTGACGGTGTGCAGCAAAGGAGGAGGATATTTGAGAATGTCTCGTGATCCGTCTGCTCCCCCCATCGTCCAGCAGCAGCAGCTTCTGGACGATGCCGGGAAATTGCTTCACAGTGAGGTAGGCATTGATGAGGGAAGTTCGCTCCAATTCGAAACAAGCAATCTCATCGGATACGCTGAAGACATGCTCTATGTTTGCTCCGCCGATGGCTCAAGAAGTCCGGCGCATGCACCTCTAGATTTAATAGACATCATGAAAGATCTACGAGAAGCAATGTACCAGCCGGGCAGCGGAACGTGGTTCTCTGCGACGATAACTGTCTCACCTTCTGGTCGCACCTCCGCCGATTTCAACTACGATGACGAGCCGACATGGGAAACAGGGATCGCACCCGTGCTTTACGCGCAAGACGTTGAAAAGTATCCGCGTGATGATGCCCAGATCCCTGGATGGCTGCGTCAGCGACTCGCAGAGGCGGAGGCTACGACGTGATGCCGAAGTGCTGCAGGACGGCGGTGAGCAGTTCGTACGGCCGGTCGGGCCCGTAGTCCAGGCGGCACCAGCAGGCACCGTCGAGGATGCGGTATCGGGTGAGGGGGACCTGTTCTGCATGCGCGACGCCACGCTCGGCGACCACGGACCGTCCGATGAGGATCGCGTAGGGCAGCGCGGGCGGGGTGGGCTTGCCGACCCGCAGCCCGTCGTGCCTCCCGGGGTGCGCGGCCACGATCAGCGAGCGGGCGCTGCCGGCGAGCTGCTCCGCCAGCGTCTCAATCACCTCCGCGTCCACCACGCCTGCCTGCGGGCCGGACAGGTGCACCCGCTCCCGGACCGCGTCCGCGGTGCGCTCCACCAGGATCTGCCCCACCGCACCGTTACCGAGCACCACGACCTGTGTGGAGGTCGGCGCGCGGTCGCGGCACAGCGCTGTGATCTCCCGCGGCGACCACGGCTGTGTGACGGGCTCGGAGACGCCCCAGCCGGCGGGGTCCGAGCCGGTGATCGCCCGTACCGCGGTCTCGGCGCTGGCACCGAGCTGCAGTGACGATGATGGCAGGTGCATCGTCGTGATCTGCAGCTGCAGGTCTCCCGACCCGGGCGTCGGCACGTCGAGGTCGGGCAGCCCCGCGTCGGGGTCGGGGGCGAATCGGGCGCCGTTCCAGCGCACCCGTACCCCGCTGATCGCGTCACGGAACTGCTCGGGGCCCTCCCGCAGGATCCACTGAACGCCCGAGTCGCGCAGCATCAGCTCCAGTGGGAACGTGATCCGGCTGTATGCGGGGGTGAGTACCTGCAGCGTCCGCTCGGTGGCGGCGGCCTCTGTCGCGGCGTCGGCAAGCCAGCCCGTCAGCGGCACCACGGACCGGTCCTGCTCGGCGACCAGCGCCTCGACGGTCGCCCGGTCCGCGGCCGGGTGCCAGGTCACCTGCTCGACCACGAGATACCTCCGGTCTGGGCCACCAGTGCGTGGGTGAAGCGACGCGCGACCTGTTCGGCGTCCCGGTCCGCGCCCGGGCTCCGGCTCTCCACCCACCACAGTGGATCCGGAACCTCGCCGGTGATGCCGAGCAGCCGACGCGCCTCCCCAGGTACCTGCACCAGCCGGGCACCCTCGGTGGTGAGCAGCAGACGCCCGTCGGGGTGATAGAGCTGGATGAGCTGCGCCTCCTCGATCATGTGGACCTTCAGCGTCGGCCCGGCCTCGCGCAGAGCGGTGAGCACCACCGCCGTATCGGGCTGCTCGCGGCACAACGCCACGATGTCGAACGTCACGAGCAGGCCTCCTCCGGGTCGAGGAACGCGGCACGCATCTCGCTCCAACGACCGGACTCGAGGAGCTGCGCGCCGTACTCCCGTGCCATCGCCTGCGATGCTATCGCCTGTCGCCGCGCTCGTCGGATCGAGCATTCCGAGCGGGATTCTGGGGGAAGTAGGCGGTCTGCACGGTGCGAACCGCCTGGCCCGGCCGGATGTACTGGGCACGTCCGACCGGCAGTGTGGTCGGTCGGACTCCAGCGAACAACTGCCCCTCCATACGGTCCCCGGACATCAGCAGCGCCAGGCAACCGGACTCGCGCACACCGAGGGTGAAGGGCTCGTACAGGCCCCGGGAGGCACCCGCCACCCGGCGGGTCAGCATCACGTGCAGCCCGAGGTCACGGCCCGCAGCGAGGTACGGCAGAAAGGGGCTGAGCGGCTGGGTCGCCGAGGCAGCCAGGATGTCGTAGTCGTCGATGAGCAGCACGATGCGGGGCGACGACCCACCGCGGCCGACGGGATCACGACCAGCCAGCTCCTTGCACACAGCCACGGCGAGCTGCTGGGCCAGTGCGGGGTTTGGGGCATAGCCGCCGTTATAGGACTCGGGCACCACGTCAGCCAGGCCGTGCCGAGGGTCGAAGACCGCGAACACCAGTTCTTCGGGGCTGTACTGCTGCACCAGAGCGTCGGCCACCAGCCGCAGCAGGTTGGTCCTACCGGTGCCGGAGTCGCCGAGAACGAGCAGATGCTGGTCCCGACCGAACAGATCGAGCGTGGCCGGAGCGAAGTCGCTCTCGAAGCGACCGAAAGGCACAGTGCCAGGTGCGGCGGCTGCGTCGGTGAGCTCGGTGGCATGCAGCACCGCGGGCAGCACCCGTACCGGTGGCGGCAGCGGCCCGGTCCACGCACTGCGCACCACGGTGGCAGCCTCGGCCAGGGCCGAGCCCGCCGGGTCGGGCAGCGAGTCCAGCCGGGGCAGCGCCACCTGGCCATAGCGCTTCCCGCTGGTCAGTGCCCGGCCGGGCACGTCGGCGGGCAGCCCGCGGGCCAGCTTGGCGTCAATGCTGGACTCGGCGGATTCGGCCAGCCGCAACTCGACCCGGTTGCCGAAGGAGACCTGCTGCGCGGCCCGGACCTCGTTCCACCGCCGGGCGGTGGCCACCACGTGCAGGCCGTAGCGCCCACCGCGGGCCAGCACGTCGTGCACCTTGGCTTCGAGATTTTCGAACTCGACGAACAGCTGCCCGTAGCCATCGAGCAGCAGCAGCACCTCGGTGCAGGCCAGCTCGGCCAGCTTCCCGGTGGCCCGCGCGGCCCGCAGGTCGGCGACGGTATCGAGCTGGTGGCGGGCGAAGAGCTGCTCCCGCTCGGCGAGCATGCCGTGCAGCTCGTCGATGGTGCGCCGGATGCGTTCCCGGTCGTCGCGGCTGGCCACGCCACCGACGTGGGGCAGCCCAGCCAGCCCGCGCAGCCCGCTGCCGAGCAGGTCGATGCCGTAGATCCCGACGTCGATGGGGGTGTGCGTGGTGGCCAGCCCCAGCGCCAGAGTGCGCAGCGCGGTGGTCTTGCCGGTGCCGGGGGCGCCGAGCACGAGCAGGTTGCCACCCAAGGCGGACAGGTCGACCAGCCAGGGGCCCTGCCACTGCCGCGCGGGGTCGTCGAGCATCCCGAGCGGGACGCTCAGCCCGCTGCTGGCCTGCTGCGCGACCCGCAACCGCACGCCGCGCGGGGTGACGTCGAAGCCGCCGACGGCCCGGTCCAGCGTCACCGCGGGTGGCAGCGGTGGCAGCCAGATCGGCGCCACCCGCCGTCCAGCCGCCCCGATCTGTTCCACCACTGTGGACAGCAAGGTCGGCCCGGTGGTCCGGGTCGTGGGCCGGGCGGGCCCGGTGGTGTCGCCTGGCACCCCAGCGGGCCTGCCGAACCGCAGCATCGGCTTGACCAGCGGCCCCATCACCGGCGCCAGTTCGGGCTCGGAGCCGTCCGGCAACGCGCCGGAGACGAAGGCCGCCTTGAACTTCTCGTAGACCGTGACGTCGACCTTGAGGTACCCGTTACCCGGCTGCGACGGCAGGTGGAACGCATCGGGGGTGTCCAGCACGGTGCGGGACTCCATCTCCGAGAGCGTGCGCAGCCCGATCCGGTAGGACAGGTAGGACTCCAGGCCACGCAGCCTGCCCTGCTCGACGCGCTGGCTGGACAGCAGCAGGTGCACCCCGATGGACCGGCCGATCCGGCCGATCCGCAGGAACAGCTCGACGAACTCCGGCTTCGCGGTGAGCAGCTCGCCGAACTCGTCGATGATCACCAGCAGGTAGCTCAGCGGCGGCAGCTCGGGGCGCTGCTCCCGGCGCAGGGTGTACTCGCCGATGTCGGTGAGCTTTCCGGCGTCGGCCAGCAGCTGCTGCCGACGCAGTACCTCCCCGTCGAGGCTGGTGTACATCCGCTCGACCAGTGACGCGTCCGAGGCCAGGTTGGTGATCAGACCGGCGACCTGCGGCAGCTCGGTGAACGGCGCGAAGGTGGCCCCGCCCTTGTAGTCGACCAAGACCAGGGACAACTGCTCCGGGGGGTGGCTGACGACCAGAGCCAGCACCAGGGTGCGCAACAGCTCGCTCTTGCCCGAGCCGGTGGCACCCACGCACAGCCCGTGCGGGCCCATCCCGAGCTGGGCAGACTCCTTGAGGTCCAGCAGCGTGGGCCGACCGACGGCGTCGATGCCGAGCGGAACCCGGAGGAAGTCCCGTTCGCTGCGGGGCCGCCACAACCGGGTCAGGTCCAGCCGGGTGGGGTCGGTGACGCCGAGCAGCGCGGTGAAGTCGGCCGGTGGGGTGCCCGACCCGTCGTCGTAGGAGTCGGCCGACAGCCGCAGTGGCGCTATCTGCCGCGCCAGGCCCTCCACCAGCGGTGCGGCGGCGTCGTCGATGGTGCCGTGCACGGTGACCGGCGATGCGGCGGTGAGATCTTCCAGGGTCACCTCGTTGCCGGTGACGACAACCCGGCGGGAGACCTCGCCGGGCTCGTGCAACCGGTCGGCGAGCAGGTGCACCACGGTGACGCCGAGGCTGTCCAGCCCGGCGGCCGCATCCGGGGTGGCCAGCTGCCGTGCCACCTGACCGTACGCGTCGTCGATCACCAGCAGCCTGCGCCGGGTGCGGGCCTCCTCAGCGCCTGCCCCGTGCCGGTAAGACTTCGCCGCGTTGTTCGCCCGATCGGCGAGGTCGTCGGCGAGCAGGACGCTCAGCGTCTGCGGGTCGGTGACCAGCCGGGGAGTCGGGCCCGCCGGGCCGATCCGCTCCCGGTCGAGCAGGTGGGGCAGCCACCGCACCCAGGCCCAGTCGTCCTCCAGCTCCGGTGCGGCGAGTACGGCCAGGGTCAGGTCGTCCGGTGCGTGCAGCGCGGCGACCTGGGCCAGGATCGCACGGGCGACGCCCAGCACGTCGGCGCGCCGCGCGCCGACGACGCTGACGTCGCAGGCCCGGTCCAGCCCGATCCGCAACGGCAGACCCGGGGTCCGGCTGAACCGGCGGATCACCGTCTGGGCTTCGAACCGCATGAACGGGTCGGTGGGGTTGACCAGGGTGCCCTCGTCGCGCATCTGGATCTCCCGCAGGGGCAGCGCACCGGTGCCGATCCGGACCCGCAGGAAGTCGATGTCCGCGCGCCGCCGCTCCCACAGCCGGGCCGGATCGCGCACGACATCGAACAGGTGGCTGACTGGGGGGTCCGGCCGCGCACTGCGCTCCCGGAAGTCCTGCTCGTGGTGCAGCAGTTCCTCCCGCAACTCCTCGAGATAGTCCAGGTAGCGCTCGCGCTGCGCCTTGCGCTTGCGGGTGGCCTGCCCGCGTTGGGTGACGTAGAAGACCCCGGCCGCGCCGAGCGAGACCACCATGATGACGGCGCCGAGCGCGGCGAACCCCGACCCCCGCAGGAACATCATCATGCTCATCGCCACACCCGCCCCGGCCAGCGGGATCAGGCTCTGCATGCCGGAGGCGGTCTTTCCCTCCGGCAGCACCGGTGGGGGGCTCATCGTGAGCGGTTGCTCCGCGGCCAGCGGGTGGACCGTCCTGGCCGGCCGGTGCACCACGCGCGTCGTCATGTCGTCCTCACAGCTGGCGAGCGCGCGCCAGGGCCAGGCCCGCCAGCCTCGTGGTCTCGACCAGGATCGCTTCCCCGACCCGGCTGGGCATGATGGTCGCCGCGGCAGCCAGGTGCCGGTCGTAGGGCAGCGTCACCAACGGGAGGTCGTAGCGGGCGAACGCGTGCTGCGCCGCACCCTCCCGTAGCGCGACCCGTCCCTCGGTGTTCAACCTGGTCAGCGCGACCACCACGCGGCGAAGCGAAGCGGCCCGGTTGGCCCCGGCAACCCGATCCAACGCCGCACAGGTGGTGCGCACCCCATCGGGTGTCGCCGGAGTGACGATCACCACAGCATGCGCTTCGGACAACACCTCCACCGCGGCCGGAGAGTCCATCCCACGGCCACAGTCGATCACGCACACCGCGAACAACCGGGACAGCGCCCTGGTCACGTCCCGAGCCAGCCTGGGCTGCTCGGGTGCGCCACCGGGGAGCACCCACAGGCCCGTCCCGGTGCGGGGCAGGAACTGGCCGAGCCCGCGCAGGTCACCGCCGCGGGCCGCGAGCAGCCGGGGGCCGAGATTCGCCAGCGTCTCGGTGCCCGCCAGTCCCAGCCGCCACGCCACCGAGCCGCCGTCCGGATCGGCGTCCGCGGCCAGCACGGCGTCGCCCCGGCGCGCCGCGTACACCGAGGCCAGCAGCGCCGTCACAGCTGTTTTCCCGGCGCCGCCGCGGACGGACGTGACAGCGATCCGACGGCCGGTGGTCACCGGTGCCTGGACAGCGGCGGCGAGCTCGGCGAGCTCGCGCGATTCCTGACTACCGGCCAGCATCCGGCTGGAGATCCGCCAGAGCCGACGAACCGGCGAATCGCCGTTGACCACCCGACCTGCCAGTCTCGCGGGGTCGGCCCAGTTCGGTGCGGTGGACATCGGCTCCTCGAGTCAGAAGGTGTCGAGCAGCCGGGAGTACACGCCGAACACTCCGACGGCGACCGGCACCAGAGCCACGACAGCCAGCCCCTCCAGCCTGTCGGCCAGCTGGCGGGACCGGGCCCGGACGTGCGGCGGCGGTTGGTAACCCAGCACCGCCAAGCCGACGGCGGCCACTGCCGACATTCCCACCGCGGCAACCCACCACCGGGCGGGGTCGGCCCGCAGCGCACCGTACAGCAGGCTGACCAGGACCACCAACGCTGCCGCGACCAGGCAGACCACCTCGACGGTGAGCGGGAAGGCCCGCAGCCGCAACAACAACGCGACCGCAAGCAGGCAGGCGAAGACGACGGTCCACCCGGTGCGCTGCTGCGCCAGCAACCAGCCCGCCAACGCACCCGAGGCCGCAGTCGCCACGCAGGCCAGCGCCAGCCCCCGGTGTGCGGCGTTCACGGCGGACTGCGCGGCAACCCGGGTCACGGGTTCGTCGTTGGCCTGCCGGTCGTCCAGGGTGGTCAGCCCGGATGTCATCACGGCCACCCTGGGCAGCAGCCCCAGCGCCGCGACCGAGCACACCCCCATGATCGTGGCGGTGTGCACCGTGGACAGGCCCAGCGTGGGCAACCCGGTCCACGCCGCGAGCAGCACCAGCGCACTGCCCGCGCTCAGCACGCCGGCCCGCCGGTTCCCGGTCACGATCCCCAGCGCGAGCACGGTCACCGCGGCGCCCAGGACCCATAACGCCCAGCGCTGCGGCCAGCTCGACGTCCACGTGGACACGGCCGCCATCGCGACCGCGGCCCCGGCGAGCAGAGTCGCGACTCCGACCGCCCGCTGCCCGGTCAATGCCACTGCGGCGCCCGCGAACAGCACGAACAAACCCAGCACCGTGAGCACCGCCGGTGGCAGCTGCGACGTGGCCGACAGGGAGCCGACGGTCCGGGACGTGGCAGCCAGGGATGTCGCAGACAGGGCCGCGAGCAGCGCGGCCACCGTGACGACCACCGTCGCCGTCCAGTGTCGGGCCTGCGGACCCCAGCGCCCGGGGCGCCGGGACAGGTCATCGGCCAGCTCGTCGGAGACGTCGTGCAGGATCGCCGCCGGCGGCGCCTCGGTCAGCGGATCGACCCGCAGCACGGTGCCGTCGGCGACGCCCGCCGTGCGCAGGTTCGCGATCGGCTCGAGCACCTGCCCGTCGAGCCTGCTCACCTGGTAACCGCGGGGGTCCCCGGCGGGGCCGAGCCCCACCATCGTGACGATCTCGGGAAGCAAAACCCCGATCGGCTCGTCCGAGGGGAGTACCAGGTCCGCCCGACGGCTCGGACCGACCAGGGTCACCCGGGTCAGCCGTCCCGTCGCGGGCGTCCGGGTCGTCGGCGGTCGGGGAGCGGGCGTCCGGGGAGTCGGCGCAGTCATCGCCGCACCGTGGTCGAGGTGGGGAACGGGGCCTGGCGCTGCTGTTGCTGCTCGGCCAAGAGGTTCTGCAGGAACGACCACCCGACGCACCCTGCACAGGCCACCGCGGCCAGCACCACACTCAGCGCCAAGCGCTTCATGTTGTCCATGGTCGCCCGCGCCCGGCGCTCCCGGCCCCATAGCAACGACTCGCGCATCCGGTTGCGGCGCACCGCAACCGACTCGAGTAACTGAGCGTCATATTCTCGTGCCATCGCTGTAGATGCTAGTCAAGACCATCGCACGGGGTTGCCCGGCTACGCTGTGGCTGCGGTACGCAACCAGTTATGTGATAGCGGCGTGGAACCGCAGCGGTGGGTGTTGCGTCAAAGGAGATGACGGATAAGGGGGTAAGCGATGAACGGTTGGGATATCTCCCCGTCCGGGGTGCGGGGTGTACTCCCTCAGACCGAGGCCGTGGCCCAGGCGTTCGAAGGGCACCTGACCTCGATGAACTCGGCGATCGAGGGCGCGGCGGCGGAGACATCCTCAGGGCCGATCATCACGGCGTTGACCGGGTGGCTGGACAAGCAGAGGCCGAACATCAATTTTATGTTCACCCGCACCGGGGCCTGCATCACCGGCGCGGCGCAGGCGACCAACGCCTACATCGATGGTGACGAGACGATGGCAGCCAACGCGCAGGCAGCCGCCACCGCAGCACCGGACCTCGGGGCCACGATGCCCGGCCGTAGCGGGCAACCGCCATAATGATCAAGCCGGATGAGATCCAGCAGATCCCGGGAAACCTGGACGCCCTAGCGGTGCACGCGGCCACACTGAAAGCCACCGGAGCTGGCTTCGCCGAAACAGGCAACCAGGTGCACCTCACCTTCCAGGGGCTGGCGCCGCACTACATCACATCGCCCCCGAGGCAACGACCGCCTCGTGGCTGAGGCTCAGAGCGAGGGTTTGAACCTCGACCCAGACCGCGTGGTCGAGATTGGCAAGGATCCGAGCGGACGATTCATCTGGCTCGAGGAAGGCGGCGTCAACCCACGTACCGGTAAGGAAGCCGGCCTTCAACACATCACCAACGAGCACGGCGACGACTTCGCACGCCAAGGAGTTGCCCAGGAGGATATTGCCCAACTAGTTCACGAGGCGGCAACGCGCGGTGAGTACACCGGGCGGTTCCAAGGACGCCCTCCGGGCAGGCCAATCTTCGCTGTGGAGTACCATGGGGAGACGAAGTACATCGCTGTTTCGATTGGCAAGAACGGGTACATCGTGGGTGCCAACCCTGTCAGCCCGACCAGCGGGCGGATTGATCCGAACTTCGGCCGTCCCGGATATCGAGGATGGTAAGAGAATGACGAACAGAATTCCGCCACTGCTGTCGGTGACCGTCTCCCCAGAATGGGACTCCTACCCGCTCTGGTTCGAGTACTCACGAGAGGAGCCGAGGGAGAACTTGCCCGTTGAGGTTCTCAATGATTACGGGGTCGACCCCTCGCTTGTTGCGTCTATCGAAGCGTGGGACGAAGAGTACCAATCGGTGTTTAATCGAGACGATCCCGACGACTCCGGATTCAGCGACGAGACCGAAACAAACTTGTGGATCTCCCAGGGTGTTGAGCTCACCAAGCGTCTGTCGACGCAGCTACCGCCAGGCGTGGACGTCTTATTTCGCAAAGTCGGGCGCGAAGTCCGTTTCACATCTCCCAACCCCTGGTAGCGAAGACGCAACCAGGCGATACAAGGAATTTGGATCAGAACACGATGGCCTTCGTGCAGCGTATAATTGATGACGAGCGTGAGATGATCGCATTGTCTGGTATCCGTGACGAGTGGTCCCCTCGGCGCTGGCCGTCAGCTACGGAAACATCTGCGGCGATCCGAGAGTATCTCTCTGACGAGTCAATCGGTACAATGCTGGCACATGCCGATCTCAAGGCAAATAACTTCGACAGGGCCGACTTCACAGGAGCGGATCTCACGGGATGCGATCTCGACTCGGCGTCGCTGCCAGACGCCGTCCTGGCCGACGCAACACTCGGTGATGCGCGAGGACTCGTCTCCGGCCCGGTGGTCGTTCAGGTCGAACCAGAACGCCACGTGCTGGGAGGGCACGGAACTGCAACGGTGGTTCACCGAGCACGACGCAACAGTCGAGTTTCGGACGTAACTGGCAGCTAGTGAAAGGGACTGAGATGGCGGCGACTACCTATTACGCGCGCCTCGCTCCGGGGCGAACCCGGGAGAATCCAAGGCGCAAGCGACCTCGAATCAGCACATCTCAATGATGCCGTGCTCGCCGGAACAGTCCTGACCAGCGCTACCGGAGGCGTGTTCGGCCCTGTGGTGGTCAGCCTAGAGCCAAGTCGGGTCTCGCTGGACGGAAAAGAACTCGAACAATGGTTCAGCGACCAAGGAGCCGAGATCCGCGTCTACCCTCACACCCACGGCTCGGTGGCTCGATCCTGATCCTGGCCAGTGACCGACCGGCTACCCGGGCGCGGTGTCGCTACCGAAGTGCTGCAGGACCGTACGGAACTGCGTGAAGGGGTTGGCTTCTGGGGAATCGGTGCGGATCCAGCAGGCCGGGTTTCGGTCGGATCCGAGGAGGCTTGCCGACCCTGCCGGCACGGACCGGGCGATGCCCAGCAGCCGCTGCACCTCACCGGGAACCTGCACCAGGCTCGGGCCCTCGACCGTCACCAGCGGCGCACCAGTGTCGTCGCAGAGCTGGACCAGCCCGCCTCGCTCGATCGGCCGCACCCGCAGCTGCGGCCCGGCCGCGAGGAGGGCGGTGAGCGTGGCCGCGACGTCCGGCTGCTCTCGGCACAGTGCGATCACGTCCACCGTCATTGCGATCACGTCCACCGTCATGACGAGTGCTGCTCACCGGTGAGCAGGCCGGTGAGCTTGTCAGGCGGCACCGGGGGGCCGAACTGCACCCCGCGGGCGATGTCCGCGCCAGCGCAACGCCACCAGTCGGTCTGCGCCGCAGTATCCACCTCGGGGACGATCACGGTGGCGCCGACGCTGTGCACCAGCGGGATGGCCTGCCGAACCGCATGGGTCACCACGGAGTCGTCCCCGGGGTGGCGCGCCACCCTGGCAACCGTCGACGGGGCGATCTCCACGGCCACCACCGGCAGATCCTCCAGGTAGGCCAGGTATCCGACGGGCCCGGCCGCAGCGCCCAGCAGCACCACACCGGCCCCCAGGTCAGCCAGCACATGCACGTTGTCCACCACGTCGCCACGTTCACCGGCTAGCGTCACCAGCGGCATCCCGACCCGCAACTGCCCGGCAGGCACGCCGGTAGCCGCCAGCGCGGCGTTCACGATCCTGACGAGATCAGGGTCCTGGCTCAGGCACGGGGTGAGATCGACGCGCAGCAGCGGCGTGGCCTCGCCGAGCGACGTGCTCCACCGGGCCAACTCGGTGCAGGCCTCCTGCAGCATCCAGCGCCCGATGGATGTCACCAGCCCGGTCTTCCCGGCCAGTGCGAGACAGTCCGGGTGAGTCAGCGCCGTCCCATCGGTCCGGTCCCAGCGCAACAGCGCCTGCACGGCCACCACCCGCCCAGTCTGCAGGGAGTGCACCGGCTGGTACTCGAGACTGACCTCGCCGTTCTCATGTGCTCCCGGCATCTGGGCGGCAAGCCGGTACTGGCCCCGCTCCCGCGCGTCGGCGTCGGCGTCGTAGAGACCCCACTGACCGCGCCCGCTGCGCTTGACCCGATGCAGGGTGGCGTCCGCAGCGCGGACCAGCTCACCGGGTGAGACCCCGCCAGCTTGGCGGTGCACGACGCCGACGCACGCCGAGACGGCGATCCCGCGCTCACCCAGGTACACGGGCTCAGCAAGCTCGGTGTTGATGTTCGCGGCGAGCACCCCCGGATCGGGAGTCTGCGGGCCGTCCTCGATCAGAATCGCGAAGTCGTCGTTCCCCATCCGGGCCACCATCGCCCGTTCCCCGCTGACGAGGCTGCGCAGCCGGCCCGCGACCGAACACAACAGTCGTTCACCGCTGGCCCTTCCGATCCCGTCATTGATCACCGAGAAACTGTCCAGATTCACCCGGTACACCGTGACCTCGGCCGATGGATTGGCGGACTCCAGCACATCCTGCAACCGGGACATGAAGTAATGCTCATTGGGCAGCTTGGTGAGCTTGTCGTGCAGCGCCTGGTCGGAAAGCTCCTGCTGCAGCAGCTGGATCTCGGTGAAATCCTCCACGATCGTGATGTGGTGGGTGGGCACCCCGTCCGCATCACGCAGCAGCGAGGCCGCGAGGTAAATCCAGGCGACCTCGCCGTCGGGACCGGTGAGTCGGCGCCGACGGCGGAAGCGGCGCAGCTCCCCTTCGGTGAGCTTGCGGTACTCCTCGCGCAGGGCGATGTCGTGCTGCGCGTGCAGTAGCTCCAACAGCTTGACGCCTACCAGATCCGCCACGGGATGGCGGACGAAGTCGGCGAACGCCTTGTTCACGTCGACCAGAGCGCCGCCGAGATCGCTGATCACGATACCCACCGCCGAGGCGGAGAACACTTCCCGGAATCGCGCCTCGCTGACCCGCAACCCACGCTCAGCGGCCCGCTTGGCATTGAGCAGCGCCTGGTTGACCAGCACCTGCTCGTCGAAGGTGTGCTGGCGCAGCGCCTCGGCGTACCCGTCGGCCAGCGCCCCGAGCATCTTGAGCACGGCAGCGTCGAGGCCGTCAGTGCGTTGCAGGGCCGTCAGCCGACACAGGCCGAACCCCAGGATCTCGATACTGCGTCCCAGGCTGTGTGGCCCGGTGAAGTGGTGGTCGACCAAGATGGCGGCAACGTCGGCCGCGGCCCGCTCGTCGATCTGTGGCGCGGCCACGGCGGACATCAGGCGGTCGATCAGCCCGGCCAGCAGCCGCTCGACCTCCTCACCTGACATCGGCAGGTAGGCGGTACGGCTCACGACCGCAGCCCAGGCCTGCGCCAGCTCAGCTACGGTCAGACGGCCCGGCCGCGAGGATGCGGGACTCATGGATGCGCGCGCTTG
The DNA here is from genome assembly GCA_052390495.1 of Pseudonocardiales bacterium. Lineage (GTDB taxonomy): Bacteria > Actinomycetota > Actinomycetes > Mycobacteriales > Pseudonocardiaceae. The sequence goes on from JBQTGW010000275.1 coordinate 27,705, forward strand.
ACGCCCACACCGGCCAGAACCTGATCCCGTTCTGGAAGGTCACCGCCATCACCGAGGGAACGGGGACGCCATTCGGCAACACTGACCAACCCGGGCTCCAGGAGCTCGAAGCCGGTGAACAGCTCGGCGATCTGCGCCCTGCTGCGCGGGTGGATCGGGCTTTTGCTGCCTTTCATCACCTCGACCAGGGCATCCATCTCGGCCGCGGCGGAGTCTGCGGTGAGGTGGGACAACGCCAGGTAGCTGCCTGGTGCAAGGGCCGCCCGGTATCGGCCGAGCAGCCCCACCGGGTCCGCTTCGTCCGCGACGAAGTGGGCCGCGCACACCATCAGCAGCCCCAGCGGCTGATCGAGGTCGAGCAACCGCTGGGTCGTCGGGGAGGCCATGATGCTGTCCGGATCACGCAGATCGGCCAGTACGACGCCGGCCCGATCGTTGCCCTCGAGGATGAGCTCGCAGTGCGCAACGGCAACCGGATCGTGGTCCACGTACACCACCCGGGCACCCGGGTCGGCCCGCTGCGCGATCTCGTGCACATTGCCGACGGTGGGGATTCCTGAGCCGAGGTCGAGGAACTGCCGTACCCCGGCGGCGCTCAGCTCCAGCACCACTCTGCGTAAGAACGCGCGGTTCAGCCGCGCAATGTCCCAGCACCCCGGATGCGCCCCGCTGACCCGGGCGGCCAGTCTGCGGTCGGCATCGAAGTTGTGCCCTCCGCCCAGCAGGTAGTCATACATTCGCGCGGCACTGGGTCGCGAGACGTCCAGACCCTCCGGAACCCAGCTCGGCACGTCACTCACCGCTCGCCCCTCGCTACTGCATCGACATGGGTACGACCGCTGAGGGTACTGGCGCAGTCAGGTGCTCGCACCGCTGGCAGGGGGGTGAGCACCGAGCCAGCCCTCGCCTGCGGAGAAGTAAAGCCCCTCGATAGGTGAGTGGCACCTGATCAGGGCGCTTCTCTTGACCATTGCTGACTCGTTCGACGCAATGAGGCATACGCCGAGGGGGGAGCTGGGGGATGCGGGCGATCACGGGGGCGTTCCATGCGGTGTTGCTGGCGTCGCTGTTCGGGGTGCTGTTGGCTCCGTCCGCAGCGAACCAGCCGAGCCCACCGCCGACACCGCCGAAGGAACAGGCACTCGCGGAACTGCTGCCCGTCCAGCTGATCGCCAAGGGAGTGACCCACCGCGAGTTCACCACCACTACCACCGACGCGGCGGGCCGGGTGCGCGGTGACGTCATCGAGGTCAACCTGGCCGATCCCGCAGTGCGCACCGATCTGCTCACTGCGGGGGCGGTGGCCGCGCGCAGCACGGTGAAACACATGGCCGACGCCCGCGACGCTGTGGCTGCCGTCAACGGCGATTTCTTCGATCTCGGGCGGACCAGTGCTCCCGCCGGGCCCGCGGTGGCCAGCGGCGACCCATTGAAAGCGGCGGTGCCGCAGGGCCGAAGGTTGGCGCCCACGGTCCCGGGTGCCGACGTGGAGTACGTGTTCCGGGTTGGTGCCGACCGCCGCGCCGCGATCGATCGGTTGGTCCTCGAAGCCTCTGCCACCAGCAGCCATGGCACGGTGCCCATAGTGGCGCTGAACCAGTACGCGATCCCGGTCGGTGGGGTCGGCCTGTTCACCGCCGACTGGGGGGCGGCCAGCAGGGCCGGGTCGGTCTGCGGCTCGGACACCGACGCCGACGCCGGGTGCGCGCTGGACATTATGGAAGTGCTGGTCCGCGACGGCGTGGTCGCCGCGGTCTCACCGCAGGCGGGCGGGGGTCAGCTCGCGGCTGCGGAGGTGGTGCTGCTCGGCCGGGACGGCGGCGCCGGTTTGCTGCGTTCACTACAGGTCGGGGACCCCGTGCAGGTGAACTATCAGCTGACACCGGAGAGCGGAGTTGCCCCCCGGTTCGCCGTCGGCGGCAGCCCGATCCTGCGCGACGGCGTGGCGGCCAGGCAGCTGGACGACTCCGCCCGCGCCCCCCGCAGCGGCGCCGCCGTCAGCGCGGACGGGCGGCGGATGTACCTGGTGACCGTCGACGGGCGGCAAGCCGCCAGCGTGGGGGCCACCCTCGCGGAGTTCGCCGGGCTGCTCCGCCAGCTCGGCGGGGACGACGGGATGAACCTCGACGGCGGTGGCTCCTCGACGCTGGTCTACCGCAAGCCCGGCGAGCAGCAAGTGACCATCGTCAACAGCCCATCAGACGCCACACCGCGGATGGTCCCCAACGGCATCGGGGTATTCAGCAGTAGACCGAAGTGAGCTCACCTGCAAGCGCCCGGCGGTCGGGGGACGGCTACTTCTGATCATCGTTTGTGTGGCATGACCAACTCGGTCATGTCGATGGTCAACGGCCACGGCTCGGTGAGCTCGGCCTTCTCGCCGGGCGCGAGCTCACGGTCGAGGACGTAGCTGCCGGTAGCCGGGGCGAGGTGGTGGCAGAACAACCTCGGCTCGGCCTCGATCCGCCAGTAGAACGGGATGCCCTGTTCGGCGTAGACCGCCGGTTTGGTGATCCGGTCAAGCGTCACCGACGACGGCGAGACGATCTCGACGGCGAGCAGCACACCACCCGGGTCATAGCCGTGGTCGTGGAACGCCGTGTTTCGGTACACCACCACGAGATCCGGCACATAGAGCCGACGCAGCCCGACATGCACGCCAACGTTCTGCAGGATGTACACGTCGTCCGGCGCGGTTACCGACAGCGCCCGGTCCACCGCACGCACTTCCCAGCTGTGATCGTCACTCGGTGGCGGAACCACCAGCACCACCCCGTCATGTAACTCGCGGCGCAGGCCGTCATCCGGTTCGTAGGCCAGGTCGGCAGCGGTGAGGAGACCGGTCGTGGTCAACGGTGCGCCCACTGTAGTACCTCCGCTTCACGGCGTGCTCCCATCCTACTGAGCCCGTGGCGGGTAACTCGAAGCCGCGCAGCTCGGCGTGGTCGAGCAGCCGCTTGGCGATCACCAGGTCCGGGCTGTCGGTGCTCACCGGTCAACGCTTCCGGGCTGGGCGGGGGTCGGGGGTGAGCAACGCACAGGGACCCTGACCGACCGCCGTCGACGCGGTGGGGGTGACACCGGAGGACGCCGACCGGTCAGGGTGTGGCCCGGTCGGCCACCTGGGGGGAGGAAGGTGGCGGGCCGGGGGATCGGGGAAAGAGTCATCACAAAGAACACGCGGCCGACAGTGGCCTTCGGCCGGTACCAGATCAGGGTCGTATGCAGATCTGAATAGCGCTCCGAGGGTGGAGTGATCGTCGGTATGGTGCCGCGTGACACCGGAGCGTTCACCCGTTCGCTCCCACGTGAGGTGAGGGGATTGTCGTGGAGCAGTCTGCTGCGGCCGTGAAGGTGTTGCTTTCCCCGCAGGGTTGTGCGGTCCTCGCGGGCGGTCAGGCCGGGCAGGTCGTGCTGCTGGTCCGCACGGGGCTGGGCTGGACCCACAAGGAGCTCGGGAACCGGTCGGGGTGGTCGCAGTCCACCATCTCCCGGATCGAGGAAGGCAAGACCCGCGCTGCCCATGACACGCAGGTGCTGACTGACCTGGCGCAGGCGCTGGAAATCCCCGCCATCGTGCTCGGTGTGGCCGATCAGGCGGGTCAGGGGCCTATCCTGGACGGCGTGGATAGACGTAATGTACTCGGCGGCGCTCGCCGGCCACGGCCACCGCCAAAGGGGTGGCCGTGCCAAGCCTACTGTCACTGCTGGCGGCCCGCGAAGCCATCGGGCACGCCCAAGCCGGTGACGCCTCGGCTGCGACTTCCGCCCTTGCGCAGGCCCGCCACTGGCTCGACCAAGGGCGCCAGCCGGATGAGCCCTTCGGAATGCGTTTCTACGGTCCAGCCGATCTCGCCTGGCACGAGACGCAGGTGGGATTGTTCACCAGGAAGGGTGCGGCAGCCGAGAACGCCGCCCGTACTGCGGTTGAGAGCGTCGATGCCACGGCCTTCCCGCGCAATTACCTTCTCTACACTGTGCGCTTGGGGAGCGTGCTGACCCAACTCAAACAACTCGACGAGGCGATCAGCGTCACCCGCACCGCCATTCAGGGCGTGCACGAGGTACGCGGCTCCGGACGGATCGTCGCTGACCTGCGCCGCACCGTGGAACTGTTAGGGAAACAGAACTACCCGCCTGCGAGAACCTTCGCCACCGCCGCTCGTCGTCTCATTGCTTCGTGATAGTCCCGCTACGGTATTCATGCCACTTTCAAGGAAGCCAGCGGGTTGAGCACGAGCTTCTTTCGCGTGGTGGTGATATTTCCGCACCTCTGGCACTCGTGGGTACAGGACGGGTTTACCGCTGCCGCTCCAAGGGAGAACAAGTCGGCGCCGCAGTGCTGGCTGGAACAGGGCAGCTCAGCGAGGTCGCCGAACTGCGCAGCCGAATCGCAGCCGTTGTGGTCAGCGTCTGACAGACGACTGGATATGGGCCGTTTGCAAGTGAGTCAAGGCTGACGAGGGTTACGGTGGGTCGCACGATGAGTCGTACTCATGCCCAAGCAGCTAGCCGGTCTGGCTGGTTCGTCCATGAGGTTCGGCTCGATCGCCAGGCCGATACCGGCCGGTATCCCTTCACGTTGCCGGTGGTGGCTCACCTCGCCGGTAGCGGTCTTGGGCTGGAGTCGGGCGTGACGTTTCTGATCGGGGACAATGGCACCGGTAAGTCCACGGTGATCGAGGCGCTGGCGGTGGCGGCGGGGTTCAACGCCGAGGGGGGTTCGCAGTCGTTTCGGTTCGCCACCCGGGCCACCGAGTCCAGCCTGGGTGATCACCTCCTGCTCCGGTGGAAAGGTAAGCCGCGCACTGGGTTCTTCCTGCGCGCGGAGAGTTTCTACAACGTGGCGACCGAGATCGAGAACCTGGAACGCGAGGACCCGGGGTTGCTGCCCGCGTATGGTGGCCGGTCGTTGCACGAGCGCAGCCACGGGGAGTCGTTCCTTGACCTGGTGATCCACCGGTTCGGGCCGAACGGGCTGTACTTGCTCGATGAGCCCGAGGCCGCCCTGTCAGCGCGCGGTTGCCTCGCTCTCGTGCGCCGCATTGGCGAGCTGGTCGAGCAGGGTAGCCAGTTCGTCATCGCCACACTCGACGAGGCCGAGCAGTTTCGCGGCGGCAAGCAGTTGGGCGACGTGTCCTGCGGGAGTGTCGAGTAGGTCGGTGAAAGCGGCGCGGATTCGCTCGGCGATCTCGGGTTGCAGGAGGCTGGCGCACAGCAGCAGCGCGGCGTCGTAGCCCGTCGGCGCGCTGCCCCACGATTCCCAGTCCAGCAGCCAACAGCGTGGCGCGGTGAGGTTGGCCCAGTGCACGTCCCCATGGGCGGTGCTCCAGGTGAGGCGGGCGGTGTCGATCTCTACGCCGAATGCCGCGAGCAATCGCCGTCGGACGAATTGCTCGCCCAGGCACACCCGGTCAGTGCAATGGACGGCCAGGCTGTCGAGGGAGCCACGAAGCTCGTGCCACCACTCATCGTCGAGGTTGACTGGCTGGCGCAGGGCCATGTCGGCCGAAATCCGACTTCCTGGGGCGAGGGTCATCAGTTCGGTGCGCACTCGCCTGTCCGATTCGTCCCACTCGGCGACGTGAAGCACGGCAGGCTTGCGTACTCCGGTGATGGTGTTGGCGTCGGTGTTGCCGGTCCACGCCGGCCCGCACGCCCAGTGCGCAGCCTCGGTGACCACCCGCATCCACCGCTCACCCTCCGATGTGGTCACCGAACAACCCACGCTGCGGTTCCGAAGCCCGTGCACCGGCTGGCCAGCGAGGTCCACGCCGAGTAGTTCGGCGCCCGTTTTCAGCAGTTCATGCAGCCACGCGAGCCAGCCGTCATCCCTCATGTGCCGCGCTCCATCCCAACTCGGCGTCATGTTCTCGCAGGTGCCCGAGCACCATCTCACACGCAGCCCACAGCGTGGCGGCTACCGGAACGGAGGCCAACACGCCCGCGGTGCACACTGGATCGGGTCACACGTCGGCGAGCACCGTGGCGACCACTGAGGCTGGCACGGCGACGGATTACAGTACGGCTGGCAGCCTGGATTGCACCGAGGATTGCACGGGTTACAGTTTGGCTGGCAGCCTGGATTGCACGGGTTACAGTTTGGCTGGCACTCCCGGTCCGGCTCTTCCTCATCCGTCGCACAGGCAGCGAAGGCCCGAGCCAGCTCGGCCCGCACGCGATGCGCTTGCGGGCTTTCCAGAATCTCGGCCAACTCCTGTTCGAGCACGTTGCCCATGGGCAACCAGCGGGAGAACACGCACGGCCACACTGCACCGTCCGGGCTGACCGCCGCAACTCCATCTCCACAATGTCCGCACAACTGCTCGACACTGGTCTGTCGGTCGCGTACGCCCCGCCCGACCTGACGAAGCCGGTCATAGCCGACCGAAGACACACCAAGACGGACCAGTTCTGCCTGCGCCGCCTCAGCCCGCTGGCCATTGCCGAGGTCAATCACCCCGGCCCGCAGCGGGATACCTCTGCGTACCACCTCAACGATATTTGCCTTCGTGCGTCCGTAACTTGGTCGCGTGGTCACTGAGGCATGCTGTTCGGGGTCGTCGGAGTAGTAACTGGTTGCCAGCGACACTCCTGGACGGGCGAAAATCTCCCACAGCTCGTCGCTGACGTGTACGAGGTTGGAGAACACTTCCACCGTCAACCCGCGCCCCAGAGCGTGCTCGACCAAGCCCGCGAGCCCTGGATACAGCGTCGGCTCCCCGCCGATGAACTGCACCATCTCCACGTCGAGGTCGACGGCCTGATCCAGTACCCGCACCCAGTTCCGGCCCGTCATCGTGCCGTGTGTCCCGTCAGGTCCGGACCCGGCGTAGCAGTGCACGCACTGCAGCTGACACCGGCCGGTGAGCTCCAACCAGAGAAACGACGTGCCCACAGCGACCTCCGATCAGCACCCACATGGTCAGCCGTTCCTCAGCATGCACCTTCTGCATCCGATCGGGGCGGATGCGCGAGTAAGTGGTGTCATTCACCTCTCCTGCGGCGTACCGGCCGACATCCCGGCCCAAAGCTACCCACGGACTGTCCGACAACCCTGGCGTTGAGCTTGGGAACCTGGGAGCAGACGCAAGCCCGAGACGGGAGAACCGAACGCGAAGTTCGCGGGGTCCGGGCC
>JBQTGW010000276.1:0-3417 GCA_052390495.1 Pseudonocardiales bacterium
AACAACCCCGGCAACGGCAGCGCCGACACCTCCCGAACCGTGTCATTCCACTCCACAACCAGCCTGGAACGCTCTCCCGCCAGCAACACACCCACATCCCCCACCAACACACCAGGATCAGCCACCACCACCGTCAGCAGGCGTACCAGCCGATGACCCAGATCCTCGGCCGTCTCCTGGTCGAGGACGTCGGGCCGGTAGGAGAGTTCGAAGCGGACACTGTGCTGTTCCGGCAGAGCGACGAGGGTCAGCGGGTAGTGCGTCGCGTCGCGAAGTTGGGTGCCGACCATCTCGACCTCGCCGGTGGCGTCCCACCGGTCGCCCGAGCCGAGCGGGAGGTTCTCGAAGACGACCAGGGTGTCGAACAGCTCGCTGTGAGCAGCTAGCCGCTGGATGTCCACCAGACCGAGGTGGTGATGTTCGAGCAACCTCGACTGCTCGTCCTGAAGGCGGGCGAGCACCTCAGCAATCGGCTCGTCCCACCGCCACCGCACCCGCACTGGGACGGTGTTGATGAACAACCCGACCATCGACTCGATGCCGGGGATCTGGGGGGAACGGCCGGACACGGTGGTACCGAACACCACATCGTCACGGTTGATCATGCGGCCGATCAGCAGACCCCAGACAAGCTGCACGATCGTATTCATCGTCACGCCCTGGGCCCGGGCTCGCTCGGGCAGTCCGACGGTGACCTGCAGGGGCAGCTCCAGGCGCAACCGCTCGACCGGTGCCAGGTAGCTCGAGAGGATGGGCGGGGTCAGTCGGCTGGGCTCTTCCAGCCTGCCCAACGCCTTCTGCCAAGCGTCTTGAGCCGCCTCACGGTCCTGTCGCGTCAGCCATGCCAGGTACTCTCGGTAGGGCGTGACCGGAGGCAGGCCGGGCGTCTGGCCCTGCGGGGAGTACAGGGCCAGCAGCTCCTGGAGCATTATGGGGACAGACCACCCGTCCAGCAGGATGTGATGGATGGTGAGCACCAGACGGTGCTTGTGGGGACTCAGCCGGAGCAGTGTGGCTCGCCAGAGTGGGGGCTGGGTTAGGTCGAAGCGACGGAACCGGTCCTCCGCTACAACCTGCTCGATCCGCGCCGCACGCTCGGCCTCATCCAGGTCGGACAGGTCGACCTCCTGCCACGGCAACCTCACGTGGCACCGTACGACCTGCACTGTCTCGCCAGTGCCGCGCTCGACGAACGAAGCGCCCAGGTTCGGGTGGCGCTCGAGCAGAGCCTGCGCCGCCCGCCGCAGCGCCTCTCCCCGCACCGGTCCGGTCAGGTCGATGAGATGTTGAACGATGTAGAAGTCCAACGTCTGCTCGTCGAACCTCGCGTGGAAGAGCAGGCCCGCCTGTAACGGTGACAGCGGCAGCAGGTCCGCGAGGCCCGGGTGGGCGAACTCAAGCTCCGCGATCTCTGGCTGGGTGATGGAGATTAAGGGGAAGTCCGAGGGCGTGTGACCACCCGCCCCCGGCCGGGCTGCGTGCGCGGCCAGCGCGGCCAGGGCCTGGACCCACCGGTCAGCCAGTTCCCGCACGTCGTCTTCGGCGAGCACCCCGTCCGGCCACGACCACGTGACCTTGAGGCGGGGGGAACCGATGCTTCCTTCCGTGCTGGCGTTGATCTCCAAAGCATGCTCGAGTGGCATTTCTGGATCAGTCCCGCTGCTGAGGATCTCCTCTCCTGAAGCAACCCTCCAGTCCCGCACTTCTGTCATCGGCCGGAGATGGCCAAGATAGTTAAACAGGATCTGCGGCACGGGAGCGCCCGCTAACCGGGAGGCGGTGTCCGGGTTCACATACCGCAGCAGCCCGTAGCCAATTCCGTTGTCCGGTATCGCCCGCAGCTGTTCCTTCACCCGCTTCAGCGCATCACCCACTGCCGGGCCACCGGCACGAACCTGGTCCCATCCGATCTCACCGGCGTCGAGTCGAACCGGGAAGATCGTGGTAAACCACCCGATTGTACGCGAGAGATCAACGTCACCAATGGTCGCCTCGCGACCATTGCCTTCGAGGTTAACCAATACAGCGGTGTCCTTGCCCTGCCCGCGACAGCGACGCCAATCAGACACAGCCAACGCCAATGCGGTCAGCAAGACATCGTCGACACCAGCATGGAATGCGGTCGGCACCTTGGTCAACAACGGCGCCGTCTGCTCCACCGGCAAACTCAAGTTCAGTTGGCGCTTCCAGCCGACGGTGTCCCGCCGGGAGTCCAGGGGACGCGTTCCCAGCACGGGTCCGGCCCCCCCGTCCAACGCCTGCTGCCACAGCGCTAACTCAGCCACCCGGCAGTCGTCGTGCGCTTCTTGGGTGAGCCGCTGCGACCACTGACGGAACGAGCTGCCCACCGGCTGCAGCTCAGGCCTCCGACCGGAGACGACCGCTTCCCATGCTGACGCCAGATCCAGGACCAATAACCGCCATGACACTTCGTCGATCACCAGACGGTGGACAACGAGCAGCAGGTAGTCAGGCTTCTCGGCCTCGGTGTCGAACCAGGTGACGTTCATCATCACTCCGGCCTCGGGAGCCAAGCGGGCGCCGGCTGCTTTTCTTTGCTGCGTGAGCCGGGTCTGAACCTGGTCGTCAGACAGACCGGCGATGTCCTCCTGGGAGACAATGACATCGGCCTTGGCCGAACCTCGGGGCATTACTTCCAAGACCAATTCGTTTTCCCTGGTACGGTGCAACCGTGATCGCAGCAGGTCGTGATGGTCGAGGACCTCCTGAACAGCGATTACCAGTGACTCCTTGCGCATACCCGCAGGGATTCGCAGCAACATCGCCTGGTGGAAGCTATCGATCGGTACACCCAGCTCACCCAACCACTGCATGACGGGGGTCGCCTGCACCCGGCCGAGGCCGGCGTCCACGTCCTCAGTCGCTGCCTTGCTGGTGTTCTTGGCGACCGCTGCAAGGTCGGCAACGGTTTTGTACCGAAACACATCCTGCGGCGAGAGGACAATCCCGGCCTGGCGTGCCCGGCTCGTCAGCTGGATGGACATGATGCTGTCGCCGCCGAGTTCGAAGAAGTTGTCCTCGGTACCAATGGTCGGTAGGTCGAGGATGTCGGCGAAGAGTTGGCAGAGAACTGTTTCGTTGGCGGTGCTGGGTTGTCGGGTACCGGTGAGGGTGGTCAGGTCGGGTGGGGGCAGGGCGCCGCGGTCGAGTTTGCCGTTGGGGGTCACGGGTAGGGCGGGGAGTACCGCGATGGCTGCCGGAACCATGTAGTCAGGAAGGGTGGCGGCGACGTGTTGGCGTAGGGCGCGAATGTCGGGTTCGGTCCCAACGGTGGGGACGACGTAGGCGACCAGGCGGGTGGGGTGGGGTGGGTCGGTGCGGGCGATGACGGTGGCTTGAGCGATGGTGGGGTGGGTGGTCAGGGTGGTTTCGATCTCGCCGGGTTCAATCCGGTAA
>JBQTGW010000277.1:0-8550 GCA_052390495.1 Pseudonocardiales bacterium
TCCCGAGTCCGTACCCGCAACGCACCCCGCGTGATGGCGACCTTCCGCAACCTCGCGATCAGCCTGCTCAGACTCCACGGCACCACCAACATCGCCGCCGCGCTCCGTCACAACGCCCACAAAAACCACCGCATCCTCAAGCACATGGAACTCTCACCAGCATAAACAGACTTTGCCGTGACCCTGCTACTCGGGTCAGCGGATTCAGCCGAACAATGGCTATCGGTCGCCTGATCTGCGCGGTGATCCCTCGATACCGGCACCGTGCTCCGAATAAGTCAGAGACATGAAACAAACTTATTCCCGCTTAGCCTGTTCTCAAGCGGTTAAATCACTACCTCCGGCATGGGCCTGAATGAACGGCCTAGAGCTACCTACCGAGGCGCAGTTGCTTGTTTTTACTCTGCTTCCGCCGTCACATGCAATGCCAGATCGCGGAAAGATCCACCCATCGAAGCCGATGCTCACCGATCGGTCTGGTACGGAGCCTGGTGTGTCCTCCACGCGGGCGGATTCGGCACTGGCAATAAAGTCGAGCGTGTTGACCCGGCGGATACCGGCGTCTCCGTAGTTGAACTGGACTTTGAGGCCTTTGGTCGGGCGGGGCAGATCAAGGTACAGCAGGTGGCCGTGGCGCTGGACGAGGACGCGGTAGGTGTATGTGATGGCGACCGGCTGGCCGTTCAGATCGGTGGAACCAAGGCTGGCACTGTAAACCTGTGCACCCTTGCGCTGCGCACGCCGGATGGGACGGACCTTGCCGTTGACGGTGAACTGGATCAGCTCGAAGGCCTCGGGTGAAATGGCCTCGATGGGTGCGGATCGGCCGAAGTACCAGGCCGCGGTGATGGCTTGATCACGCAGCAGGTCACGGTATTCACTTGGGTCGGAGATGCAGGCGAAGCGCAGGGTTGGGCTGGTTGGAGTGACGCGGTACTCCCAGCGCAGCGTGGCCACGAACATGGAGCCGTGGCCGGTAGTCGGGCCAGCGATCCATGGGGCGAGCGTGACGGTGACGTTCACATCGTGCCAGCGCTCGGGAGCGCTGATGACCTGGTTACGGACGTCGGTGTAGACGTCTTGGGCCAGGTCCTGGTCGTTGAGCCGGAGGCCGAGAGCATTGGCGGCAATGCGGTCGAGGGTTTCGGGTGAGGCGATGTTCTGGAGCGCTTCAGGGTTGAAAGCGAAGGCCCAGCCCCTTAAGGTCAGACCACACCAGCCAGTCAGCCCCCGCCCATGCCCGGACGAAAGGAGTGAGGCATGACCACCACCCCCAACACTAACGGCGCCGAGTCTACGAAAACAGCCGTCTCCTACCTGCGTGTTTCAACTAAAGAGCAAGCCGAGAAAGGAGGTCAGGTCGAAGGCTTCTCTATCCCCGCTCAGCGGGAAGCGAATCGCCGGAAAGCCGAAAGTATCAGTGCAGTGATCGTTGCTGAATTCATCGACGCTGGAGAATCTGCCAAGTCCGCTGACCGTCCTGACCTGCAGCGGATGCTCCGCTACCTGGCCGAGAATCGCACCGACTACGTCCTGGTCCATAAGGTCGACCGCCTGGCTCGCAACCGTTTCGACGACGTCGAGATCACCCTGGCGATTAAGAAAGCTGGGGCAACCTTAGTGTCGGCGACTGAGAATATCGACGAGACCCCGTCCGGCATGCTGCTGCACGGCATCATGTCCTCGATCGCGGAATTCTACTCCCGCAACCTGGCCACCGAAGTCCACAAGGGCATGAGCCAGAAAGCCAAGACCGGCGGCACTCCTGGCAAGGCCCCGCTCGGCTACCGCAACGTCGGAAACCACACTCCCGAAGGACGCGAAGAGCGCACTGTCGAGATCGATCCCGAACGTGCCGAGCTGATCACCTGGGCATTCATGATCTTTGCCACGGGGGAGTGGACGCTCCGATCGTTGGCCGACGAGCTGGAAACCAGGGGACTGACCACACGCAGAACACCGAAGCTGCCTGCACGACCGGTTAGGCCCAACGTGCTACACGCCATTCTGACCAATCCTTATTACAAAGGCGAGGTGGTCTACCGGGGTGTGATCCACCAGGGCACCCACCAGCCGTTGATCGACCCGGTCACCTGGCAGCGAGTCCAGGATGTGCTTGCCGCCAACCTCGTCGGCGAGCGGCAACGCGACCACCCGCACTACCTCAAATCCAGTGTCTTCTGCGGCAACTGCGGCAGCAGGCTGATCATCACCAACGCCAAGAACCGTTACGGCATCATCTACCCCTACTTCGTCTGTCTGGGCCGCCACCTCAAGATCACCACCTGCACCCGCAAAGCCCTGCTCATCGCCAAGGTCGAGAAACTCGTCGAAGACCACTGGGCCACTGTCCGCCTTGACCCTGCGCTGCGAGACTCAGTGGAGGACGGACTCTGTGCCGAACTGGCGACCCGGCGTCTAGACGCCGAGAGCGAGCACAAGCAGCTGTCAGGCGAGAAGGCGAAGCTCACGGCCCAGCGGCAGAAGCCGGTGGAAGCCATCTACAGCGGCGCGATGCCGCTCGACCTGATCGCCAGCGAACAGCAGCGCATCAGCAGCCAGCTGGCAACCATCGAGCAGCGAGTCACGGCCGCCACGGCGACGTTCGCCGAGATCGAAGCCAACCTGGCTCGCGCCCTTGACCTCGCTCGCGACTGTCACGCCGCGTACCTGGCCGCTGAGCCGCGTCTTCGCAGACTGTTCAACCAAGCGTTCTTCACCCACCTGTACATCGACGACGAAGGTACCCACAGCGAGTACGCCGCACCGTTCGACACCCTCCTCGACCATGATGTCCTTGATGCTGGACGAGCCATTCTGGCCGACCGGGAAGCTGGCCAGATCACGATGGCCGACATCTTGGGACGACTGGTGACCAGCACCAACAGCAAGACCCCCAGGGCGCTGTGCGCCGCTGGGGGTCTTGCTGTTGGGCCTTCGGCACCTGTTCGCGGTGTCGAAGGTTCGAATACGTCTAGTTTGGTGCCCCCGGCAGGACTCGAACCTGCGGCCTAGCGATTAGAAGTCGCTTGCTCTATCCAGCTGAGCTACGGGGGCCGGGCGTCAGGTGCGCCAGGAGCAGCGTAGCGAGCGGGCTCAGCCTGGGTCGGACCGCCGACGCCACGTCCGTGGCGTCGAGTTCGAGGGAGGCGAGGTCTATCAGGAACCGCACCCGATCAAGCTCGCCGAGTGCCTCGCCGAGCAGCCCGAGCGCACCGGGATCGGTGACCGTCACCACCTCCAGCGGTTGCGCGCTTGCGACGAGACCGGCCAGGTCGTCGGGTGGGATCGGGGGCGATGGCCGGCCCACCCGGTTGCAGCAGCGCTCGCGGAGCAACGTCAGCTCGGGTGTGGCGGCCGACGCATCCGCGCGCTGGAGGGTGAGCTCCCACCGGGGCGCTCCGGAGTGGACGACTGTCTGCGCGACGAACCCGAGCGCGCGGGCGCCGATCAGCGCGGCTTCCAGCGCGGCACCCAGCGCGAGGCCGCTCGCCCGGCCTTGGAAGTCGAGCAGCGACCACCGCGTGCCGTCGACGGCTCCTCCGAGGGTGGCACCCTGACAGGTGAACCGCCACGGCTGAGCGTTTCCCCCGGATGGCGCGAGCGTCGCGCAGCCGACGATGAAGCGCACCTCGTCGTGGGTGGGCAGCGACGCCCTGCCCGGCGTCGGCATCGGGAGCACCGGCGCCGCCACGCTCGCCGGCTCGGGCACCCAGGACCGCGCCGTCGGCGTGGGACGCGCGGAACCGTCGCGGACGAGCACGTCGAGGTCCACCTCATAACGGCCCGACATGACGAGCTCGCCGAGCGCGATCCGCCGGACCGCGTTCGCCGCCATGGCGCCGCCGAGCGCGACGTCCGAGGCGAGTTGCGGCCAGGTGGACAGCGTCTGCCCCACCTCGACCAGCGACGCCGCCGCAGCGTCTGCCCCACCTCGACCAGCGACGCCGCCGCGCGGGGCTGCATCCGTCCGGCGTCGAGGATGCGCAGCACGTAGGGCACCTTCTGCTTGGTGGTGAGCCCCCGCAGGTCGACAGCGCGGAGGCCGGCCAGGGCGCCGTGGAAGGGTTCGCGCCCGGGTTCGCGGTCGAACCGCTCGACGTCGAGCAGCCCGCGGTCGCTGGTCACCATGACGACCGGTACCCGCACTGCCCTGGCCCGCTCGCGGAGCAGCAGCTTCATCGCCAGGTCGTCGCACTCGTCCAGCACGATGTCGATGCCGGTGAGGAACGCGTCGAGGGTGTCTTCGTGCACGCCGTCCTCGTGCACGGCCACCCGCAGACAGGGGTCGAGCTCAGCCACCTCACGGGCCGCGAGTACCGCCTTGTTGATCCCGACGTCTGCGATCCCACCGGCCACCCGGTTCAGGTTGGACAGGCGCCAGCTCGTCGAGCCGGCGTCGATCCCGGTCCGAGGACGGGTTCAACAGCACCGCGCGGTGACTCTGCCGGTCCTGTCTGCCGCTCGCCGCCCGCAGCGTGCTCACCAGGTCGTCGGTCACCACTGCACCTCAGTTTTGTTTGTTGTCGACCTCGGTTTTGTTGTCGATGTCAGCGTTGGGTGTCACGCCCCAGCGGTGCCGCCACTCCGCGTAGGACCGCGCGTGGGTACTGTGCCCCTGACTTCGCCGACGTTATGGTGTCCGCTCGGTGGCAGTGACCTCGGGTCCTGTCGTCGGGGCGTTCAGGTGGGGCCCGATCGGTCGCCGGGAGCCGGGGGAGGGGCTCGCTCCGGCGACCGACCGGGGTCTGGGGGGTACCCGCACTCGGGTGGCGGCACCGTGTGCTCTGGGTCCCGCTGCGCGCAGAGGACGGCGTACCGGGCCTTGCCGGTGTCGGTGAGGCTGAGCGGGCGCAACTCCCAGAGCGCCAAGGCAAAGCGCACGTAGCCCTCCCGGCATCTGCTGCCCAGCACCGACAGGTCGACGGCCTGAGAGGCGAAGCGTTGAGCCGCCTCCGGACCGTCGCCGGTTTCCAGCGCGATCGACAGTTCCCAGTCGGCCACGTTGGTCGGCCCGAAGTGATAACGCAAGAAGTTCCGCTCGCCGATGTGCGAGGCCAGCGAACGGGCCTCGCCGAGATGCGTGACTACCTCACCGCTACGACCGTCGCGCGCGGCGACCAGGGCCGAGGTCAGGTGCAGGATGCCGCGCGCCTGGCCGACCCTGGTCTCCTCCGGTGTCGGCCCTGGCAGGGCAGACAGCTCGGTGAGCGTCTCGGCGCACACCGAGGCCGCACGCCGCCTGGCTCGTACCCGCATCAGTGCGACAGTCCGGCTCATCGCCAGCATCCCGGCCAGATCTGGACGCTCGGCGAGCTTTGCGGCATCGAAACCACGGCAGGCAGCAGTGACCGCTAGCGCGGCGTCCCCGATCCGGTAGGCGAGACAGTAGGCCACCATGCACGCCTCCGCCAGCCCGGCCAACGCGGCGTGCCGCTCCTCGGAACTACCGGTCACTGCGTGCACGTGGAGCTCGGTCAGCAACGGCCCCATGTCTTTGCCTGCCATCGCGTAGCGGGCATCGTCGGCATAGGCGTTGGCTTGCGCAGCGGCGCGAACCAATTCCGGCAACGGGCGGGCACATCGGGCACATCGGCGAGCGTGGTGTCATGCAGCACCGTACTGATCTCCGCGACAGCGGCGCCCACGTCCACGCTCTGCCGATCCGGGAGGTGGTAAGGCTGGCCGGTCAGGTCGGCCACCGAGCAACCCAACGCCCCGGCGAGGTCTTCGAGCAGACCACGCCGATTGAACCCGCGCTCTCCCCGTTCCAGCATCGACAGGTACGGCTTGCTGATCCCTGCAAGCCCGGCAGCCACGGTCAGGCCCAGCCCACGCCGACTGCGGATCCTGCGCAGCCGCTCACCGATCGCCAGCACTTCGTCGTCAGCGCCCATTACGGACATCTTCTCTTGTTAACTCTTGGTGATACCGAACCGGTTGCACAGGCTGTCCAGCTCCCATATTCGGCGTGTTGCCCGCCGATGCAGGACGTTCACCAGATCCCGGGCGATCGGGTCGTTGCGGAGTCGAACCGGGGCCAATCGGTCGGCGGTGTCCAGATGTCGGATCGCCTCTGCGTCGCGGTTCGGTCCGTCCTGCACCAGCGCCCGCGCCAGATCGAAATGCAGCGACGCCGATCTGTCTTGGCTATTGAGCGCGGCCATATCCAGCGGCATCCGGGTAGCCACCTCATAGGCTCGGCCACCCTCATCCAGCTCGACACCAATTGCCAACTGCCACACCGCGACATTGGTTGGACCGAAGTGCATGCGCATCCCGTTGCACTCCCCGATCCGGGTGGCGATCTCCCGGGCCTCGGCCAGATGAGCCTGCGCGTCGTCGCGCCGCTTGCCCCGCGCCGCGCACTGCGCCGACGCCAAATGCGCAAAGCCAAGCCCCTCTGCGGGCAAGGTATCCTCGCTACGCAGGCGAACGGACGACGCTAGCTCGTCAATCCCAGTGGTGAGCACTCGCGAAGCACCGCCACGTGCGTTAAGCCGCAACAGTCTTAGCGCCCACTGCCACCGGGCGAAACCGATCAGCCCGGGGTCGCCATACCGGCAGGCCATGTCGTACCCACGTTTAACCGCTGATATCGCCAACTCAATATTTCCGGCTACCCCTTGCGCGACGTCGCTGGCCAAGATGCATGACTGTACGAGGGCCGTGAACGCGCGGGCCCGGTCGGTCGGTCCGGCTGTCAGCGCGTGCGCTTGCAGTTCGGTCAACAGCGTGCCCAGGTCACGTCCAGCCTGTGCGTACCGGCCTTGGTCGCGGTGTTCGTTTGCGCTGTCGGCCCAAACCAGTAACTCATCGAGTGGTCGCGGCGTGATATCGGGTACGTCGTCGGGTCCGAAGTCGTTGAGCGCCAGGCTGATGCCGGGCAGCATTGCTCGCCCCTCAATGGTCTCCCGGTCTTGAGTCAGGTACGGCTGCCCGGTCAGGTCGGCCACAGAGCAGCCCACTGCTGTGGCGAGGTCTTCGAGCAGACCGCGCCGGTTGAACCCGCGTTCTCCCCGTTCCAGCATCGATAAGTAGGGCTTGCTGATGCCGGCGAGCCCGGCCGTCACGGTCAGGCCCAGCCCGCGCCGACGGCGGATCCTGCGCAACCGCCCACCGATCGCCAGCACCTCGTCGTCAACGCCCACGACGGACATCTCCTCACCAGCTCCCCACCGACGACAGGACTCGAACCTGCGGCCCAGCGATGAGAAGTCGCTTGCTCTATCCAGCTGAGCTATTGAGGGCCGGACGTCAGGTGCGC
The DNA here is from genome assembly GCA_052390495.1 of Pseudonocardiales bacterium. GTDB lineage: Bacteria > Actinomycetota > Actinomycetes > Mycobacteriales > Pseudonocardiaceae. The sequence continues at coordinate 7,268 of JBQTGW010000277.1, forward strand.
CAGAAGCAGAGTAGCGAGCGGCGTAGCCCGGTGCGCGGCGGTGCAGCCCATCCGACGCCATGGTCTCCCGCCTGCCGTAGGTACGTCGCTAGCTCCGTCGAGGAACTCAGGCCCAGAACATCAAGAAACGAGAACCTTCGGCGTGCGATTCGACCTGCTCCAGCGCAGTGTTGCCGTACCTGCGGTCGCCCCGAGAGGATGGGGATGTCATGATCAGATGCATACATGAGGGATCTATCGGGCCACAGGCACTGTGCGCCCGCTGCCCACCTGCGCCGTGTGCTGGTCGCGCCTGCAGTCCGTGGTCAGCCCGACGCAACTCCGGATAAGCCCTTCTGAGCGGTACTGTGACTACCGTAGGCGAGTCTCGTTACTCCGTTCGGGGGACGGCTCGGGAAGATCGACATCGTGTCTCGCGTGCAAGCCCGCTACCTGCAGAAACACCCCTCCCTGCTCCGTTCCAAGGTCAGAAAACGATCTTCGTGAAGCCTCGCGTGCAGCAGCCCCCCAAACATGCTGGTCAGAGACCCGCAAACCAGGGTAGGGTTCCGAACCACCTCACGCCGAAGGGCGTATAGAAACGGGACCTGGTCGGGGAACATGTCCGCAGCCAGGGGCTGGAAAGTTCCGAACCACCTCACGCCGAAGGGCGTATAGAAACTTTGACGTCATGCTCCTTGGCGTAGTCCTTGTGTTCCGAACCACCTCACGCCGAAGGGCGTATAGAAACCGCCGACCTTGCCAGATTACGACCACGACCAGCGCGGTTCCGAACCACCTCACGCCGAAGGGCGTATAGAAACCTGGACGACGTTCAGATACCCCAGCAGTATCGATGTTCTGAACCACCTCACGCCGAAGGGCGTATAGAAACTTGATGGTGTTTCGCAACAACCTTCGGCGTGTTATGCAAGTTCCGAACCACCTCACGCCGAAGGGCGTATAGAAACATGAGGCTGGCGGCCATGGCCTGGTCTTTGGTCCGTTCCGAACTACCTCACGCCGAAGGGCGTATGGAAAGGCATCTGTTGATTCTTTACTGTGCGGGATTGCTCCCATATAACGAGATCGAGCCGACCGGGCGCAGGGGTCCGCGACGGTCACTACCTGTAGCGGTTGTGCGATCGCTTGTTGCTGACCTCAGCGTTGGGGGTGCCGCCCCGGTGGGGCCGCTACGCCCGGTGGGGCCGCTACGCCCGGTGGGGCCGCTACGCCCGGTGGGGCCGCTACGCCCGGTGGGGCCGCTACGCCCGGTGGGGCCGCTACGCCCGGTGGGGCCGCTA
>JBQTGW010000278.1:0-30956 GCA_052390495.1 Pseudonocardiales bacterium
CCGACCGCCCCATTGTAAGGCGGCAGTCATGGAGCATTCGGGGCAAGCCACGATGTCACTGTGCTGATCGGTGCCGTCCGCGGTGTAGTGAATCTTCTCGTTGTCTCTCGGCGCCGAAATGTGGATGGTCATGGGATTCCTTTCTACGGTGCGCGAGGTTCTGCGTGTGTGTTGCTGGCTGACGTAGCCCGGCCTGATGATCCGGTCATATCGGTGAGGAGTCACGGCGGACGGTAGCTGATACCTGCGCCGCAAACTTCCCAGACGAGCCCAACTCGATCACGCGACTCGCCGCCGCCCGTGGTGAACGCGACCACTTTGACGATCTCGCTTGTCGGCGCCCGATCGGCGTCTTCGGTGAACAGCCCGCTCGCGGTACTTGTGGGTGCTGAGGAACAAGCGTACCGGCAGGTCACGTTAGGACCGGAGATCTTCGCGCACAGTAGCCACCGCTATATCCTCCGACCTAGGCGCCAGGCGCATCTCCTCCCCGTCAACGTCGCCGCGATGGGCGAACCGGTACGGTCCAGCCCGTTCATGGAAGAGATCGTTATCCACCAGCGCGGCACCTTCGACCTGGCCGCTGAGGTTGACGTGTTTGCCACGCATTTGCAGTACCAGCTGCGCACCGCCCGCAACCATCAGTTGCTGATCGCCGACAAGACGATCATCAACGTGCTCGCCTACGCCCGGATGCTGCTCGACATCGCGCCCGACAGCATCGACGCGGCTGTGCTTGACGCGATGGAGACGGATGGATCTGCGGGACCGCCGGGCGCAACGAGCGGGCCAGCTTGTTGAGGTGGGTGGCGAACTCCTCCGGGGTCCAGCTCAATCGGGCCAGACAACCGATCAGCACCGCATTCGTCGCGTCCTGACGCATCAGGTGCGGCTCACTCACGAAGGCCCCCTCGATCTCGGCGGGAATCGGGTGCGCCCACGGTAATAGTCCGAGTGCGGCCAGTCACGGCTCTGCCCAGCAGCACTTCGCTGACCGCAACTCCAGCAGCGACGACCAAGCCCCACCACAGCCAACCCACGCACCGGACGGCAGGCCGGTGGCCTGGCTCGCGCACCCCAGCCGAAGTGCGCTACCCCGAAATAGTCCCCCGAGGCATCAGGGAAGGCTTACTTCGGTGAATAACGGCGCCGCGATGGACGCTACGCGCACGATCGGCTGGCGCATTCAGCGCATACGCAATGCCCGGGACAAGTCGCTGCGGGTCATCGCCGGGTTGGCGGGGATGAGTAAATCCACCCTGCATCGTATCGAGTGCGGACAGCGTGAGCTAACCCTCTCTGAAATCGTAGCACTGGCCAGCGTACTGGAGATCGACCCCTCGAAGCTGATTGGATTGCCGATTCTGGCGCCCAGCAACGGACACACCGGGCATGAACGCCGGACACGCGGGCGTGAGGGGGGCGCTTAGGCCAGGCGCGCGCGCAGGGTGGCCAGGGTGTGGGTGAGCAGCCGGGAGACGTGCATCTGGGAGATGCCGATCTGCTCGGCAATTTGGGTCTGGGTCATGTTGCCGAAGAAGCGCAGGAGCAGGATCGTGCGTTCGCGTTGGGGCAGCTCGGCCAACAGTGGCTTCAGCGCCTCGCGATATTCCACGCGTTCCAGCTCGCTGTCCGCGGTACCGATCAGTTCTGCGAGGGTGCTGCTGCCTTCCTCGTCGACGAGTAGGCAGTCCAGTGACTTACCCCGGTAGGCGTTGGCTGCTTCCAGTCCGTCGACGATCTGCTCGCGCGGCAGGTCGAGGTGGTGGGCGAGTTCGGTCACGGTGGGCGCCCGGCCGTAGCGCTGGGACAGCTCCAAGGTCGCGGCGCCCAGGGTGACGTGCAGGTCCTTGAGTCTGCGTGGTACCCGCATGGCCCAGCCGTGGTCCCGGAAATGCCTTCGAACCTCCCCGGTAATGGTGGGTACCGCGTAGGAAAGGAAGTCCACTCCGCGATCTGGCTCGAACCGGTCCACCGCGTTGATCAGACCGACGGTAGCGACTTGTTCGAGGTCATCGAGTGGTTCGCCGCGGTGCGCGAAACGGCGGGCGATGTGCTGGGCGACGGGCAGGTGGCCCCGGACCAACTGATCCCGAAGTTCGGCCCGGCGTGGGTGCTGCGGTGACAAGGCAGCGAACTCGACGAAACGAGGAGTGAGATACGCATATTCGGTGTCATTCGCTGCCGTGGTCTTGGCGGGCAGTGATGCCACGGGAGTCATGCGGTGATTCCCCGTCGCATCTTGATCAACTGGATACCTAGCGACGGGGTGTCGGAATCGTGCTCGGCTATTATCTCGACCTTGTCAGTGAGGGTAGCCAGCACCTGCCATCCAAAGGTGTTCTGAGAGATCATTGAGTATTCCGGCTTCGGGATCCGCGCGACCACCGTGATCCGGTCCGGATCGACCCGCAGCGTGCAGTGCAGCCGAGAGCCCGGCCGCGCCAGGGTGGCCAGCGTCGAGCACACCTCATCCACCGCCATCCTCAGATCGGACACCGCATCGAGATCGAAATCGGCTCGCGCCGCGAGGTCAGCCGCCACCGCCCGCACGGTGGCTATCTGGGTAGGCAGGATGTCCACCTCGATGGTTACTGCACCATGTGCAGCAAGTACCGGTGTTACACCCGCTGCGCATCGAAAGTCGGAACCCGTCACGGAGGTAGGGGTACCCGTCCCGGTTCACCGCCCAAACATGTGACCTCCGGTCGGGTGTTTCGCTCCCCGGTTGTCAGGAAGGCGTGAGCGCGGTGTCCGGTTCGGTGTGGATCTCGAACAGTTCGGTCAGGCCGGTGGCCTCCAGTGGCCGAACGACCTCGCGGGAGTCGCACACCAGCCGCAGTGCGATGTGGCGCGCACGGGTCCAGTCCAGAACCTCGACCAGCACTGCGAGGCCGCTGGACCCGAGGAACGTGATCCGCCGCAGATCGAGCACCAGCAGCGAACCGGTTCGCTCGACCTGCTGCTTCAGGTAGGAACGCAGATGGGGGGTGGTCATCATGTCGACCTCGCCAGCGACGGTGACCAGGCAGCTGCTCCCGACCTCCCGCGTATCGAGCGAGATCAACTGGTCGATGCCGGCATCCAGGCCGGTCCGCGGGTTGGGATGCGAGGACATCTGTTTTCTCCTTGGACCTGACGGACCAACGCGCCCGGCCTGGTTCGGGGGTACAACACGACCTGGTTGAAGGATGCTTACCACTAGGCTTGCACCAAAGCCTGGCGGATCACAACTGCCGAGGAGGCGGCATTGGGAGCGGGAGAGCTCTCTGGTGCCAATCAGGCCAACCGTGCGCGTAGTTCCGGTAGCAGCAGGGGATCAGCCCGGAACGGCGCGGTCAGCTGCAGTACCTCCGGCAAGTGAGCGGCGCCGCGGGTCCGGAGCAGGAAGGCTATTGCCTCAGGCGCGACGACTCCCTCGTCTGCGGTGGCACAGCCCGTCGAGGGCGGCGGCCCTGCCGGTTGTGGTGAGGCGGTGTTCGCCGCTGGCTGGTGTGGTGAGCCAGCCGAGGGTGAGCCCTGGTCGCAGCCATTCCCAGAGCGCGAGGCGCGCCTCGAGAAGATCGGGATGGGTGCCGTCGCTGTGGTGAAAGCTGGCGGCGACGGCCTCGTGCGCGGCGCTGGTCAGGGACTCAGCGGTGGCCGGGACGTCGAGCAGGATCGCAGCGGCGATCTCGGCGATGTGAGCGGCGAAGTCGTCGTGATCGAACCAGCCGGCCGCAGCGGCGCTCCATAACTGCGCCGGGTCGTCGAGGGCTGCCCGGCCGACGGTAGTAAGGGTGAGCTGGCGCTTTCGGACCGCGATCAGGTGGGCCCTGGTCGCGAGATCGCGGAGCTCGACGAGCTCGACGACGTCACTCTCCTTGCGGATCTTGAAGGCGGGCAGGCCCCAGCCGAACCGCGCTGCGGCGTCCCGGACCAAGGCCGGGGGTAGCTGGCCGGTGGTGGTGAGGGTGAACCCGTCGCTGATGGCTTCGAGCAGGAACCGCAGTGAGTCTAGGGGGCCGCGTTCCTCGTCGGTGCGCGTGGTGAGGCGGGGCAGGACAGCGCGCAGGATCGCGCCCCGGGCCGTGGTGCCTGCGTCGACCCAGTGGACGGCGCGTTCAGCGTGGACCACGTCGACGGGTGTTCGTCCGGCGAACAGGGCGGACGGGGTGCGCAGCCAGGCGTCGACCAGGTCGCGCTGGGTCGCTCGCCACGCCCGCGCGCCAGGGGTGAATGCGCCGACGTCCAGCGCGGACTCCAGCATGCGCTGCGCTGCACTGAGAACCGCGGCTTCGTCGCGACCCATGATCGGCGCCCAGGTGAGGGTGGGGGTGTCCGGCGGTTGCACGCCGGTGGCCTGCATCGCTCGTCGGTAGGCGGCGATCCCGGCCAGTGGTGAGCGGGCCCAGCCAGCCAGCACACCCGGGGTGTGCTTGCGCAGCGCCGCTGCACCGCGGTGCCGACCCGAGGTCTCCAGCAGCCTGGCGCAGGCGGCGCCCACCTCTGGCAGCACCTCATCCGGCATGACCCACTTCCGTGGAGCCGTGTACCACGCCAGCTGCTGGGCGTCATGCTGGCTGACTGAGGCCGGGTCCCGGTCGTCGGGAGACAACCAGCCGAGCACCTGCTCGTCGAGCTCCGCCGAGTCGGTCACCGGGAGATCCTCCTCGCTGCCTGCAGCGTTCACGCTTGCTGATCGAGAACGCGCTCCGCAAGGAGTTCGCGGACGCTGGTCGCGCTCTGAGCGGCGAGGGCGGCCCTGGCGAGCGCGGCCGCATCGCGGCTGTGCACGCCGCGCACCATCTGCTTGATCGCGGGGACCGCTGGTGGCGCGACGCTGAGCTCGCGGACCCCGAGTCCGAGCAGCAGCGCGCAGGCTCGCTCGTCGGCAGCCAGTTCGCCGCAGACCGCAACGCGCGCCTGCCGCCCGGCGCCCTGGCAGACGACGTCTACGAGGCGCAGCACGCCAGGATCACACGGGTCGCAGGCGACGGCGGGGTTGCCGCGCTCGGCGGCCAGCGCGTACTGGGTCAGGTCGTTGGTACCGATGCTGAGGAAGTCGACATGCGGGGCGAAAGTGGCCGCCTTGAGTGCTGTCGCCGGGACTTCGACCATGATCCCAACCTGGAGATCGGGTGGTCTTCCTCGGCCTGCCACGGCGATCGCGTCGTCGAGCATGCGCCGGGCCCGCCGGAACTCGTCGAAAGTGCTGATCATCGGGAACATGAGACTCACCGGCACGTCGTGGGCGACGCGCACCATGGCGAGCAACTGATCGCAGAACTGCGCCGGGTGGGCCAGCGACAGCCGGATGCCGCGCACGCCCAGAAACGGGTTCGCTTCGGCAGGCGTCGGCAGGTAGCGCAGCGGCTTGTCCGCACCGACGTCCAGGGTGCGTAGAGTGATCCGCCGCCCACCGAGCCCCTGGGCGATGCTCCGGTAGGCCGCTTCCTGTTCCTCGACATCGGGAGCCTGCGCCCGGCCGAGGAACAGGAACTCCGTCCTGACCAGGCCCGCCAGGTCGGCGCCGCAAGCCAGGGCCGCCTTGGCGTCCTCGAAGGAGCCGATGTTGGCGCCGACGAGGACCGCGACTCCGTCACTCGTGGCGGCGGGCGACGCAGCGTGGGCCAGGGCATGGCGGTCTCGCCGGGCCAGGTCAGCGGCCCGGGTACGCCAGGTCGCCACTACGTCGGGGGGTGGATCGATGACGAACTCGCCGAGCGTGCCGTCGACCGCGAGCAGGGTGCCCTCGTCGATGTTGAGCACGGCCGGGCCTGCTGCGGCGATGGCCGGGATGCCCCGGGCCCGCAGCATGATCGCGCTGTGTGACATCGGGGCACCGAACGCCAGCAGCACGGCGCACACCTGCCGCGGATCGAGTTGTGCCGCCTGCGCCGGGGTCAGATCGGCGGCCACAAGCACGCCCCCGTGACACGCGATCGCATCCGGGACGCCGAGCAACGCGCGGAGGACCTGGTCCCCGACGGCATGCACGTCCGCGGCCCGAGCCTGCTGGTACTGGTCGGGGAGGGCAGCGAGCTCCGCGCCGACCCGGTTGAGGGTGGCTGACCAGGCAGCGGCCGCAGCCTGCCTGCCGTGCACCCGCGAGCGGACCTCGTCGAGCAGGTCGGCGTCGTCGAGGAGCAGCAGGTGCGCGTCGAAGATGGCGGCCTGCGCCGCTCCGACCTCGCGGGCGGTATGTGTCTGTACCCGTTGCACATCGCCGCGGACGGTGGCGATGGCCGCCTGCAGGCGATGCCACTGTCCTGCCGGGTCGTCGGTGTGCGCGGGAATGTCGAGGGGCGCGAATCTGGTCGAGCACGCCGGGCCGATGCCGATTCCGGGTGAGGCAGGCAGCGGTGTGCGCCGCTCGCCCTGGCCGCCCGGGGCTTCGGTACCGAGGTCGTCTCCGAAGCCCCGGGCGGCCAGGGCGAGCAGCTGGTCCAATGCCTGCTGTGGCCCGGCGATCCTGACCTCGACCTCATGGCCGCCCACGGCACCGAGGGTGCTCACTCGGGACAGGCTCGACGCCCGGACCCAGGGTGAGTCCGTGGTCAGGTTGCGCAGCCGGACCGGCGCGTCGAGCGCACGCACCAGCTGCACCAGACGAGCGGCCGGGCGGGCGTGCAGCCCATGCGGGTTCGCCACCGTGAAGGTGCCGACGAGCTCGCCGAGGTAGGGCTGGTCGCCCTCAAGCAACTCGCCATCAAGCAACTCGCCATCAAGTACCGGGCCCGGCGAACTCAGGTGTGCCGTCTTGCCTGCCAGCGCTCCTGCTGCCTCGGCTGCCACCTCCTCCCGGGTGGCGCCACCTGCTGCGGCGACCGCAGCGACGAGCAGGCCCTCGACGAGCGGGGCGGGGGAGAGCAGGACCTGCCGGCCGGTGTCGTCGTCAAGCAGGTCGAGGGCGAGCTCGGCGGAGAGCACGGCGCTGCCGAGGTCCATCAGGACGACGACGCCGCCACCCTGGTCGGCGGCGGTGATGGCCGCGGCGATCTGCCCGGCGTCGGTACCGAGTGTCGTGTCGTCGAGGCCGGCTGCGACCTCGATCCGAACCCCTCGGCTGGGTTGTCCTTCGCTGGGTTGTCCTTCGCTGGGTTGTCCTTTGCTGGGCAGCATCTGCTGGGCGAGGGCGACCGCGGCGCGGGCGAGGGCACGGCTATGGGACACGACGACGAGACCGACCACGGGTGGCACCGGCGTCAGCTCTCGGTCAGTGCGGTGGCGGCCGCCGCGACGAGCAGCGCGGCCGACGTTGCGCCCGGATCCTGGTGGCCGACGCTTCGTTCCCCGAGGTAGCTCGCGCGGCCTTTCCTGGCCAGCATGGGCGCCGTGGCATCGCGCCCGGCATCCGCAGCGCGGGCGGCCGCCCATAGCGCCGGACCGAGCCGGGCACCACCGGCCAGTGCTCCCTCCAGTGCATCGACGGCGGGGGCCAGCGCGTCGACCATCGTCTTGTCGCCTGCGCGCGCCTTACCGCGCTGGATCACACCCTGCAGGCCGGCTCGCAGTGCGTCGGCGAACGCCGGGCCGTCCAGGGTCTCGATGTCCTCCGCGGCGGTGGCCATTCGGAGGAAGAGCGTGCCGTACAGCGGTCCGCTGGCCCCGCCGACGTTGCTGATCAAGGTCATTCCGACCTGCCTGAGTAGCGCTTGGGCGCTGGACGGGGGCCCACCGTTCAGGGCGGCCGTAACCGCCGTCATCCCGCGGTCCATGTTGGCCCCGTGGTCGGCGTCGCCGATGGCGGAGTCGAGCCGGGTGAGTAGCTCCTTGTTCGCCGCGACGAACCCGGCGAATTCACGGATCCACCTGGTCAGCGCCTCGACATTGACCGGCTGGCTCATCAGCTACCCGCCCCACCGCAGCGCCGCGGTACGCACCGGCGCGTCCCACAGTCGCACGAGGTCGTCGTCCACCTTGAGCAGTGTTACCGAGCACCCGGCCATCTCCAGACTGGTGAGGTAGGGGCCGACCAGTGACCGGGCGACCCGCACGCCTGCCTTGTCCAGGATCGTCGCCACCTCGTGGTACATGAGGTAGAGCTCGATCAGCGGGGTGCCACCCATCCCGTTGACGAAGGCGATGACGCCGTCGCCTCCGGTGAAGTCGAGGTCGGCGAGGATCGGGTCGAGCAGGTACTGGGCCACCTGCCTGGCGGGGGCCAGTGGCAGCCGTCGCCTGCCCGGCTCGCCGTGGATGCCGATGCCGACCTCGATCTCGGTCTCCGGCAGGTCGAACGTCGGCTGACCTGCGGTGGGTACGGTGCACGAGGTCAGGGCCAGGCCCATGCTCCGGCCGCGGTCGTTGACCTTCCTTGCCACGTCGGCGACCTCGGTGAGGCTGCGGCCCTGCTCGGCTGCGGCGCCGGCGATCTTCTCCACCAGTACTGTGACGCCGACCCCACGCCGTCCGGCGGTGAAGAGGCTGTCCTGCACGGCGACGTCGTCAGCGGTGACCACGGCGACGACCTCGACACCGGTTTCGGCTGCGGCGAGCTCGGCGGCCATCTCGAAGTTCATGACGTCGCCGGTGTAGTTCTTCACGATGTGCAGGACCCCCGCGCCGCCGTCGACGTTATTCGTCGCCTCGAGTATCTGGCCGGGGACCGGCGAGGTGAACACTTCGCCTGCGCAGGCGGCATCGAGCATTCCGGGGCCGACGAACCCGCCGTGCAGTGGTTCGTGGCCCGAACCGCCCCCCGAGACGAGCCCGACCTTGCCCTGGATCGGGGCCGTACCGCGGTAGATGATCTTGTGGACGTGGTCGACGCGCAGCTCCGGGTGGGCGGCCGCCATGCCGCGTAGCGCGTCGGCGACCACGTCGGCCGGATCGTTGATCAGCTTCTTCACAAGGATGAAGGTACCCAATGACTCGCGGTGTAGCGCGACTTGATCATTCGCCCTAGTCGTGGCCCAGGTTGAGCAGTTTCCGCAACCGGGTTGGTCGCTGTGCTCCCGGACCTGAAGGTGATCGCCGGTGCGCAGATCGCAGGTCAAGCCGGCCGTGGACTGCCCGGCGCGCTGGGCGTGCAGGCGAGTGGCCTCAACATCGTCAACTGTGCGGGTTCGTCGAGGGCCGCGCGGCCGGTTGCGGTCAGGGTGAGCCGGCGCTTTCGGACGGCGATCAGGCGGGCCCGGGTGGCGAGATCACGGACCTCGACGACCTCGACGACGTCGGTCTCCCGGCGGATGGTGAAGGCGGGCAGGCCCCAGCCGAACCGCGCCGCAGCCAGGCGTCGACCAGGTCGCGCTGGGTTGCTCGCCATCCCTGCCCGGCGGGGGTGAAGGCGTCGGCGTCCAGCGCGGACTCCAGCATGCGCTCGGCCGCATCGAGAACCGCGGCTTCGTCGCGACCCATGATCGGCGCCCAGGTGAGAGTGGGGGTGTCCGGTGGCTGCACGCCGGTGACCCGCATCGCTCGTCGGTAGGCGGCGATCCCGGCTGTGCGCGCCGCGCACCACGGAGATCGTGCACACGAGGATGAACGTACCCAATGCTCGGCCACGAACGCCTGCGCTGAGCAGCTGGCCAGGCCGGCCCGGTTGCTAGGCTGAGAGACTGGCCCAGATCAGCAGGCCCACGACTGTGGCGATGATTGAAATCGCGAGCGCCGTATCGGCCAGCGGTTGCTTCCGCGACTTGGCCACGGCGGCGCAGACGATCCCGCCCATACCGATGAACGGAAGGAGTAAGCCGGCCGCACCGAGCACAATTCCCCAGATCGCGACCTGCTGGCCGGCGGGCTGAGTAGGCGGCGAGGTGACGGGCGGGGCCCCGGGTCCGTACAAGGGTGGCGATCCGTACCACGGGGGTTGCTGTGGTCGATCCGTCTGATAGGACGGCCAGCCGGGCGGCGCCGTCGACGATCCCGACGGCGGGTTTGGCGTGGTTGTTGGCTGCGACTGGGAAGCCACCCTCGTCAATGTTGCGGTGTCGTCGTGTTTCGCCGTGTCGTCGTACTGTCGCAACAAGGCGTCAATCTCGCTCACCACGCGGAAGGTGACGTCCGACCGCGACCGCAGGCGGCGTAGGAGCGCACCCAGGTCGGCTTGAACGCCGTCGTCGTCCTCGATCTGCAAGCTGTCGCGAAGCTGGGCCACGATCGCCAGCTGGTCGGTGGGCTGCAGGGTGGGGGAGTCGATCCGCGTCGACAGGCGCATGAGGTACTCGTAGGGAATCGGCGGTGGCTCTGGCAGCGGATCGGGAAGCTCTCCACGCCGTGCCGCGCCGTCCTGCAGGGCAGCGACGAGGGCGATGCCCACCGTCGCTGTGGGGTCGCGGTAGTCGATAATCTGGATCTGCGCGATCGGCGCGAGGCGTGGGCTGTCCACCGGAGCGATCTGCACTGGGACCACCGGAAGGCCGAGTGCCTTGGCGTACTCGAGTTCGGCAACGCACGGTTTCGACCGCAGCGAGTTGTCCGACAGCGCCAGGACGAAGACGTCACACTGCCGGATCTGCTGCAGAATTTCCCGCCACCAGCTGTCTCCGCCGGTCAGGTCCTGATCGACCCACACGGCGTGCCTGGCCGCCTCGAGGTCCCTGACCAGAGGCTTTACCGAAGCGTTGTCCTTACTGGAGTAGCTGATGAAGAGCCGCATAGCCCCTCCCGGTGCTGTAGGCGGTAAGCGTAAAGCGTGTAGCTCGATCGTGGCACGGTGCGAGCAAGAGAGCACTGTACGAATCATGGCTGCGGTCGGTGATCCCCGGAGTCATGCCGCCTGGGCGAGCCCGAGCATGTCGTAATCGATATCGTCAGCGACGTACCTGATGTTGCTCACCCGGCTTGATCGCAAGTCCACTCACTGGACGCGAAGAAGCTCTCGCAATCGCTGGGAGTCCATCAAGCCGGCCGTGGACTGCCCGGCGCGCTGGGCGTGCAGGCGGGTGGCCTCCACATCGTCGATCATGCTGCGAAGCTCGGCCAGGATTGCGGGGTCGGTGGAGGTGGCGGCTTCGCGCGGCGTCAGGTCACCGATCACACCGGGAGTGTCGAGCCAGCCTGCTTCGGTGTCCCGGCTCAACCGCTCAGCGGCTGTGACTGCGCTGCCGGATGCGCTGCCCTCGGGCTCGGGGGTCAAGTAGTAGCTCTCCATGATGACGCTTCGGGCGTCCCGGCCGTCGGGGTCGGGACTGCGGCGCTCGGCGCGGCGGTCCCGTTCGACGGCGTCGGGGGCGGCGTCGCGCAGGATCGCCTCGAGCTCGGCGATCCGGGCCGGGGAGTTCGCGGTGACGGTGAAGTCCTCGCCATCCCGGTGGATCGCCCCGAGGTGCAGCAGCCGTCCGTCCGGTTCGGCCCGCTGCCAGGCGACGACCCCGTCGCCGGTCTGGGTCAGCCGCTGGGTGAGCTGGTCGAAGGTGTGCTGGGCGCGGGGCACGCGGTAGGTGACGCGGCAGTCATGGACGTCGTCACCGTCGCTGTTGCGGATCTGGACCGGGGGCTCCGGCGCGAAGAAGTTCGCGAGCTGCTCGATCGAGGGGTCCGCGGCGAGCAGGTCAGCCAGGGCGCGGCGGCGGTGGCGCGGAATGGGCACCGGCCGGGTCACCATGCGCGGCACGTCGGCGTCGTCCAGGACCCGGCCGCAGTACAGCTCCAGCCGCTGGGCGGACTGCGAGAACAGCTCGTCGGCCAGCTGGATCGGCTCCCCGTCCGGCAGGGCGCGCACCGTGACGCCGGTCCCGCGCTGTACGTCCAGCACCTCGTAGAGGGCGGGGGACACCTGCCGCCAGATCTCGATGAGATCACGTTCGTCGGGGCGCAGCCAGTGTCCCCGGGCGGCGAGGAACTTGTCGACCAGGCCGCCGGGGAAGAGCGCGAGATCCAGGCAGAACATCCCGCCCTGCGGGGTGTCCTCGGTCTGGGGCGTGTCCTCGGTCTGGCTGCTTGGCGTTGTGTTGCTCCCCGCACGGCCGGGTGCGCGCTCCGCGTAGGTGCCCAGCAGTGCGCCGACGAGCTGGGCGCGCGCCGTCAGCGGAGGCGCGCCCTCGCGCAGGCAGCAGGCTTTGAACTTGCGGCCGGACCCGCACGGGCAAGGGTCGTTGCGGGGGACGTTGCCCACGGTGACAGCGAGCGCCTCGGACAACCCCGCGCGCAGTGGGCTGGGACGCTCAGCGCGCCGCAGGTACCGGTCAGCGGTGGGATAGTCGCCGCGCGCGGCGGCGTACTCGGCGCCGTCGTGCAGGGCCGACTCCAGGCCCGGACGGTGGCTCAGCGCCTCCTCGATCAGCCTGCGAGCCGCCTCGGCGTCCCCGGCGCCTTCGGCGGCGCGGGCGGCGAGGAGCGTGACGGCGGCCCTGGTCTCCCTACGGCGCGCCTGCGACCGCAGCGCCGTCAGCTGCGGTTCGACCGTGGCGCCCCGTGCGGTGTGGCATTCGACCCGGTCGGCGACCGATCTCAGTACGTCATCCGAGGCTGCGGCCAGTGCGTCAAGGAGAAACAGGGTCTGGTCATCGTCCAGCGGCTTGTCGCCGAGGAGCATTCCGGCGACGGTCTCGACATCGGCCAGGACTTCGGTCTCGGTAGTCATCAACGCAGAGTAGCCGACCCTGATGGAAACCGCGTGCGCCCCCGACTCCAGCCTCCCACCGCGGGGAGTGTGCCCGGTCGTGCCCCGAGATCGTGAGGTTGATCGAGGACCAGACCTGACAGGCGGAGCGTCCAGAGTATAAGCAGCGCTCCACATAATTCGAGCCACACCGGCTGCGAAGCACCGGAATGGCTCGAATCAGTTAGACTTTTGCGGCAACCGGGTCGATGACATCGAGATTAGTGCCAGATGGTTTCGGCTGGGTAGTAGCCTCCGATGCATGACCAGCTCACAAGGCGGCCACGATCGTCCCCAAGGCAATAGTTCGGGCTCTCGTTGATAAACCTGATTCCGCCGTCGGGCACCTCGCCGACATACCAGCTCTGAGACCGGGTGGAGTCGCAGCGGGCGATGCCTATCCCGATCGATCTGGTATCGAGGATGCACCCGCCGGTCGCGACATTGCGCAGCTGACGGGTCCCGTCAGCCCAGGCGCGGACGTTCCACTGCTGATGACGCCCGTAATTGCAGCCATAGGTACGCAGCCCGAACTCGACGCTGTCGTCCAAGCACCAGCCGGTGTTCTCGTTGCGGAAGGTCTGGACGGACTGAGTCTCGCTCGTCATCGCCACGGTCGGACCCACCAGCACCCCGCGATGGCCTCGGGCTCGCCCCCGGCTTCCTCCGCATCGACGAAGTAGGACTCCATGATGAGGGTTCGGGCCTCGCGGTCGTCGGGCTCCGGGCTGACCCGGTCAGCGCGCCGGTCGCATTCGACGGCATCTGGGGCGACGCCGCGCAAGACGTCCGCAAGTTCGGTGAGACGGGCCGGGGAGTTGGCGGTGACGGTGAAGTCAGCACCATCCCGGTGGATCTCGCCGAGGCTGAGCACCCGCCCGTCGGGCAGGGGCCGGTGCCAGGCGACGAGGTCCTCGCCGGTCTGGGTCAGCTGCTGCGCTAGGCGGTCGAAAGTCCGCTGAGGGTGGGGCACGTGGTAGGTAACGCGGCAGTCATACAGGTCGTCGCCGTCACTGTTACGAAGCTGGACCGGTGGTTCGGGACCGAAGAAGTCCGCGATCTGTTCGTTCGACGGGCCTGTGGCGAGCAGGTCGATCAGGGCGCGACGGCGGTGCCGGGCGACACGGACGGGCAGCGCCAGCATCCGGGGGGTGGTGCCGTCGTGTAGCAGCCGGCCGCAGAACAGCTCCAGCCGTGGGGCGGAGTGCGAGAAGAGCTTGTCGGCCAGGTAGATCGGGTCCCCGTCCGGGAGCGCGCGCAGGGTGACGCCGGTGCCGCGCTGTACGTCCACCGACTCGTGCAGCGTGACGGGGATCTTGCGCCAGTCATCGATGAGGGCCCGCTCGTCGGGACGTAGCCAGTGACCTCGGGCGGCGAGGAACTTTTCGACCAGGCAACCCTGGAAGAGGGCGAGATCCAGGAAGAACATCGCGTACCACTCGCCGTCCTCGGCGCGGTCCAGCAGCGGTTTGATGATCTCTATGCCGGGAGCGCGCTCACCATAGCTGCCCAGCAGTGCGTAGACGAGCTGGACGCGCACGGCCAGCGTAGGCGTCGCGTTGTGTCGGCAGCAGGTCTTGAACTTGCGACCCGACCCACACGGACAGGGGCTGTTGCGGGGGACGTCGACCGCGGCGGTGAGGATCTCGGTGAGCCCCGGTTGCAGCGTGTCGGGGAGCTGGGCGCGCCGCAGGTAGCCGTCGGCGGCGAGGTAGTCACCGCGGGCGGCGGCGTACTGGGCGGCATCGTGCAGGGCCGGCTCCAGATTGGGGCGGTGGGTCAGTGCCTCGCTGATCAGGTCGCTGGCTGCTACGGAGTCCCCGGCACCTTCAGCGGCGCGTGCGGCCAGGAGGGCGACAGCACCCTGGACGCGCTTGCCGCGAGCCTGTGACCCCAGCGCTCGCAGCAGCGGGTCGGCTGTACCGCCTCGGGCGGTGTGGCATTCGATGCGGCCGGACACGAAAGCCAAGGCCTCGTCGGGAGCCGAGGCCAGTACGTCGAGGATGAACCTGGTCTGGTCTCCGTCCGGTGATTCGGTGCTGGTGAGAATGCGGGCGATCGTCTCGCCATCGACAACCAGATCGGTCTTGCCAGGCATCGATCCACCCTAGTCCCGGCCCAGATTGAGCAGTTCCCCCAACCGGGTCGGTCGCAGACCTATGCCAATACTCCGCCGATCAGTTGATGGACTCGCCGTCCGGAACTCAGTCGGCCGTGCCTGCCGGCACTATCCACTCACCTGACTGGCCGGTCACCGAGGCGACGAGGTCGAAGTCGCCGTCGTAGTGCAGCACTGTTAGCCCAGCTTCCTTGGCCGCCGCCGCAACAAGCAGATCGGCCACGCCGACCGCACGATGTTGCCCCCGTTCGACCAGCCGCCGCTGCGTGTCGCGGGCGCCCTGCTCGGCTCGAACCGGCAGCACGATCCGGACCAGCCGGTCGAGCAGCCCGAGGATGTCGTCATGATCGCTCGTGGAACGGCCCGAGAAGCGGTCTGCCGGCCGCAGCCGCGTCGGTGGCGGCGCAGCGCGGGGTGGACGAGCCCAGCATCCGGTGGGCCGAGCCGCGCCGTACGCTGCACTGGGTGCAATGTGCAATTGGGTATGGGAAGAAGCCGAAGGTGAACCCAGCAGAGAACCAGGCCTGGATCGAGGCTCGCCGACGCCATCGGCTCTCGACTGTGCACGTGCAGATGGCACGCGAGCTTGGGCTGAATCCGAGGAAGCTCAGCAAGATTAACAATCATCGCCAGGAGCCCTGGAAGGCTCCGCTGCCTGTGTTCATCGAACAGCTCTATGCCAAGCGGTTCGGCCGGTCACGCCCCGAGGCCGTGAGGTCGATCGAGGGCCAGGCCTGACGGGCAGAGCGTCCTTCGTCTCCTCGTCCGAGTCTGGTCCGCGGTATTCAGCCTGGGGATGCCTGCTTTGCTCGCCGCAGTTCAGATTTAGCTGGCGACGCCTCCCCCGAGCGCCATTCGGCACCGAATCGCGGTCTGGGGGCGAGGCTGGACAGCCATTCGGAGTCTCACAGCGGTTTTGGGCACCCCGTAGACCGCTATTCGGAGCCGAATCGTGGTCCGCGCGGGCAGGGTGGCGATCACCTGGTGGGGCGGATCAGCACACGATGCGTCACGCGGCGGCGCGGGGGTGATCGGTGTTCGGGTTCACGCTGCGGTCAATGCCTGTACTGGGCTGCGTAATACTTGGGCCACGGCGCCAGAGGTGCGCCACCACGACGTCAGCGGATCATTCTCGCCAGATCCCGTTCCGAGCAGGGTTCTCCGCAGGTCCCAGGGCCGGGACGCTCGAGCCACCGGATGCTGTAGTGCCACCGGTCGCCCCGAAGACGCCAGCCGTCATCGGCGGTGGCGTACTTGACTGGCAGCACTGCGCAGATTCCTGCTCGCTCGCCCCGGCTCTGTGCGCCACCCAACCCAGCAGCCAGCGAGAAAGGCACGGAAGCGGGGCCGGCAGGTGCGTGAGTAGCTGGCGCAGACGGCGACGATGCACTGTGCACCAGGCACTCGATATCGCCATGAGTCAGAGCCTGGCCGTGGTCTGGTGGTGCGTGTTCCAGAACGTAGGGCCAAAGCCGAATTTGGTGGAGGTGCGAGCGTGGATGTCGGGAAGGGTAGCGGATACCGGTGCCACCGTTTCCGCTGATGAGTAGCTACGATTCATCCTATGATGCGCAGGATGAACAGGCCCGTGCCCCCGATCGAGATCATGAGTGCCTCGTTTGCCAGTGGCTCCTTCCGCAATTTTGCTACGATGGCGAAAACTATTCCTATTATGCCAGTGAGCAGGCCAATTATGGCCAGGCTGCCTATGAAACTGAACTGGGTGATTACGCTGAGGATACCGAGCGCCAACGCCGTAATGGCGCGCCACCGATTGGTGGGCGGGGCGGGTAGCGAGGTGATCGGCGGGACCCGGGACGGCGACGGCTCGTGCCGCGCGGGTTGCTGTGCTCGGCCAGCAGTGGGCGGCATCTGGTGGGACGCCACACCGGGCCGCCCCGTCGGAGCTCCCGGCGGATGCGGCGCGGGAGTCGCACGCTTCGATGCCGTCGTGCTGTTCTCGGCCGCAGCATTGTCGTACTGGTGTAACAGGGCGTCGACCTCGCTGGCCACGCGGAAGGTGACATCGGGCCGTGACCGGAGGCGGCGCAGGAGCTCACCCAGATCGACTCGGATGTCGTTGTCCTCCTCGATCTCCAGGCTGTCGCGAAGCTGGGCCACGATCGCCAGTTGATCGGCGTGCTGCAGAACGGTGGAGTCGATCTGTGCCGACAGCCGCATGAGGTACTCGTAGGGGATCGGCGGCGGCTCCGGCAGTGGCTCCGGCAGTGGATCCGGAAGTTCCCCACGCCGTGCTGCGCCGTCCTGTAGGGCAGCGACGAGCGCGATGGCCATCGCCGCTGTGGGGTCGCGGTAGTCGATTATCTGGATATGCGCGATCGGGGAGAGGCGAGGGCGATCCACCGGACCGATCTGCACCGGGACCACTGGAAGGCCGAGCGCCTCGGCGTAGTCGAGTTCGGCCATGCACGGCTTCGACCGCAGCGAGTTGTTCGACAGCGCCAGGACAAAGACGTCACACTGCCGGATCTGCTGCAGGATCTCCCGCCACCAGCTGTCTCCGCCGGTCAGCTCCTGATCGACCCATACGGCGTGCCGGGCTGCCTCGAGGTCCCGGATCAGGGGCTTCGCCGAGGTGCTGTCCTTACTGGAATAGCTGACGAAGAGCCGCATAGCACCTCCCAGCGCTGTGGGTGATAAGGGTAAGGCCGGTCGCCCGATCGTGGATCCGGGGCCGGAGGAATACGGTGGGTGAGTCCTCGTCGTGGGCTGCCTTGACGACGACGAGAGGATTATCACTCAGGACGAGGAGCAACCTGCTCGTCGGCTCACAGGTTCGATCGCCGTCGGAGTCACCGTGGCAGGTGCGTTGGTCGCGGTGTTCATGATCTACCAGGTGTTCTGGCCGCTGGCGCAGGGCAACCAGTTTTCGCTCATCCTGGCCCGTACGCTGCCGCTGGTTTTCCTCTGCTACCGCTAAGCGACGGCAGGGCCGGTACGGGCGGTGAAGGTGTCGAGCTGGAGGGCGAGCCGAACTTCGCCCTCTGCGCTGATCGAAAGGATGCGAGCCCGGCAATAATTGCCCTCGCCGTCACCTGTCCACACGATGTGGCCGGGCGCGAAGGCGATGTCTGAGGTGGCGTAGTCGAGGAAGGTGGTGGTCTCGTCGGTGCTGCTGACATCGTTGAAGTCGACCCACACGTCAGGTGTAACCGCAGCCACCTCCTCCCTGCTTCTGCTTCAAGTCACTGTCACGAGGCCCCGCTTGCAGGCCAGTGCCCTGGCGTCTTCCTGCTTGTGCTGCAAGAAGGGCCGCATGCTGCACATACTCTACGTCGTGGCCTCATGACGAGCTACCTTGCGCGGAACTCGGAGCAGTGACGCGGGATGCCAAACGTGGCGCGCAGGAGCTGTATGGCCTCAGCCCGGGTGCTGTCCGTGGGGAGCCGCAGGGTGTGGTGAGGTGGTTCGGCAGTCTGTTCGATCTCGAAGCCGGCGCGGCGCAGCTCGCCGACCTGGGTCACACAGATCTGTGGCTGTGGAAGGCGGGGCCGAGTTTTACGAGAAGCTCGGCCACGGTGGACAAATCGGCTGCGTAGACGGAGATGCCTGGGCGGCCGAGCTGACGCTCCGCCTTGTCGATCGCGAGCAGGAGTGACTGCATCTGCATGGTGCCCCCGCGGATGACCCACCCATGGTCAGACAAGCCGGAAACCGCAGGGTCCGGCAGCTGCCGACGCAACCGTGCTCCCCGTCATAGATGATCGACGTTCAAGATTCCGGCAGATCATATAATGATCATTTTGAGGGCATTCGGAGGATGCCTGGCTTGCTTGAGCCAAAGATCTGCTGGCGGGCTACGCCGACGAGCCGGCCCCGTGGCCCGCACCCCGCGGGAGGATCCACTCGTGGCCCTGACCGGTGACGGCAGCGATGCGCTCGTAGTCCGAGTCGTAGTGCAGCACGACGGCAGAATTGGCGTGCGCAATCGCGGCTAGCATCAAGTCGGGGATCGGGGTCCGATGCTGTCCTTGGCTTGCCAGTGCCCCCATGAGTTCTTTGACTTGTCGCTCAGCGGTCTCCGTGAGGTGCAGGTAAGGCAGCGACGAGAGGTCGAGACGCAACCGAGCCAGTTCCTCGGCGTTGCGCGCCGAGTACAGCAGTTCGGAGATCGAGATGACACAGACGGCCAGTTGCTTGGCCTGCCGCAATTCATGCAGGCGGTTCCGGGCACGGAGATCGTAACGAGCCTGTTCCCACGCTGACTTGTCGGCGAGGCGCAAGGGGCCTATCGCCATGCCTGGGCACGCACGTCAGTCTCGGCGAGTCGGTCCCCGACCAGGTCCAGTAGGTCGTCGAAGCGTTCCCGATCCGCGTCCTCGACCGCTCCAGCGGCCACCAGTCGCAGAGCGCGATTGACGGTCTCGACCTTGGTTGTGGTGCCGAGGACCGCAGCGGCCTGAGCCAGCGCGACGTCGTCGACGTCCAACAGTGTTCGTGCCATCTGACGCCTCCTGCATGATATCAATAAGTCCCCAGTATATCCGAGCTGGACGGCGTGCGGTCGCTATCACCGCGTGGCCATGCCGACGGTCCGTCACCGCTGGGTGCTGACTGGCACGTTGGTCGCCCAGTCGGCGGTGCACGTCGGAGGGATCGGGGAAGGCCCGACCACCAGCCTGGGGTGGACGACCCGGACGCGGCGACGCCGAGCGTCATGTTTCTCAACCAGGTTCTGGCCGGGCACGCCGTGGCTGAGCTGGTCAACCTGGTCAGTCCGTGGCGAACTCCGGTCGCGTACCTGCTTGCCGACCTGGTAGGCAGCACTACCTCGGTGCTCGCTGCCGAACGTAATGAGGACTGCCCAGCATGCGGTCCTTGCTCGCCCCGGGCGCTTAGCGACGCAGCGGGAGCGCCCGAATTCCCCGCGCCCGCCCTGCCGTTCGTCGACACCACACTGGATTCCTGAGTCACTCGGTGAGCGGATGGATGTCGCCAAGGGGATAGAAGAGAAAACCTGACAATCTGAGATACAGGGAGTTCGTAAGCAGCTAGCACGGCTTCATCTCGATAATCTTCACTTCGTTTAGTGGCAGAGGTGTGCGAACGGTCACCAATCCTGTTGCGTGATCGGTGTCTATGATCGTCCCACGCCGGACGTCCACCTTGAGCTCTTGGTTACGAGCATGTGGGTTTTTGAGACTGGCATACACAATAAGCACGGTTACCAGATCCCTCTGCGCCTTGCTCTTCCGTTGCCTCTTCATGTAATTCTCTCCCCATGTCTCGTCGCGTCCTTGTGTGGTCTCTTTCTTGGGACCGGCCGGTCGTCGAGAGCCGGGCGGGGGGTCCGCTCAACCGACGACCGGCCGGAGTCTTCAGATATCGACTGTTCGAGGTAGCTTGCATGCTCGGATAGCGGTACACAGTGCAGACAGATCATCAAGCTGGGTACGGTCTGATAGAGCGTGACCGTGCCGGATAGCACTTGTTCACATCGCGTTGTTGCTGAACCGGCTCCGACGCTGTTCTCATCCAGCAGGTGGGAGCGCTCGTCGACTGCCGACCACACCCAACGGCCTACCACCGAATCGTTTCTTCTTTGAGGCCCCTGATCGGCTGTCATCGGGGATGACAGCCGATCAGGGGGGACCGAGCAGTCTCCGGATGACTGCTCGGGGTCATCAGGGGAGCAACGTTTCGCGGCCAGCTCCTGGTAGCGGGCAAGACCGCGGGGCGTGAGCACGACTCGACGTGGCCCTGTGGGGAAGCCCACGTCGAGCAAGCTGGTCAGCTCGGCGTCGGACAGCCGGTCGAAGACTTCGGGCAGGTAGCACGGCACCTTTCGGCCCCAGTGGACATATCCGGAGTTGAGTACCGCCACACCGCCCTCGTGCACACGCCGAAGGGCTATCCAGTCGAGCAGTTCGATTCCGCTCAGGTGCATCGGTCGACCTGTCGACGAATGCAAGCCTCACAGAAGCGACGCTCCTCGGTCGTCATGCTCGCGGCCAGCACATCAACACCGCAGAGGGCGTAACACCCACGGGAGCGGGCAGTGGTGATGACGTCGAGGTCGATGAGATGCTCAGTTAAAGTCCGGGCGTCAACCATTGTCTGGACGAGGATCGCCTTGGTGGCCCTGGTCACCGTGCGCCCTCGCCGCTCTGCTCGGTGACGCTGTGAGGGACTCGTGTATCCCATCTATGCCTCGGCGGGATGCGACTAGCTCTGGCCTTCACTATCCATGCCGCGAACAGCGCTATCAGCACGAGTGCGCCTATGACCGCTAGCCACAGGACGAGTCCCCATAACCCTCTGTCGACAACCACGTCGCGAAGAGTGTTCGATCAGACACGAGATTTTTCCCTGGGCAACAAAGTCACCCGTAAAGTCACCCGAATGGGCTAAATGCCGAGGCGGCCCGCAAGTCCTTGCAGCTCCTGGCTCATCGCGTTGTGGCGACCCCGGGTGAGCAGCCCAGAGATCACCTCGCGAGCCCCGGGATCACGGTACAGCTGCACGGGGGACAGGTCCTCCGCCTTACGGTAGGCGATCACCGCGTCGTCCAACCGCCCCCGGACACGCGCCAGCGCCCGTCCGGTCTCGGTCCAGTAGAACGCCTCGCTGGCCGGGAACGGATGGGCTTTCGGCTGCATGCTCCGTGCCAGATGCACGGCCCGATCGTCATCGCCCAGTTCCAGCGCCGCCCCGATGCGACGGATACCTAGGCACGCCGGACCGAAAGCGAGGTCCAGCTGATGGTGCTCGCTGAGTTCGCCGAATGGCTCCGCGATCTCCGCGGCGGTGACCAACACGGCGTCCGCGTCCCCGCCATTGATGGCGATGAGCCAGGCGCGGGTGGCCATCGTCGCGCACACCAAACCTACGGTGTCGGCCGTGACCGGTGGCAGCGACATGTCATCCAGCTCAGCCTGGGCCAGCTCGAAAGCACCCTCTTTGATCAGCGTGTCAGCCACGCCGTAAGCGGCGAGCCCGAGCGAAGTCGTCGTGTCGTGCCGGCGAGCGACGTCTCGCGCCAGGAACACAGCCAAGCGCCGCAGATCGGTCGGTGCCCCGGCGTGACGCAGGAACATGCGCGTGACGTGCACGTGCAGCAGAACCGCCAACGGCAGCAGTACATCGAGATCACGGCCGGTGTCGATCGTGGTGTGCAGATCCCGGATCAAACCCGGCAAAGCTGCGCTGACCTGCGCGAACCGGCACCCGCGGTGGTTGCGCAGCACTATCTCCGCACGCTTGCGTAGCTCGCGGACCGGTAGTACCTCGCCACCCGGCCTATCGAGCACGACAGCATCCAGCGCACGGCGTATGCCCACCGTGGCGGCACTCTCGATTCCCCCATCGCCCCGCGTGGGCTCGGGAAGCCGCAAGATCTCCCACAACGTGATCCCGAGAGCGTCGGCCACGCCCTGAATATGAGACAGACGATCCAGAATCGCCTCACCCCGCTCCACCCGCGACAGGTGACTGATGCTGATCCCCGCTAGCCCGGCGACCACTTCGAGCGAGAGCCCACGCTTGGTGCGGGCTTTGCGCAAAAACCGCCCTACGGTCTTCGCCTCGTCGGCATCCACAGTGTTTGCCTCCTCAGCACGCGGTCCGGCACTCCAAGATCGGTGTGGGGCAGCCTGGACCCATATGATCTTCCGGCGTGGCCTGAGCGTGAGTTGATCATGTTCAGGCCACATCGTACCCTGACCTGCGAAGTGACACCTGGTGTCAGGCCAACCGCCCAGTTCACGGGCCGGACTGACTGTCATTTCGCAGGTCAGCACCACTCTGCACGGGTCGCCTGGCTGCTCGACGTGGTGGCGCCGGTGGCTTGACCGGGTTTTTCACCATACGACCTCGATCCTTGTCCGAGTGTCCTTCCACCACCGGACCATCTCGAGCCACGTCACGCCGTCCTTCAGCTCATTCGCCGGCCGGAGAGCGCCGCAATCGTAGCCAAGTCAGCACCGCTGCACGCGTGCACTCAATTCAGTTGGTTGCTTGGATTGTCTCTCCGTTAGGTTTCTTGGATGGTCGAGTCGTCCTGGGAAGAGATCCCGTATGAGCGGTACCAGGACTACTGGGCACTTTTGGGTGCCCGGTTGCTCTGAGCTTGGCGGCACCTGTTCAGTGAGTTTGTCGGCGTGGACCCGGACAGCGGGATGATCGCAGAGGCCAGGCGCGGGGCCGCCGAGGCAGGCGTGACCGACAAGGCGCGATGGGTCCAGGCCCGCGCCGAGGATCTGCCTGCGGGGCTTGGGACTTTCACCATCGCGACCTTTGGCCAGTCTTTTCACTGGATGGATCGCGATCTGGTGGCGACAACCGTCAAGGACATGCTTCGCCCGGATGGGACACTGGTGCACATCTCGGACCTGAAGACGGAGACACGATCGGTTGACGATCTTCCGCATCCGGGGGTGCCCTATGCGGCTATCAACGATCTGGTCGGGCGATACCTGGGAC
Organism: Pseudonocardiales bacterium; assembly: GCA_052390495.1. Lineage (GTDB taxonomy): Bacteria > Actinomycetota > Actinomycetes > Mycobacteriales > Pseudonocardiaceae. Next base: position 23,091 of record JBQTGW010000278.1, read on the forward strand.
CGGTCCGACGGGCCAGCCGCGGGGTACTGCCGCACGGAACGCCAGGTGATGAGGCCACCGTGCTCAGCCGGGCGGGCTTTGTGGGCCCGAGACGGTATGTCGTGCCCGGGGGGCAGGCGCTGGAACGCACCTGTGGTGATGTCTGGCGTGGGTGCTCTCGACATCCTCATTCAGCGCCACACCTTTTCGGCACACGACGTGGCGATTTTGAGGCGGACCTCAAACAGCTACTGCGGGAGATCGCGCCTTCGGGCCGGTTTTCCGAGCGTCAGCCGAGCACCGAGGTCTTCTTCTGGCACAAGACGCAAACATTCAGCCCGTGTGCTGAGCGTTCGTGTGCGGGATGGTCGGGTGACGGTCGGTGATGAGGGTGTGTTGGTCCTGGTGCGATGGTCGTGGGTGCGGTGAGATTTTCAGGTGCCCGTGCCGGAGGAGATGTCTCGTGATGAGCTGATCGCTGTGGTGGGTCGTCAGGATGGGCAGATCACTGCGATGGCCGGGCGGATCGCGGACTTGGTGGAGGCGAACGAGGTCCTGGTGGTGAAGCTGGGCAGGGTGGAGTACTTGCTGTCGCGGAACAGTAAGAACTCGTCGAGTCCTCCCTCCAGAGACGATGATCCCGGGAAGGGTCCGCCGGAGCTGGGCCAGCGCCATGGTGGTGGGTCGAAGCGGTCTCGGGGCAAGCAGCCGGGTGCTGCGGGGTCGAATCTGGCCTGGACCGACATCCCGGATGAGCGCATCGACCGGTTTCCGCGGGGCCGCTGTGAGTGTGGTGAGGACTTGGTCCACGGGGGGGATCTGGGGGTGGTTGATCGCTATCAGCAGCACGAGATCCCGCGGGTCAGCGTGACGGTTACCCAGTATGACCAGCACAGCGTGCGCTGCGGGTGCGGGCGGGTGCACACCGCCACCCGCCCGGGGGGAGCCCGGTCGGGCAGCGCTGGGTACGGCCCGCATCTGGCCGCATTCGCCGTCTACCTGATGGTGGTGCATTTCCTTCCCGCGCACCGCGCTGTCGCGCTGCTGGAGTCCTTGACCGGGGCGGCTCCCTCGGTGGGATGTGTGCACGGCATGCTGGCCCGAGCTGCGGCGTTGCTGGAGGCGACCGATCAACGGATCCGCACCCTGATCACTTTGGCGTATGTGGTGAGCTGCGATGAAACCCCGCTCAAGGTCGGATCGCGCGACCCCAAGCCGGGCCGCACGAAGGCCGAGAAATACCTGCTGGTGGCCTGCACCGAGCTCTACACCCACTACCTGCTGGGCGATCGGGACCTGGACACCTTCAAGGCCTTCCTCTTCCAGGACCTGATCAATTCGGTGATCGTGCACGACCGGTACCAGAACTACGACTCCGCGGTGCTCGGGCCACTGGTCCACCAGCTGTGGTGTGCTCACCTCCTGCGTGATCTTGATGGTGCTGGTGAGGTCTACCCTGAGCAGCACTGGCCACTTCAGATCGCCGGGGCGCTGCGCGAGCTGATCCACCAGGCCAATCTCGCCCGCGACCGGGGCCTGGACGCGATCCCGGACGCGGTCAAGAACGAGCTGATCACCCGGTTCCGCGATGGCGTGCTGGTGGGGCTCTCAGCCACCACCACCCCCGGCACCCGCCCGGGTGAGCGTAAAGCCCGGCTGCTGCTGGAAGTCCTGCGCGACCGTGAGACCGACGTGCTGCGCTTCGCCCACGACCTCAAGGTGCCCCCCACCTCCAACCAGGCTGAACGTGACCTGCGGCCAGCCAAGGTGCAGCAGAACATCTCCGGGCGCCTCACCAGCGAGAACCGCACCCAGGACCGCTACACCGTGCGGGGAGTCCTCTCCACCGCCACCAAGCACGGCCTCAACATGATCACCGTCCTAAGCGACGCGCTGAAGGGCCGGCCATGGATGCCCGCACTCCCCGCACCCACCTAGCACCACACCCACCCAGACACGACCGGAAACCACACCCCGGTCTTCACACAACGCCACTACACGCAATCTTGCGTACTCAGGCTGAATGTTTGCCACAAGACTTCTCAGTCACCGAACGGGCTCACTGAAACACCCACTCGAACGGGGTAGTTGAGACGTGGACGAGCCAGCCGGAGCTGGGCTGGCTACGGAGCAGATTCACTGAGCTTGCGACTCAAGGCTGACCAACCCGGGTAGTTCAGAGAAGCGCCACTCAGGTGCACTACTTCGCGTTTCAATCCGGTGCGGGTGTTCTTGTCAAAGGTCATGAGATCCAGGGATCATCATACGCCGCTTGGGTCATGGCGGAGTCTATGGTCGTTATGGTCGGTTTCCGCAGGGTGGGGAGTCCGCTGCGAGTCGTTGAGGCGGTGCTCTAGGGAGTTCGGCTCCAGCACGAGGCGAGGCTGATGGTTGAGTCGAGCCGGTCCTGTGCTCACCGGTTTCCCTTCGGTGGGTGGGAGCCGGGGCGCTTGGGGAAGGCGGAGGCTGGAGCTGTACGTATCCCATACGTTGACCAGGTCCCGGCCTTCACGGCGCCGCGCGGTGAAACCATGCCCCGGAATGATGACCGAACGGATCGCGGTGAAGTAGATTCCCGCGGCGGCGCCCTCGATGCCGAGCAGCTCAGGCAGCCGCACTGCGGAACCTGCGGCCACCTCCAAGGTGGCCAGCCGGGACACTGCGTCCCACACCTGGTTTGGGTCCAGGCTCCTACGGGCTCGCCGTCGCAGCAGTACAGCCTGGTTATAGATCTTGCCGATGACTATCTCGCGGGCCAGGACGAGCCGCACCTCGGGGTCGCGGTGCAGGTCGAGCTGGTGGGTGCGGGCCGGTATGTGCGGTGCGGTCGGCGGCGTCTAGCCTGCCCAGCGGTCTGCCCGAGCTGGACAGCAACACCAGCGGGATGTCGTGGGCCAGCAGCGCGTGCACGGCCGCGGTGGTGACGGTGATCTAGCCCGTGATCACCACCTCGTCGACCAGGGGTCAGCGGAGCGGAGGCGCGCAGCTCGCCTTCGTGGAATGCCACCAGCCGGCCGCCGCGCCGGGTCAGTACGCACCCGGCGCCGGCGACATGGAACGGCTTGCCGATCACCGTCCACCCCACTCCGACGTGGCCTGCTGGGCCGCCAACGGGTGGGTCCATCCTCGGCGTTCCTGTTCCGGCCAGCCCTGCTCGCCTGGAAGACCCAGCCCAGCAGCACCCCTCCGGTGTCAGCGCAGGCACCTGCACCCAGGTGTCCACCAGTTCCACCACCGCACGGTCTGGGACCTGCGTGCTCACCACGGCGCGGAGCAGATCGTGCTCGATGGAGCCGAAGAAGTCGTGGTTTGGTCGGCCTTCCGCCGACGGTGAACGTAACGGATACCGGTTCGACCACACCTTCGTGAGCCGAGCGCACCGTACTGCGGTGGTTGCGTGCCGATATGACCATTCGGTGCGAACGGCCGGACTGACCGACCACTCCGCCATGACTTTGGCGCTCGACCTGGCCGGTGCGGTTATGTGAGTCCTCCGTGTCGATGAGACAAAGGGCGGCGTGTGCTCCGCGAGTTGAGGGCGGAGCGCTGCTAGGGTCCGCACGCGCCCTCGGGCGTCGGCAAACGTCGCTGCCGGGAGCAGCGGCTCGAACTGAGCGCGAATGTGGTGGAGGGCTTCGAAGATGACGGTGGCGGGTCAGGATCCGCGCGATGTGGTGCACGACCTGGTAGCAGGTGTGACCCCCCTCGACGAGCACGAGGTTCAGGACAGGACCGCCACGTTGCAGTGGATCCGGTCGGGTGCGCCGTTGTTCCGGATCGCTCGACCGGCTACGCCCGACAAGCACCTGTGTGTCTATTTCGCCCTGTTTGACGACGTGCGACGTTCGGTCCTGCTGGTCGATCACGTGAAGGCGGGCTTGTGGCTGTTCCCCGGCGGTCACGTTGACGACGGCGAGGACCCGCGTACGACGGTGCTGCGGGAGGCCGCCGAGGAGTTGCGTATCGACGGTGAGTTCCACTCACGATTCGGGGATGAGCCACTGTTCCTGACCGTCACGAGGACCCGCGGCGAGCACAGTCATACGGACGTGTCGTTCTGGTTCGTGCTTGCTGCCGATCAGGACATGCGGATCGAGGCGGACCCCCGAGAAGCGAACGAGGTCCGCTGGTTCTCCCTGGACGACCCTGCGGAGTGGGCGCACGACCGGTTCGATCCGCACATGGCGCGCTTCCGTGACAAGCTCTTGGCCCGCCTGGGCACTCCGGCGCTGGTTGGCTAGCACCTCACCTTGAGCGGCCGTGGCTTACCAGGTGTCATGGCCGTTTGTCGCCGCAGTGTCGGCACGCAGCCCGATGGTGGTGAGCAGGGCGGCATGATCGCTCAGGTCGTCACTTCGGGTGGTGTGGTCGTACGCGCAAGCTTGGATGTCCCCTGTGCCAGTGCTGACCAGGCTGTGGTCGAGGCGTTGGTTGCCGAAGCGGGGGTTGAGCCAGCTGTGGTCGCCGCCGGCGGGGTTGAGTTCGCGGTAGGCATCGCGGAGGCCAAGCGCGAGCAGATCGGTGTAGAAGGCGTAGTCGTGGTCTTCGAAGGCCGGTAGGTGCGGGCGGTGGTTGGGTTCGACGACGTTGAGGTCGCCCACCACGCACAGTGTTGAGTTGTTGATCTCGGCGAGGTAGTCGAGGAACCGACTCTGGAACTCGCGGCGGCGGTGGCTGCTTTCCGCGGTCATGCCGTTGGTGGGGCCGTAGAGACCCACGAGCTGGACGGATTCCTGATCGCGGGAAAGTATCCACTCCGCGGCCATGCCGACATCGTCAAGCGCCGCCAGCAGCGGCTCGCTGGACATCGTGACGAAGTACATCGCGTAGTCGGTGATCAGCCTTGCGCACAGCGCGGGCGACAGCGGATAGATCGCCCACGGGGGCATCGTCGGCGAGCGCGCCGCCAGGCGGCCGGGTAGATCGCCGGGCAAGGGGCCACCATAACTGACTATCATTTCGCAGGTCAGCACCACCGTCCAGATGCGCTGCACCGATCGCCGCGACGTCGGTGAGGTGGCGGTCGAACAACCGATACGGTCAGCGACGTGCCTGACGGTCCTGGCCCGGCGTGGACCACTGCGGCGGTGGACGCCACGCGCAGTGACGACACGACGGTCATCGCCCAAGACGAGGAGCGACCTGCTCGGTGGCTTACCGGCCCAGTCGCCTCCGGGGTCACGGCAGCCAGCGTGTTCGTCGCGGTGTTCACGATCTACCAGGTGTTCTGGCCGCTGGCGCAGGGTAACCAGTTCTCGCTCATCCTGTTTCTGGCGGTGACGTTGCCGCTGGTGTTCCTCTGCTACCGCGCCGGCCTCCGGTTCGGTCGGCAACGGGTCCCAGGTCGGGACAATCCCACGGTCGCGGACTGGGTGCTGGCGGGGTTGGCCCTCGTGGTCTGTCTCTACCCGGTGCTCCCGGCACCGCTGGGAGCAGGCGGTTTCGATGCGTTTCTGGACCGCCAGGGCATCTTGGCCACGCCGGACGTGCTGGCGGGCGCGGTTCTGTTGCTGCTGGTACTGGAAGCAGCCAGACGGACCACCGGGTGGGTGCTGCCCGCCATTTGCCTGCTGGTGCTGGGCTACTCCTACTACGGCGGGCTACTGCCGCAGAACTGGTCGATCGCGCATCAGGGCCTGAACTTCGACGAGATCATCAATGGGCTGTACAACGACGCGTCCGGTTTCTACGGCGTGCCGCTGGACGTGGCGGCGAGCTACATCGTGCTGTTCGCGATCTACGCCGCGCTGCTGGATCTTTCCGGCGCGGGCCGGTTCTTCATCGAGCTCTCGCTGGCCGCGTTCGGCCGTTCCCGCACCGCGCCGGGTCGCACCGTCGCGCTGTCGGGGTTCCTGCTGGGTACGGTGTCCGGCTCGGGGGCGGCGACCACTGTCAGTCTCGGTTCGGTGACCTGGCCGCTGCTGCGCCGCGCCGGTTATCCAGCCGAGCACGCGGGTGGGATGCTCGCCGCGGCGGGCATCGGCGCGCTCCTCTCACCACCCACGCTCGGCGCGGCCGCGTTCATCATCGCCGAGTACCTGCGGGTGTCCTACCTGCAAGTACTGCTGTGGGCGATCATCCCGACGCTGCTGTACTACCTCGGCATCCTGCTCGCCGTCGAGCTCGACGCCCGGCGCCACGGGGCCTCGGCGATTGAGATGCCGGCCGCGTCGCCGTGGCGGCTGCTCGGCCGCTTCGGTTACCACTTCAGCTCCCTCGCCGCGATCGTGGTGTTCCTCGCGCTGGACATCCCGCCGTTCACCGCGGTGGTCTACGCCTGTGGGGTGCAGCTGGCGTTGTCTTTCCTGGACCGCCGCTACGCGCTCACCCCCCGTCGGCTCTACGCGGCGCTGGCGACCGGGGTGCGCAGTGTGCTGCCGGTGGTCGCGGTGTGCGCCGCCGCCGGGATCATCACCTCGACCATCGCCAAGACCGGCCTCGGGCTGCAACTGTCCTCGATCCTGGTCGGCGCGGCGCGCACCATCACCGACAACCCAACCGGCACCCTGATCGCCACCGTGGTATTCGCCGCGGTTGCTGTCGCGGTGCTCGGCCTGGCGGTGCCGGTGACCGCGTCATTCATCATTGCCTGGGTGATCATCGGCCCGGCGCTGAAGGATCTGGGGGTGGCCCCGCCCGAGGCGGCGATGTTCCTCTTCTATTTCGCCGTGCTCTCCGAGGTCACCCCACCCACCGCGCTGGCCGCCGTCGCCGCGTCCGCGATCACCGGCGGCCGGGTGATCCCCACCATGATGCAGGCCGCCAAGTATGCGTTGCCCGCTTTCCTGGTGCCGTTCGCCTTCGTGCTCACCGGCAACGGTGCCGCGCTGCTCACTCTCGGCTCCCCCTGGACCATTCTCTGGACAACCGCGGTATCAGCGCTCGCGGTGGCCGCGCTGGCGGTCGCCACCGGCGGCTGGCTGATCCGCCGGGCAGGCCGGGTGGAGCGTGCCCTGTGCCTGCTCGCCGCGTTGTTGCTGCTGTACTTGGAGCCGGCCGCGATCGCTGCCGGTGCCGCGCTGCTGGTCGTCGCCGTCGTGTTCCACTTGTTGACCACTCGAGCCGCTGGGAGTACCGAATGACACCGGGCCGATCTGCCGTGGCGCTGCTCGCCGCCGTGCTAGCGGTCAGCAGTCTGGTGGCCTGCGGTGGCCGCCAGCAGAGCGCTTCACCGGGGGCGGGCACCGGCTGCGAGATCACCGAGGACAGCCGGATCAGTATCGCTACCGGCAATACCGGCGGCGTCTACTACGTGCTCGGCGGAGCACTCGCCGAAGCGGTGAGCTCGGCCACCGCCGGCAAGCTCAAGGCCACCGCCGCCGAGACCGGCGCCTCGGTGCAGAATATCCAGCAGCTCGTCGCGGGCAATTACCAGGTGGCATTCTCGCTGGCCGACACCGCCGCCGACGCAGTCAACGGAACCGGGTCCTTCGCCGGCTCGCCGCAGCCGATCAGGGCGCTGGCCCGGCTCTATCCCAACTTCAGCCAGGTCGTGGTCCGCTCCGACGCGGGCATCACCACCCTGGCCGAGCTGCGCGGCAAGCGTGTATCCACCGGATCACCGAAGTCCGGTACCGAGGTGATCGCCAACCGGCTGCTGGCGGCCGCCGGACTGAATCCGGACACCGATCTGACCGCCCAGCGGCTCGACATCGGTACCAGCGTGGACGGGATGAAGGACGGCACGCTCGACGCCATGTTCTTCTCCGGGGGCCTGCCGACACCCAACATCACCGACCTGTTCACCAGCCTCGGCAACGAGGTCCGCTTGCTGGACACCTCCGCCATGCTGGGCAGCTTGCAGGAGATCAACCCCGTCTACGACGTCGCCACCATCCCCGCCTCCACCTACCCGGCCGCCACCGACACCCCGACCATCGTGGTCCC
>JBQTGW010000279.1:0-10511 GCA_052390495.1 Pseudonocardiales bacterium
AGGGCGGCGCGAGGCACCTGGCCAGCTGGCTCCGAAGGGGGGGTGGTGAGGGGGTGGGTGCAGCGGGGGCGTTCACGGGGGCTCCCCGTTCCACGGTGCATCACTTGGCGTCATGAGTACAACACAATCAGTGAACTTGACGTGGCCCTGGGCGACCACCTACTCGGCGCTTTGGTCGGTGACCGCCGCGTGGTCGTAGTCGGCGTCATAGTGCAGCACGGCCAGGCCGGCGGCCTTCGCGGCAGCGGCGATCAGCAGATCGGACCGTCTCCTTGTTCGTGCGGGCACCCAGCTCGGTACGGGCTGCGGCGAGCAGGGCTGGGTCGATGTCGACCATGGTCTTGGTCATGGCCGAAGTATGGACACCTGGGGCTGATCGGTACATACGAACGGACCCGGATCGGCAACCCTCGCTTGGACGGATACGACCGGGTGCAACCTGCGTCGCGCCGTTATCGGTCGTCGGACCGGTACGGGTCCTTGGCGGTGATGTCCGGGAAGCGGCGGAAGTCGCGGTCGGCGGTCCAGATCGAGCCGACGCCGTGCTGGCGCATCAGCGCGGCGATGTGCGCGTCGGTCACCAGGTTGCCGCGGATCACGTCGGTGCCCACGGTGTCGCGGAAGATCGCCCAGAATCCGGTGGCCTCACCTGGGCAGCGCACGTGTGCCCGATCCAGCAGCGCAGCGAGGTTGGTGCGGGCGACCCCGGGCTCCAGCGGGTGGGCGAACACCCCCGGGTGGGTGGCGATCCGCAGGTAGGTCATGGCCACCGGCCAGAACAGATACACCAGGCCCGGTCCGGCGGCGAGTCGGCGTACCAGCTCGACCGCCCGGTCGTGGCGGGGACTGCCGGTGTCGGAGGCGTGGAGCAGGACGTTCACGTCGATCGCAACGCTCACCGCGGCTGCTCACCGGTCCGCGTCGAGGATCGCCTGCACCGCGTCCCGATCCTCAAGATCGACCCGTGCCGCCATCGGTTGCGCCACCCACGACAGCGGCGCTGGAGTGGTGTCGTGCTCGGTGTCGGCTAATGCCTTGGCCAGCAGCTCCGACGCCAGCCGGCCAAGCGACGTACCCTCCCGACGCTGCCGCGCCCGGAGCTGCTCCAACACGGAGCCGTCCAGATCCAGGGTAGTGCGCATGCACACGATGCTACGCCCAAGCGCATCAGATGTTCAGGTTCTGCCTGTGGGTGACCGGTGGGCAGGGGATCCGGCGCGCGGCTCGTCACTCGCCTCAACCTGTCGTCCCGACCCGATACGTTCCGCACGTGGCCGTACGCGGCGAGCATCGTGCGACGGTCGCCCTTGATACCGGTGAGGTGCTCGCTGGCCGCCTGCCGCCGAAGCTGCACCGGAGCGTCCGCGAGTTCCTGAGCGAACACCGGAACGACGCTTTCGCCTCGTGGGAAGCGGTCCGGCGCGGAGAGCCGTCGGGTAGAATCCCGTACCGGAGGTGACCTCGTGGAATTGATCGTCGACGTCACGGGAGTCCGGGTGCTCTCCCGCTACATCCTCGAACTAACTTTCGACACGGGCGAGGTTAAGGTTCTTGACGTGGAGCCGCTGCTGAACGGCCCAATCTTCGCCGAGCTGCGGCGCGACTACGCACTTTTCAGACAAGTCCGGGTCGACGACGAAGCAGGCACCGTCGTATGGCCGAACGGCGCCGATCTCTCACCCCGCACCCTGTATTCCAGAGCGCGTGATTCCGTGCCCTCCGCTTGCTGAATCGGCGGTATCAGCCAGTGGTGGCAATCGAGCTGGTCGGCGATGTTGATGTCCGTGACTCTTCCTGGCTGAACTGAAGTCCTACCCGCCCGGCCCCTCGTGGGCCGGGTTTTCGTTTTTCATCCGGTTGCTGCTCGTCGGTGCGATCACCGTGTCCCCCGATCAGCAGAGCATCGAACTGTCTGCCCAGCAGAACCTCAGCTAACGGACCGCATGACCACGTTGCTCGCGTAATCCGTGCGGTCGGCCAACGACAGCGATCTGGCGCTGCCTGCTAGCGAGGCAGGAAAGCAGCGTGGTCACCGTCGCTAATGCCGCCGTGGCGCACCTTCGCCCTGGCCAGATGATGGGGGCGGAAGCGAACGGGTCCCCGGTCTGATCGGCAGTGCTGGTTTCGCCCAGTGATGGTTCAGCAGGCGGGCGTGCCGGCGAGGCGAAGGACGACGGCCGAGCTGTCAACGGCAACCCCGAGAAGATCGTGGTGCCAGCAAAGGCTCCTTGCCATAAAGCACTCTTGTGCTCGGCGGCGCAGACGTCACCGATGACGATGTGAGCAACGCCCTCTACGAGGCGACCGACGGTGACATCGAACTGTCCGTCATCGACGGCTTACCCTACACGAGCTTCACCCGCACAGCCGAAAGCTACCAGCGAGCGGTGCTCAATGCGGTAAAGCAGGTCGAGAACGCGGATGTTGGCGTGCGCGTTGTGCGTATCCAGACCGACGAACTGTTGACTATCAGCGAAATCGCAGACCGGACCGGCCGTACGCCTGAGAGCATTCGCTTGCTCGTCAGCGGTGAGCGCGGGCCTGGAAACTTCCCCGGCGCTGAATCGCGGATGGGGGCCCGTAACCGACTGTGGCGGTGGAGCACTGTCGTGGAGTGGTTTCAGGCTTACGACCCCGAAGCCGTGGCAGACTATCTCGCGAGTGTGCCTGATCCCGAGTTCGTCGTCTCGCTCAACGCCGCTCTGGCGCTTCGAGATCACTTGCCGAAGGTGACCAACGCGGAGACTCGCAACGAGGTCACGCAACTGGCCCGGCTCGACCTCGCTATGTGAGGCATCTGCACGCCGGGGGCACGGCTTGTTACGACGGTGTCACGGGTTGGCGGCGACGTTGTGACCTATGTCTCGACGTGGTTATCGAGACGGTGATCGGCGCTGGAAAGTGACAATGCGCAGGTCAGAGCCTGATCGACACGGAGGGTCACTGGTTGGAACGTTCTCACGGTCCATCACTCTGCCGTGTGAAGCGGAGTTCTCGGGAGCGCAACAAGGAGCAACACCCCGAACACAACAGCCACTTAGCGTCGCTCCTCATACCCACCAGTTCTGGAGGAGCGATGACCACAACCGAGACGGCCGCTACGGCCACCCCGGCCCGCAGGGGACGCTGGATCGATCACTGGGAGCCGGAAGATCCCGACTTCTGGGAGAAGACAGGCAAGCGGGTCGCGAACCGGAACCTGTGGTTCTCGATCATCGCAGAACATTTCGGGTTCTCGATGTGGACGGTCTGGTCGGTGCTCGTGCTCTTCATGGGTCCGGCGTACGGCATCGACCCGGCAGGCAAGTTCTTCCTGGTCGCGTTCCCCGCCCTGATCGGCTGTCTGGTCCGGATCCCCTACACCATGGCGCCGGCCAAGTTCGGCGGGCGGAACTGGACCATCGTCAGCGCGCTGTTGCTGCTGATCCCCACGACACTGGCCATCATCGTGATGGAGCCGGGCACCTCCTACACCACGTTCGTGCTGGTCGCGGCCCTTGGTGGGCTGGGCGGCGGTAACTTCGCCTCCTCCATGGTCAACATCAACACCTTCTTCCCGGAGGGCAAGAAGGGCTGGGCGCTCGGGCTCAACGCCGGTGGCGGAAACATCGGCGTACCCGCTGTGCAGCTGGTCGGCCTGGCAATAATCGCTACCCTCGGCGTGGCCTATCCACGGGTGCTGCTGGCCATCTACGTCCCACTGATCCTGCTCGCTGCACTGGGTGCCGCGCGGAACATGGACAACATCTCCTCGGTGCGCAATGACACCGGCGCGATGCGCGAAGCGGTCAAGGACAAGCAGACCTGGGTGATGTCCTTCCTCTACATCGGTACGTTCGGCTCGTTCATCGGCTACAGCTTCGCCTTCGGTCTGGTGTTGCAGACCCAGTTCGGCCGTACTCCGCTGCAGGCGGCCTCGGTTGTCTTCATCGGCCCGCTGATCGGCTCGCTGATCCGCCCGTTCGGCGGTTGGGCGGCGGACCGGTTCGGTGGTGCCAAGGTCACGTTCTGGACCTTCATCGGGATGGCAGGCGCCACTGGCCTGGTGCTCATCGCTTCCGGGCAGCAGTCCCTGGCAGTGTTCACGGCTGGCTTTATTGCGCTGTTCGTGCTGTCCGGCATCGGCAACGGCTCCACCTACAAGATGATCCCATCGATCTTCGCAGGCAAGGCCCGGATGGAGATCGAGGCTGGTGAGCCCAAGGTGATCGCGCTGATGAAAGCCCGCAGGCTGTCCGGCGCTGTGATCGGCATCGCCGGTGCGATCGGTGCCCTGGGTGGAGTGCTCATCAACGTCGCCTTCCGGCAGTCATTCCTCACCACGCAATCCGGGGATTCCGCTTTCTGGTTCTTCATGGGCTTCTACGCGGTGTGCGTCGTCGTCACCTATGTGGTCTATATGCGGCGGGCGCCGGTCGAGGTTCCCGAGCACCCACGGCTGGCCTACGCCGGGGTATGACTCACGGCGACGTGAAGCGCAAAGGGCGCACAAGGCAACAGTGCCGAAACGCAGCGTTCATGAAAGGCGCTCACGATGCCAGGGAAGGGCTGGACGGCTTGGTGAGCTGCTCGGGTCCTCCGGGCGGCTCACCACGCCGTTGCGCGGCCCACCGGTGTGGTACCCGAGGTCGGCGATCCCCGCCGGACAGGAAGGAGTCGCTTGATGCGCACTCTCGTGGTAGCCGGACACGGCATGGTAGGGCACCGGCTGGTGGAGGCCCTGGTCGGCCGGGACACCGAGCGGCAGTGGCGGATCGTGGTGCTCGCCGAGGAGCCCAGACCCGCCTACGACCGGATCGCGCTGTCGTCCTACGTGGACTCCTGGGACGCCGACAAGCTGACCCTGCCCGCTGTCGAGGACGACCGGGTGGAGCTGCGGCTGGGTGATCCGTGCGTGGCGATCGACCAGGAGGCGCGGGTCGTCCGCACCGCATCCGGGCACCAGGTGAGCTATGACGCGCTGGTGCTGGCCACCGGGTCGGCGCCGTTCGTGCCCCCGGTGCCCGGCCACGACCTACCTGGTTGCTTCGTCTACCGGACCCCGGAGGACCTCGACGGCATCCGCGCGGCGGCGCAGCGCGCGATGGACGGCCCCGCGGCGGGGCGGCGCTCGGGCGTGATCGTCGGCGGCGGGTTGCTCGGCTTGGAGGCCGCCTATGCGCTGCGCCAGTTGGGGTTGTCCCCGCACGTGGTGGAGTTCGCCCCCCGGTTGATGCCGTTGCAGGTGGACGAGGGCGGTGGGGCGCTGCTGCGGCGGTTCATCGAGAACCTTGGGGTACGGGTGCACTGCGGGGCCGCCACCGAGGCCATCGAACCGGACCGGGGACGGTTGCTGGTCAAGGTCGCCGGTGGCACCGAGCTCGACACCGACCTCGTGGTGTTCTCCGCCGGCGTGCGCCCACGTGACAAGCTGGCCCGCGACGCCGGGCTGCGGGTCGGGGACCGGGGTGGTGTGCTGGTCGACATCCGCTGCCGCACCGCCGATGAGCACATCTGGGCGATCGGGGAGTGCGCGGCGGTCGAGGGCCGCTGCTACGGGCTGGTCGCGCCCGGCTACGCGATGGCCGAGGTGGTGGCCGATCGGCTGCTCGGTGGCAATGCCACCTTCCCCGGCGCCGACATGTCCACCAAGCTCAAGCTGCTCGGGGTGGACGTAGCCAGCTTCGGTGACGCCCACGGCAAGACCGAGGGCGCGCTGGAAGTCGTGCACAACGATCCCGTCGCGGGCCGCTACGCCAAGCTGGTCGTGTCCGACGACGCCCGCATTCTGCTCGGCGGGGTGCTGGTGGGCGACGCGGCAGCGTACGGCACGCTGCGGGCGCTGGTCGGCGCCGAGTTGCCGGCCGACCCAGGAGCGCTGATCTCCCCGTCCGGCGCGGAACTCGATGCAGGCGCCCTGCCTGCCGGGGCACAGGTGTGCTCCTGCCACGCCGTCACGGTCGCGGCTATCGGTGAGGCGGTGACCACCCAGGGCTGCGCGACCGTGCCTGATCTCAAGGCGTGCACGAAGGCGGGCACCGGCTGCGGGTCCTGCGTGCCGACGTTGAAGAAGCTGCTCGCCTCCTACGGCGTCGAGCAGTCCAAGGCACTGTGCGAACACTTCGCGCACAGCCGAGCCGAGCTCTTCGAGATCGTGGCCGCGACTCGGATTCGGACCTTCTCCGAGCTGGTCACCAAGCACGGCCGAGGCCGTGGCTGTGACCTGTGCAAACCCGCGGTGGCCTCGATCCTCGCCTCACTGAGCGGCGTGCACTCGCCAGGCAGCCACATCCTGGACGGCGAGCAGGCCACCCTGCAGGACACCAACGACCACTTCCTGGCCAATCTGCAGCGCAACGGCACCTACTCGGTGATCCCGAGGATCCCCGGTGGGGAGATCACTCCGGAGAAGCTGATCGTCATCGGCGAGGTGGCCCGCGACTTCGGGCTCTACACCAAGATCACCGGTGGCCAGCGGATCGACATGTTCGGCGCCCGGGTGGAACAGCTACCCGCGATCTGGCGGCGGCTGGTGGACGCCGGTTTCGAGTCCGGGCACGCCTACGGCAAGGCGCTGCGCACGGTGAAGTCCTGCGTGGGCACCGACTGGTGCCGCTACGGGGTGCAGGACTCGGTGGGTATGGCCATCTCACTGGAACTGCGGTACCGGGGACTGCGGGCCCCGCATAAGCTCAAGTCCGCGGTCTCCGGCTGCGCCCGGGAGTGCGCGGAGGCCCGTAGCAAGGACTTCGGGGTGATCGCCACCGAGACGGGCTGGAACCTCTACGTGTGTGGCAACGGTGGTTTCCGGCCGAGACACGCCGATCTGCTGGTGTCCGATGTGGACACCGAGACGCTGGTCCGCACGATCGACCGGTTCCTGATGTTCTACGTGCGCACCGCCGACCGGTTGCAGCGCACCGCGCCGTGGCTGGAGGAGATGGAAGGTGGCCTGGACCACCTGCGGGACGTGATCGTGCACGACTCGCTCGGGATCTGCGCGGAGCTCGACGCCGCGATGGCGGCGCATGTGGCGGGCTATTCCGACGAGTGGCGTGGTGTGCTGGAGGACCCGGCCAAGCTGGCCCGGTTCACCTCGTTCGTCAACGCACCCGGCGCGCCCGACCCGACCATCGAGTTCGTCCAGGAGCGGGGCCAGCCCACGCCAGCCGGGCGTAAACCCGGCCAACCAGTGCTGATCTCCGGACCGAAGCTGGAGGTGGTGAGATGATCGCTCAGGTGCAGGTGCAGTGGACGACGGTGTGCAGCTATGACGACCTCATCCCCGAACGAGGGGTGGCGGCGCTGGTCGACGGCCGCCCGGTAGCGGTGTTCCGCACTCATGACGGCGCGCTGCATGCGCTGTCCAACATCGACCCGTTCAGCGGCGCTTCGGTGCTCTCCCGCGGCATCGTCGGGGACCGAGGCGGGCGGGCGACAGTAGCCTCACCGATCTACAAGCAGGCGTTCGAGCTGGCCACCGGCGTATGCCTGGACGACCCGGCCGTTTCGGTGCCGACCTATGCCGTGCGAATGGTCGACGGCGTCGTACAGATCGGATCGCCTTGAATATGCCTGCACCGTCATTCGTGCTCGGATCCGAGCCGCTGCCGCTGGCCGGCTTCACCGTCGGCGTCACCGCCGCGCGGCGCGCCGCGGAGCTGGGCAACCTGTTGGAGCGCCGCGGCGCCGAGGTGCTGCACGCCCCGGCGATCCGGATCGTGCCGCTGGCCGACGACGCCGAACTGCACGCCGCCACCGAGCAGCTGATCAGCCAGCCACCCGACGTCGTCGTGGTCACCACCGGTATCGGGTTCCGCGGCTGGGTCGAGGCCGCCGACGGGTGGGGGCTGGGCGAGGCCCTGGTCGCGGCGCTGCGCCAGGCCACGCTGCTGGCCCGAGGCCCCAAGGCGCGCGGTGCGATCCGCGCGGCCGGCCTGACCGATGCCTGGTCACCCCCCTCGGAATCCACCGCAGAGGTGTTGGAGCACCTGCTGGCCGGCGAGGTGGAGGGACTGCGGGTGGCGGTTCAGTTGCACGGCGAGCCGCTGCCGGACTTCGTCGACGCGCTGGGCTGCGCAGGTGCGCAGGTGGTGCAGGTGCCGGTCTACCGGTGGGTGCCACCAGAAGACCTCGCTCCGCTGGATCGGCTGCTCGCCACCGTGCTGGATGGCGGCGTCGACGCGGTCAGCTTCACCAGCGCACCCGCGGCGGCCAGCATGCTGCACCGGGCAGACCAGCTCGGCATACTGGAGCCGTTGCTGGACCGCCTGCGCCGCGACGTCCTAGCCGCGTGCGTCGGTCCGGTCACCGCCGGGCCGCTGGTAGCGCGCGATGTTCCCGTGGTGGCCCCGGAGCGCTCCCGGATCGGTGCGTTGGTGCGCACCTTGGCCGAGACGCTGCCCGCCAGGGCGCCGCGCTGGCCGGTGGCCGGCCATGTGCTGGAGCTGCGCGGGCATGCCGCAGTGGTAGACGGCAGGGTGTGCGCCGTGCCGCCGACCCCGATGGCCCTGCTGCGCCTGCTGGCCGCTCGGCCCGGCCGGGTGGTGCCCAGGGCTGAGCTGCTCTCCGTGATGCCCGCCGCAGGTGGGGACGAGCATGCCGTGGAGACCGCGGTGGCCCGGCTGCGAGCCGCGCTTGGCGTTCCCCGGCTGGTGCAGACCGTGGTCAAGCGGGGTTATCGGCTGGCTTTGGAACCGGGGGACTGCCAGTGAGGGCTGCGCCCCGTGAGTGGCAATGCGTGCTATAGCAACGATTGCCACTCACGGGTCTGTGGTGGTGGCTGCGCACGGCACCCGCGATCCCGCAGGTGTCGCGGTTGCCCGGGAGCTCGTCGCTGCACTGCGGGATCGGCTGCCCGGTAGGCCGGTGCTGCTCGCCTTCGTCGACGTGCTCGGTCCGGGGGTGTGTGAGGTGCTCGCCGACGCACCCGGCCCGGTCACCGTCGTGCCTGCGTTCCTGACCTCCGGTTACCACGTGCGGACCGACGTTCCTCGGGAGGTGGCCGCGACCCGGCGCCGGGACGTCACCGTCACCGCTGCGCTGGGGCCCGACCCACTGCTGGTGGCCGCGCTGGCCGACCGATTGCGGGTGGCGGGCTGGCGCCGTGGCGATGCGGTGGTACTGGCCGCAGCGGGTTCGTCGGACCCCCGGGCGGTGGCCGACGTGCGCGCCGCCGCGGCAGCACTGTCCGGCGCGGTCGGGCGACGGGTCCGAGTCGGGTTCGTCGCCACCGGAGCGCCTCGGGTGGCGCCGCTGGTGGCGGGCCTACGAGCGGCCGGTGAGCGCCGGATCGCGGTCGCGTCATGGTTGCTCGCCCCCGGGCTGTTCCACCGCAGGCTGGCCGACGCCGGGGCCGACGTCGTGGCGGCGCCCTTGGGTGTGCATCCCTGCGTGGTCGACCGGCTGACCCAGCTCGCCACCGCACCCGCGGTCCGGATGGACACCACACCACTCGAGACGTCAATCGCGGGTATCGACGCTATCCAGCGCAGCTCCGCCGCTTAATCCCTTCGGCTGCTGCCATCGCTCACTGCGGGACAGCCATTCGGAGCCATCATTTCTGGACACGATTGTGTGCGGTGGGTGAGCTGCCTGCTGCTCGGGTAGTAGGGTTTGCCTGCCGGTCCTAAGCTTGTCTTTTAACCTGTCTGTTCGCTGTGGTTCCGCTTCGTGGTGTCTGTTTTTGTGGTTTTGCCGACGTGGTGGTGGGGTGCGCGCTGGCTGTTGGGTGATCCTGGGGGCCGTCCGGGGCCGGGTCGGGAGGGTTTCGGTGCGCTGGCGGGCAGGGTGGTCTTCGCCCGGAGGTGACGAAATCCCCGGCGGACTCGGGCGGGGGTCAGCCGGCCGGGCCTGGGGATCGGTTTCTCCCAGGGGCGGCGTAGGTCCTCGGCGAGCGGGCGGGCTAGTCGCAGCTGGGTGTGCGCGGCCAGGATAAGCCAGGTCCAGCGGTCGGCGGCCTCGGGAGTACGCAGGCGGGGTCGGGTCCAGCCCAGGGTCTGCTTGAACAGCCGGAAGGTGTGTTCGATGTCGAAGCGACGCAAAAACGCCTGCCAGAGCCGGTCGGCCTCGCCAGGAGTGAGCTCGGGTGCCGAGCACCACAGCCAGACTGGTTTCGGGTGCCGATCACCGGGCAGCCGGTCCACCGTGAGCTCAATGATGCTGCCGGTGATGATCGGCAGTGGGCCTTCGTGGCCGGTCCAGGCACCGCGTCGGGTCAGCAGGGGATGCAGCCGGGTCCAGGCTCTGGCTTGGGCGGTGCCGTAGCGGGTGGTCTCGGTGCTGGTGGTGGCCTCGGGGGTGGGGTGGGTCGTGGGGTCGGACAGGGCGAACTCTGGTCCGTGCCGGGGTGGGCGCCCGGTGGTGCCGGGGGGCCGTGGTGGGGCGGGGAACCGCAACACCCGGTCGGGCGTGTCATGCCAACTGTGTAAGCCACGGATATGCCAAGATCAGCTGACGTGATCTCCACTCGGCTGGGAAAGGAATTATCCGTGAGTCAGGACACCCGTATTGATGATCGTGAGGCCGAGGCG
>JBQTGW010000280.1:0-36652 GCA_052390495.1 Pseudonocardiales bacterium
CTTGCGGAGGTCGAGTGGGGCGCGGAGCTCGGCCAGCAGGCAGACCAGGTCGGATTTGCTGAGCTTGGTCTTGCCGCGTTCCCAGTTCACCAGGCTGGCGTGCGTGCGACCGATCGCTTCGGCGACATCGGTCTGGGTGCGGCCCGCCGCCGCACGCAGCCGCCGCAACTCCGAACCCAGCCGCCGCAGCGGCGCCGACGAGCCAGCCATGCCGAACACCTCCCGGGTGACCGCCAGTGCAGCGATCTTACATGTATGAACTTCACATCAAAGCTAATCACCCGATCGGACTATTACGATCTTTGATGTGAAGTTCTATCATTCGTCCTCAACGATCGAAGATCGTAGTGACACCGCGCTGCGGCGTTGCCGCCGAGACTGGGAGGAACGAGCCATGAGGACACCCGAGGACACTCCGGACACCAGCCCCGACGGGTGGGGGCCGGCGTGTGACGAAGCGGAGTTCGCCGAGATAGCAGAAGAGATAGTGGCGGACTACGCGCCACGCCTGTTCGGGCTGATCGCCGAGGTAGGCGAGCGGGCGGACGGGCACCTCATCGCCTGGGGGATGGCATTCGAGGACTACGTCGATGTGACCATGGTCGACCAGCGCAAGCTGTACCGTTTCGCCTCGGTAGAGCTCGCCCACCAGGCACTCTCCCGCCTCGGCAAGATCCGTCTGGTCTGGTACAACCCGGACGCCGCCACCCCCAGCGACGAGGCCGCCTGACCGGACGCCGCACCGCGGCACGGCCACGACAAGACTGCGTCAGACCGCCACCACGGTCACCGAAATGGCGCGATTCCGGACGAGCGCGTGGAGATCGACAACGTCGCTGGTGAGCAGCTGGTCACCCGGTACCGCCACCAGGGCGACCAGCGCATCGACCGCATCGGTCATCCCACTGGCCGCGAGCAGCTCGCCAGCCGCCCGTGCCTCGCGCAGCCCGGTATTGCGCACATCGACCATGTTCAGCAACCGGGCGAGGCGGGCTTGTCGCGCACCTCCCCGCCAGGCTTGGGCCACCACGGGGGCCGCGGTGACGAGCGAGGCGCCCGCTCGGCGGCCGAGTTCGATCAGCCCTGCCACCCGCCGGTCGTCCCGGTCGATGGCGATGAGCGCTCCTGCGTCGAGGACGAGGTTCAGGCCGCTGACTCCTCGCTGCGCCCAGGGGGCAGATACGGCACACCGGCCTCGACGGCGAGCGCCCGCAGTTCATCCTCGTCGAAGGCGCCGTGCTCGGCTTGGTGCTCGGCGAGCCAGGCATCGACCAGCCGGGTCCGCAGCCACCCGGTGAGCGCCTCGGCGACGACCGCAGAGAACGACAGACCGAGCTCATCGGCGATGCGTTGGCTGGTACGCCGCACGTCCTCGGGCAGCGACACCGTCACCCGCTGGGTTGTCATACCGAAAAGCGTAACATGGTATGAGCCCGCAACCGGAATCGATGAACTGTTCGAATGCCGCGACGATGAGGGTGATCACCAGTACTTGTGGGGGTGATCAGCAGAACTCCGGGTCGCGCGATCGGCGATAAACCGAGAGGATTCCCGCATGCGGGTAGTAATCGCGGGGTCGACGGGTCTCATCGGTACGGCACTGGTTTCGCTGCTGCGCCAGGCTGACCACGAGGTGTTCCGACTAGTGCGCAGGCGCCCTTCGGCACCCGACGAACGCAGCTGGGATCCGTCCGCAGCGACCATCGACCCCGGCGCGCTGGACGGCGCGGATGCCGTGGTGAACCTGTGTGGCGCGCCGATAGCCAGCGGGCATTGGTCCGGGGAACGCAAGCAGGCCATCAGGGACAGCCGCATCGGCCCCACCGAGGTGCTTGCCGCCGCCGTTGCCGAGCACCGGGTGCCGGTGCTGGTCAACGCCTCAGGGGTGGGGTACTACGGCGACACCGGTGACCGCGAGGTCGACGAGACCGCAGGGCCAGGGGAAGGGTTCCTCGCCGGGGTCTGTCAAGAGTGGGAGGCGGCGACCGCCGCCGCGGAGCAGGCGGGAGCCCGAGTCGTGTGGATTCGCACCGGCTTGGTGGTCTCTTCATCCGGCGGGTTGATGGGCCAGCTCGCGCCGTTGTTCGGGCTCGGGCTGGGCGGCCGGCTCGGCAGCGGGCGGCAGTACATGCCATGGATCTCACTGGACGACGAGGTGGGCGCGATCCGGTTCGCTCTGGAGAACGACAAGGTGTCCGGTCCGGTCAACCTCACCGGCCCGCGGCCCGTGACCAACACCGAGTTCACCCAGGCGATGGGTGAGGTGATGCACCGGCCTACCCTGCTGGTGGTGCCCGGCTTCGCGCTGCGCTTGCTCCGCGGCGCCGAACTCGTCGACGAGATGGTGCTGACCGGGCAGCGCGCAGTCCCCGGAGTGCTGCACCGGGAGGACTACCGATTCCAGCACAGCACCGTGACAGCAGCCCTGGCCGCGGCATTGGAATAAGTGCGTAGGAGTAGGCATGGCAATCGACGCTGTCGTCGTGGGAGCCGGATTGGCCGGGCTGACCGCAGGCCGCCACCTGCAACGCGCTGGACTGGAGGTCACCGTGCTGGAGGCCGCGCCGGTCGTCGGCGGCCGGGTGGCCACCGACGTCGTCGACGGTTTCCTACTCGACCGCGGTTTCCAGGTACTCAACACCAGCTACCCCGCGCTGCGCGACGAGCTGGACCTGCGGGCGCTGGACCTGCGGGAATTCATCCCCGGCGTAGCGATACGCGGCGCCGACGCGGCGCTGCACCGCTTGCTCGACCCACGGCGAGCCCGCGCCCAGGCGTGGCGCACCGCCATGGACACGTTGATGTCCCCAGCAGCCAAGCTCGCGGTGCTACGGATGACCATCCGGGCGGCAACGGGCGATGTGCGTCCGCTGCTCGCCGACGCGGACCGCAGCACCGCCGACTACCTCTGCGCCGCGGGGCTGGATGGCCCGGCCACCGAGCAGTTCCTGCGGCCGCTGCTGGCCGGGATCTTCGGCGAGCGGGACCTGGCGACCTCAGCCCGGTACTTCACGCTGGTGTGGCGCAGCCTGGCTCGGGGCTCCTCGACGCTGCCCTCGCGGGGCATGGCGGCGGTGGCGAACCAACTCGCGGCACGGCTGACCGCGGGGACGGTGTGCTGCGGGCAGACAGTACTCGGCGTGGCGCCCGGTCGAGTGCGCACGACCGACGGTGAGATCACGGCGCGGGCAGTGGTGGTGGCCACCGATCCCCCCGCAGCCACGGCGCTGCTGCCCGGACTGGACGTGCCGCTGATGCGGGGGCTGACGACCTACTACCACGTTGCCGAGCAGCCGCCCAGCCGACTGCCGCTGATCCACCTGGATGGGACCGCCAGCCCATCCGGAACCGCCCGGATGCATGGAACTGGCAGTGCGCTGGTGAACACCAGCGTGCTCACCTGCGTCGCACCGTCCTACTCCCCAGACCACCGGCACCTGATCTCGTCGACCGTGCTGGGCACTCCCGGGACCGGCGCCCCCGGGGAGCCCGACGTACGGCGGTTGGCAGGCACGGTCTACGGCGCCGACTCGGCGCACTGGGACCATCTGGGCACCGCGATAGTGCCCCAAGCGCTGTGCTCGTTCACTCCACCGACCCCCGACCGGCTCCGCCGTGACGCAACACTCGGGGACGGCCTTTTCGTCGCAGGCGACCACCGGGCCACCCCGTCGATCCAGGGTGCGCTGGTCAGCGGCCGACGAGCGGCCCAAGCAGTACTCATCGAGCTCGGCCTGCCCGCCGCGGCGGCATAGCCCGCCGCTCCGCACAGCGGGGTAGCGTGCACCGGTGTGACCGTCATGACCGGCTCCTGCCGCGCCAGCACCGCTCCCGTCCGGGTCCGCCGCCTGGGGACTGTCGACTACAGCCAAGCCTGGGAACTCCAGCGCAAGCTGGCAACGGCTCGCGCCGAGGGCACCGGCTGCGATGTGCTGCTGCTACTGGAGCACCACTCGGTGTACACCGCGGGCAGACGGACTACACCGGGCGAGCGGCCCACCGACGGCACCCAGGTGATCGACGTCGACCGGGGTGGGAAGATCACCTGGCACGGACCGGGCCAGCTCGTCGGCTATCCACTGATCGCGCTTGCCACGCCGATTGACGTCGTCGACTACGTGCGGCGCCTGGAGCAGGCCCTCATCACCGTATGCGACGACCTTGGCCTACGCACCGGGCGGATCCCCGGACGCTCCGGGGTATGGCTGCCCGCCAACCCCGGCGCAGGTCAACCGGAACGCAAGATCGCGGCGATCGGGGTCCGGGTCAGCCGTGGCGTGACCATGCACGGGTTCGCGCTGAACTGCAGCCCCGATCTCGCCGCCTTCGACCGGATCGTGCCATGCGGTATCGCCGATGCCGGGGTGACCTCGCTGAGCGTGGAGCTGGGCAGGTCGTGCTCGGTGACGCAGGTGAGCCCCGCGGTGCGCCAGGCAGTGCTCGACGCTCTGGACGGCATCGTGGCGGTGCGGGCGGACGAACTCACTCGCCCCGCGACGGCCGCTCCCCCAGGGTTGGCGTCCCCAGGGCTGGCACTGCACCTGGACCCGACAATCGCAGGAATCTCACGATGAGCCGGTGGAGCGTTGCCGACATTCCCGATCAGACCGGCCGCACGGTGCTGGTCACCGGAGCCAACTCGGGTCTGGGCCTGCAGACCGCCACCGTGCTGGCCAGCCGAGGGGCCACCGTGCTGGTGGCCTGCCGTGACCGGGAACGCGGCCAAGCGGCGCTGGCCCGGTTGCGGTCGCTGGCCAGCGGGGCCGACGCCACGCTGGTCCACCTGGACCTGGCCGACCTCAGCTCGGTCCGTAAGGCCGCCGAGGAGGTTCGCGCCCGCACCGAGGACCGGCTGGACGTGCTGGTCAACAACGCGGGTGTGATGGCCACCCCACCACGGCGCACCGTCGACGGCTTCGAGCTGCAGATCGGCACCAACCACCTGGGACATGCAGCCTTGACGTGGCTGCTGGCCCCCGCTCTGACCCCGGCTGCCCGGGTGATCACGGTATCCAGCCTCGCGCACCGCGGCGGGGGACTGGACATCGATGACCTGAACTTCGAGCGGCGTCGGTACAGCCCGACCACGGCCTACTGCGCCTCGAAACTGGCGAACCTGCTGTTCACCTTCGAGCTGGACCGCCGGGCCCTGGCCGCTGGCCGGGATCTGCTTGCGGTCGCTGCCCACCCCGGTCTCACCGACACCGAGCTCGTGGCCAACACCGTCGCGATGCGCTCCCGGCTGCTCGCGCCGGTGCTGAAGTGGGGCAACAAGCTGGTCACCCAGGGCGTTGCCGGGGGTACGTTGCCGCAGCTCTACGCTGCCACGGCGGCCGATGTGCGAAGCGGGCAGTACTACGGCCCCACCAGCATCAGGGAAACCCGCGGCGCTCCCGGATTAGCCGTCGTCAGCCCCGCCGCGCGGGACGAGGACATGGCCGCCCTGTTGTGGGAGCGCACCGCCGAGCTGACCGGCGTGCCGCCGGATCCCGCGTAGGCTCGGGCCGGTGAGCGTCGCACCCCAGCCACCCCTGGCTCCTGAAACTCCAGCCAGTGGCCGCAAGTTGTTGCGTCTGGAGGTCCGCAACAGCCAGACCCCCATCGAGCGCAAGCCACCCTGGATTCGCACCCGAGCGCGGATGGGCCCGGCCTATCGCGAGCTCAAGGGCCTGGTGCAGCGCGAGGGTCTGCACACGGTCTGCGAAGAGGCCGGCTGTCCCAACATCTACGAGTGCTGGGAAGACCGCGAAGCCACCTTCCTCATCGGGGGCGAGACGTGCACGCGGCGCTGCGACTTCTGCCAGATCGACACCGGCAGGCCCGCAGAGCTGGACCGCGACGAGCCCCGGCGGGTCGCCGAATCGGTGCAAGCCATGGGGCTGCGCTACTCGACAGTGACCGGCGTGGCTCGCGACGACCTGCCCGACGGCGGTTCCTGGCTCTACGCCGAGACCGTCCGGCAGATCCACACGCTCAATCCCGGCACGGGGGTGGAGCTGCTCATCCCGGACTTCAACGCCCGGCCTGAGCAGCTCACCGAGGTATTCGACGCCGCGCCTGAAGTGCTCGCACACAACCTGGAGACGGTGCCGCGGATCTTCAAGCGGATCCGGCCCGCATTCGGCTACGAACGCTCGCTGGACGTGCTGCGCCAGGCTCGCCGCAGCGGACTGGTCACCAAGTCCAATCTCATCCTCGGCATGGGTGAGCAGGAAGAAGAGGTGACCACCGCGATGGCCGACCTGCACGCCGTAGGCTGCGACATCCTCACGATCACCCAATATCTACGCCCCTCGCCGCGCCATCATCCGGTGGCGCGCTGGGTCCGGCCCGAGGAGTTCGTCGAGCATGCCCGAGCCGGTGAGCAGATGGGTTTCGCCGCAGTGATGGCCGGGCCTCTGGTGCGTTCGTCGTATCGGGCCGGGCGGTTGTACGCGCAAGCCATGATGCACCGCGGCACCCAAGTGCCCGAGCACCTCGCGCACCTCGCTGGGGCCGGTCCAGCCGCGCAGGAGGCGTCCAGCTTGCTGGCCCGCTGACGCTGGCTTGCTGGCCCGCTGACGCTGGGCTCGCCTGCCACTGTGGTGGACGTTATCCGGCGGTGGGCGTTATCCGGTGCACCCGTGCGGCCGTATCCTGGCAGCATGCCCCCCACGTCGGCGAAGAAGCCCAAGGACAAGGAAGCGGCGAAAGCAGCCAAGAAGGTGCGCCGGGCCGCGTCGAAGCAGCGCCGGAAACAGATCTTCGAGGCATTCAAGGTCCAGCGCCGCGAAGACAAAGCGCTGCTGCCGTTGATGATCGGTGCCGTGCTGGCCGTCACCGCGGTGGCGTTCGGGGTGGGCTTGCTGTTCGACCAGGAGTGGGTATTCCTGCCGTTGGGAATCACCTTCGGCGCCCTCGTCGCGATAATGATCTTCGGGCGGCGGGTTCAGCGCAATGTCTTCGCCAAAGCCGAGGGGCAACCGGGGGCCGCGGCGTGGGCGCTGGAGAACCTGCGTGGGCGGTGGAAGGTGACGCCTGCGGTCGCGGGCACCACCCAACTTGATGCCGTGCACCGGGTCATCGGCCGACCCGGCGTGGTGCTGGTTGCGGAGGGCGCCGCACACCGAGTCAAGCCGCTGCTGGCGCAGGAGAAGAAGCGGGTGGCCCGGCTGATCGGGCAGACCCCGATCTACGACATCACGGTGGGCAACGACAAGGATCAGGTCCCACTGGCCAAGCTGGCGCGGCACCTGTCCAAACTGCCGCGCAATATCAACGCCGCACAGATCGACGGGCTGGAGGGCAAGTTAGCCATCCTGAGTGCCCGGAGTGCCGGCCCCGCGATGCCCAAGGGTCCGATGCCGCAGGGTGCCAAGATGCGCAACGTACAGCGCGCCGTCCGAAGAGGTTCCAACGGTTCACGAGGTTCCAGGGGTTCCAGCCGCTAAACGCGCGGGCCGAAGCCGACCACCGAACCCGGTCCGGTCTCAGGCAACCCGAGCCGCTGACCGCGGTAAGGTGGCACGCTATTGTTCTCTGGGAGCCTGGGAGGGCCAGACAACCAGCTCTGTGTCCACCTGGTCACCCGGCCAGGGTATGCGGCCAACCGTGATCTGCCCGATCACCCCGCCCGTAACCTTGGTGAAACATGAGGGTGACGCTCCGGCAACACCACCCTCCTAGGTTCACCTAATTGAGCGACCAATCATCCGGTCCACCAACACAGCGTGAAGGAGCGAACGAGGGTGTTCACGAACTCCGATGAGGTCCTGCGCTACATCGCCGAAGAGGGCGTCGAATTCATCGACGTTCGCTTCTGCGACCTGCCGGGCGTCATGCAGCACTTCACGGTTCCGGCCGCGTACTTCGACGCGGACGTCATCGAGGAGGGCCTGGCCTTCGACGGCTCGTCAGTGCGCGGGTTCCAGTCGATCCACGAGTCGGACATGATCCTTATGCCCGACCCCGCGACGGCTCGTATCGACCCGTTCCGGGTCCAGAAGACGTTGAATCTCAACTTCTTCGTACACGACCCGTTCACCCGGGAACCCTACAGCCGCGACCCACGCCATGTGGCCCGCAAGGCCGAGGAGTTCCTGGCCTCCACCGGTATCGCCGACACCGCCTACTTCGGCCCTGAGGCCGAGTTCTACATTTTCGACTCGGTGCGCTTCGACACCACGCCGAACGCCGCGTTCCACGAGATCGACTCGGTTGCGGGCTGGTGGAACACCGGCGCCGAAGAGCACGGTGGAAACAAGGGCTACAAGGTCAACTACAAGAGTGGCTACTTCCCGGTGCCGCCGACCGACCACTTCGCCGATCTGCGCAACAAGATGGTCACGAACCTGATCGGATGCGGCTTCACCGTCGAGAAGGCACACCACGAGGTGGGCACCGCGGGCCAGGCGGAGATCAACTACAGGTACAACACCCTGCTGCACGCGGCCGACGACCTACAGCTCTACAAGTACATCCTCAAGAACACCGCGTGGGCGGCCGGGCACACCGTGACATTCATGCCCAAGCCACTGTTCGGGGACAACGGCTCCGGCATGCACACCCACCAGTCGCTGTGGACGGACGGAGTGCCGCTGTTCCACGACGAGTCCGGCTATGCGGGTCTGTCCGACATCGCCCGGCACTATATCGGCGGCCTACTGCACCACGCACCCTCGTTGCTGGCCTTCACCAATCCGACGGTCAACTCCTACCACCGCTTGGTGCCCGGATTCGAGGCGCCGGTGAACCTGGTGTACTCGCAGCGCAACCGGTCGGCCTGTATTCGGATCCCGATCACCGGGAACAACCCCAAGGCCAAGCGCCTGGAGTTCCGTTGCCCGGATGCCTCGAGCAACCCCTATCTGGCCTTCTCCGCGATGATGATGGCCGGGCTGGACGGGATCAAGAACGCCTACGAGCCGGCCGCGCCGATCGACAAGGACCTCTACGAGCTGCCACCCGAGGAGGCCAGGGATGTCGCGCAGGTACCGTCAAGCCTGGATGCGGTGATCGACCGCCTTGAGTCCGACCACGACTACCTGCTCGAAGGCGGCGTGTTCACCCCGGACCTGATCGAGACCTGGATCGCGCTCAAGCGGGAGAACGAGATCGACCCACTGCGCCTGCGCCCGCACCCCTTCGAGTTCGCCCTTTACTACGACGTATAGCGGCTACGCCGCCCGTGAGTGGCGATGGTGGCTATAGCGACGATTGCCACTCACGGGGGCCGAAGGCCCAGCCTGACAGAACTGGTTTCTTCAGTCAGGCACTCCAGGATGGTCAGGAGATTCTCCACGCCGGGTGTCACTCCGTCGCCGAAGTCGATGGTCGGCCGGGAGTCGGTGACGGCGCGCATGACGGCCTTGCGAACCTGCTTCGGTGGATCGAGCAGCGCGATGGCGTGCCCGGGTTGGCGCTCGGCGAGGCTCTTGCTCATCTTCGCCTTCGGGTCGTCCGGGGACATGATCCACCCCCCGACTTGCGGATGAGCACATCGGGAACCTTGAACGTGTTGCCAAACAGCGCGTTGAACCGCTTGGCGATGTCACGGCTGATCTCGACGTGCTGCTGCTGGTCCGCGCCGACAGGAACATAGTCGGCGTCGTAGAGGAGAATGTCAGCGGCATGCAAGGACGGGTAGCCCAACAGGCCAGCCCCGACACCGGCGTCCACGTCGGCGATCTTGCCCTTGGTTTTGAACTGTGTCGAGCGTTCTAGCCACGAGACCGGAGTCGCGCAGGTCATCAACCAGCCCAGTTCGGCTTGCTCGTGCACCTCCGACTGGATGAACAGCGTGGATTGTTCCGGGTCGATGCCCAGGGCAACGTCATGTTCGCTTAACGTTTACCTGTAGCGACATCGAGTGGTCATCCGCACTCCCACAACCCCCCATCCCGATCCCCTAGCCCGTCCCAACAGATGATCGCCGCCCGCCCCGCCGCGTCGGCACGCGCGGACCGCGATTCGGATCCACATAGCACTTCACGGGGTGTCTCAGACTGCGATTTGCTTGTTTCGAAATACGGGCGGCTATAACGGTTCTTCGAAGTTAACCGGGATCTGTAGTCAACTAGTCACCTTTCGTGACCTCAAGCCTGTTGCCGTCTGTGACCATAGCCGCTTGACAGATATAGCCAACCCCCCGCCCAGTCCTACATCGCAGCCACCCACCGCCCCAACCTCCCCGCGTCGCCGCATTCAGCGGGCTCAGCGGGGTTATCGAGCAGACGATAACCCCGCTGAGCCCGCTGAATGGGCCAGCTGGTGATCGTCACCTCCGGAATGGGTAGCGGATTGGGGGGTGGGAGGTGTGTGTGGCTGCGGGGGAGGGCTGGCCGCGAGCATGACCACCGAAGAACAACGCTTCTGCCAGGCGTGTATCCGTCGACAGGTCGAACGATGCTGCTGACCGGACTCGACCTGCTGGAATGGATCGCCCTTCGGCGCGTGCACGAGGGCGGCGTGGCGCTGCATGGTTCGCAGTATCTCCACTGGGGCCAGAAAGTGCCGTGCTACCTGCCCGAGGTCTTCGACCGACTGGTCGAGATGGGACTGACCGAGCTGCTCGACCCGGGCTGCTCCAGCGGGCTACGCTGCGTAGCGCCCACATCCCGCGGGCAAGACCGCTACCAGGAGCTGACCGCGAAACGTGGTCTCTCCCGAGATCCCGAGCAGCCATCCGGAAGCTGCTCGGTCGCCCCTGACCGCCCGTCATCCTCGATTGCGGCCGGCCGGGGGCTCCGGCCGTTCGTCAGTGAACGCCCCCCGGCTCCCGACGGTCGGCCGGTCCCAACAAGGACCACACAACGATATGACGAGACATGAGGCATGGGGGATGGAATTACATGAAGAGACAACGGAAGCAAGGCACAAAGCCGTCCCCGAACCGGCACGCCGAATCCCCCAGAGGGCGAGTGTGCCACCAACACGGCACCACAAGGCACCAGCGTTGAGTGCTCTGGCACCTCATGCCACTCACGAGTCGACGGGTGGGCTGGCTGAGTGCAGCGGGCGGATGCCCGGTCTGATTGCCAATCCTGGGTTGGGAACTTCACGGATAGACGGCGAACCCAGGAGCGATTGACCCCCCAACGGCGGATCCTCGAGAAGTTGCCCGACTGGCGGTGAACCCACAGCCGGTGGATTCACCAGCGGTGGCCGTGCAAGTGGTGGATTCACCGCCCGTGGATTCACCGACAGTGGATCCACGGGCGGTGAACCCACGGACAGCTGACCCTCCGCGGGGGACGAATCGGCAGATGAAGGCGGAGTAGGAACTCCGTCGCGCTGGACACCTGAGCCGCCCAGCGTGGGTGGATCAGCGGTGGCCGTAGCTTCTGGCGCCGCAGTGCTCTGGGCAACCTTGGCGGGATCCTGCCCAGCGTGGGGGGCAGCGCCGGATCCGGTGTCGGTCGGATCAGCGGATATCCCGGAGCCGGGGAGCACAACCGCGTCAGGTGGTGGGCCGACACTGTCCGGGGCGGTATCGCCAGCCCGATCGCCGTAGGCGCGGCTGGCCTCCCCTTGCATCGTGACGGCGAGAGGGATCAGCGCACCGACGAGCAGTCCCACCATGAGCAGCTTGAGCGTGCGCCCCGACACGATCCCCCTGCGCGTCGCCGGGCAGCTCGTCCCGACATCGATACCAGGTACGTACGCCACAACCGATGCCTCCGACCATGGTTGAGGTCCCACCGCAGCTGCGGTGCCGTAGGGGTCATCGCTGCGGCGCACCCGGACGTTAGCCCGGTGCCGATGATAGGGACGCCCCTTCCCCCGACCGGACGAAGACGTGACCGGCGTCACATTGCTCAGCTGTCGAACAGGCGCTTAACGATCATTTTGCGACGTAACGTGGTGCGGCCCGGTACCGATCGAGCGTAGGTACTACGAAAGACAGTCTCGCCGGGAGGCCCGTATGGTTCGTTCGCACTCTGCGTCACCCGAGCTCGCGATCCGCAGCACACCAACGGCAGCCTGGATCTTCCGTCAGATCGCCGCCAGTCCGCAGGCTCCCCTCACCGCAGCGGTAGTCGGCCCGGGAGGCACCGGGAAATCGGCGCTGCTCGATGCGATGGCGCGGGAGTACGAGAAGGCGGGCGCCGCGGTGGTGCGCGGCAACCCCCCTACCGGTCTGCGGCTCGACCTGATCGATCCGAGCGAGCCCGTTCTGGTGGACGATGCGCACCAGCTCGACCAGGCACTGCTCGAGGGATTGCGTACGTTCGCCGAGGGGGACGGCGTCCGGCTCGTCGTCGCCTATCGGCCGTGGCCTCGGTCGCGAGCGCTCTCGGCGCTCGGTGCGAGCCTGGCTCGCCGTCGATCACCGGTGGTCGTGGGACACCTGGCGCGCAGTGCCGTGCAGGCCCGGATCGCGGCGCGGGTCGGGTGCGCGGGCCCGGACGCACTGGTTGATCTCGTGCACGAGCAGACCGGCGGGCTCGCGTCCCTCGTCGACGTCGTCACCCAGGCATTACTGGACACCGGCAGGTTCGATCCACGGCACCCTGAGCAGTTCCGGCGCCCTGAGCGGGTCAATGTCTCCGCCGGGCTGGCCGAACGGCTGCGCTACCAGCTGGAGGCGCTCGATCCCGACATCTACGGTCTGCTGCAGGCGATGGCCGTTGGTGCCGCGTTGGACGCCGAGGTGTTGGCTCTGCTGCTCGACACCGACCCGGCCGCCCTGACCGACACGGTGGAAGCAGCGCTGGCGACTGGTCTGCTCACCGAAGGGGGCGAGCTGATCCCCTTCATCCGTAACATCGTGCTGCGCCTGATCCCGGTGCTGCGCAGCCGCGAGATGCAGCGTCGGCTGGCCGGAATCCAGCTCGACCGAGGTGGCTCCGTGCTCGCCGCCGGGCGTCAGCTGTTGGGTACCGGCGCGAGCGGCAGCCGGGTAGCCGCCGTCCTGGAGCGGGCCGGAGACGAGGCACTGGCACAGTCCCCGGCCCTGGCCGCCGAACTTTTCGCCGGAACCGTCGATGCAGGGGCGTCGCCGAAGCCACTGGCGGCCCGGCGCGCCCAGGCCGTCGCCCTGGCCGGCGACCTCGACCAGGCGTTGCGGCTGGCCGACCAGGTCGTTTCGGATCCGGCCGGGCCCGACCGGGACCGGGGAGTCTCGGTCGTCGCCGCGGTCCTGGCCCATCGCGGTCTACCGGCTCGCAGCGTGGAGCTGTACCGCAGCCTGCCCGCCGACCGGGCGGGCGGGCCCCTGCTCGCGGTACCCGGGCTGATCGGGACGGGCGCGCTGGAGCAAGCCCGTGCGGTGCTCGAAGCGGCGGATACCGGCACAGTCGGGGTGTCCGGTCTGCTGGCCGGAGCGGAGATTCTAATGGCGCGCGGAATACTCGCGACCGTCACCGGGACGTCCAATGCAGCGCTCTCACAGCTGGCCAGAGCAGCGATGCTGCTCGAGCCGGCTGGCCAGACCGTGCTGCTGCCTGACACGCCTGCGGCGCTGACCGCAGTGGTCGCGCTGCAGTGCGGAGAACTGACCGTCGCCGACACGACGCTGCGGCGCGCCGTCGCCGCCAAGCTCGGTGGCCTGCCCGCACACCGTCGGCACCTGCTGTTACACGGCTGGACGGCGATGGTTCGCGGCAAGCTGGATGTGGCGCACCGGGCACTCGATCGGGCGGCGCGTCAGAGCCACCCAATCGAACTGCGCGACGAACTGATCGCCGCTGCCCTGGCAGTGGGCCTGGCCCGCCGGGAGAATGATCCGGCAGCGCTGGGCTCGGCATGGCGAAAGGCCCGCTCCGCCCTCGTCCGGCACCCGATCGATCTCTACGCGCTACAGCCGCTGGGCGAGCTCACCGTCGCCGCCGCCGCGCTGCGCGAGCAGGAGTGGATCGCCCCGCACCTCCAGGAGGCCGAGAAGCTGCTCGGGCAGCTGGGCAATCCGGCGCTGTGGGCGGCGCCGCTGCACTGGTACGAGCTGCACGCCGCCATCATCGCCGAACACCTCCCACCGGCCCAGCGTCTCGCAGAGGCAGCGCGACATGCGACGGCACTGGCCGATGTCGCGGCGAGCAGCCCCTACGCTGCCGTGCTGGCGGTGGCAGCGAGCAGCTGGCGCCAGGTCCTGTCCGGCCAGATCGACCTGGAGATCGTGCAGGCCGCGGCGCGCGGTCTGCACGGGGTTGGCCTGGCGTGGGAGGCTGCCCGGCTGGCGGGCCAAGCCGCGGCGCGGACCACCGATCGCCGGGTGATGGCGGCCTTACTCACCTGCGCCCGAAGCTTGTACAGCGGTCTGCCCGCCGGTCCGGACACGACCCCGGTGTCGGGTGAGGAACTCGACGACAGTGATCGCGGCAAGGAGCACGCGGTGGAGCCTGCGGCTGATGAGACGCCCACGCAGCCACTAGCTGCGCAACGGCCGAGCACCGCAGGTACGGACGGCGCGCTCGCTGAGGCTCGATCGCTCCTCAGCGAGCGGGAACTCGAGGTGGGCCAGCTCATCCTCACCGGCCTGACCTACAAGCAGATCGGGGAGCGGCTGTTCATCTCGGCCAAGACCGTGGAACACCACGTGGCGAGGATTCGTCAGCGACTTGGCGTCGCCAGCCGAGGGGAGCTGTTCGGCCGACTGCGGTCGCTGATCAACGAGTAAGCGGCCGGTCGCTTACGTTCTAGCCGGTCGCGAGCCCGGCCATCATGCCCTCACAACTGCGCACCACCACCCGGCACGCATCAACCGCCGCCCGGCCCGAGAGCGGGTTCTCCGCCCGTCTGCGCCAGCGTGCGAGTGCGTCCAGCGCAGCCTGCCGCAGCTCATGCTCGCCGGAATCCGACGGCAACCCCAGCCGCACTGCCGGGGCGGCGCCGCACCCGCCGAGCAGCCGTTCCGCTTCGTCCACCAGCTCGGCCTTCGGCAGGACCACTGCGCCCGACCGCAGCGCCGACAGCAGCCGCAACTCGGCGAACTCGTGCGCACCAGCGAGGATGCGTTCCACGTCCGAGACCAGTGGCGCGACCTCCGCCCGAGTGTCGCCGTGCAGCACGCTGTCCAGCGCCAGCAGGGCGGAACGAGCCTTGAGCAGGTCCCGACGCTCGGTGAACTGCGTATTCAACACTTCCTGCAGCTCGTCCAGCCCGCTGCGGCGCAGGAGTTCCTCGGAGAGCGCGAGGGGGGTGTTCGTGCCTTGGCGGATGAGCGTCATCGACAGCCGCAGGCCAAAGAGGCCGAAGCGGCTCAGCAGGGCAGCTCCGGCGGAGCCGGACCACAGGGAGCAGTCGGCGGAGCCGGACCGCAGAGAGGCGTCGGCGGAGCCGGCCAGGAAGCGGTCGGCTGACAGCAGCGACGCATCGAGCTCCTCCCTCGGCACCCTGGACAGCGCAGTCAGCGCGTCGAACTCGGCCTGGCGCAGGGTGCGGGCGGTCTGCGCGAGCAGCCCCGCCACGGGAACCACACCCTGGCACAGGGCACGCAACGTGGGATCCCGGCGATAGCGAGCCGCGATGCTCTTCGCCGAGAACATCGCGTCCACCCGGCCGCCGCCGATCTCATCGGCCCGCGAGAGCACCGCGATGGTGTTCACCGAGCTCGCCCGGCCGACCCCCTGGTCCCGAAACGACTCCAGAAACTCGGCGTCAGTAGCGTGCAGATGACGCATCAGATACACCACCGCGTCCGCCTCGGCGGGAGTGTCGTCCTCCGGGGTGAGAAAGGCGAGCGTGCGCTGCGAGGTTTCCATGGACGTCGAAGCGATTCCCGGGGTATCGATCAACGTCGCGATCCGTAGGCTCTGCGAGGGCCAGTCCACCACGAGGCGAGTCAGCTGCTCGGCGGGAGTGCCCTGCAGATCGATGGTCAGCGCGCCGTCCTGCCGGTTCACCGGTAGCGATGTGGGCGAACCCTCCTTGGGATACATCACGATCTTGGGACTGCGACCGTCCCGGTACCAGGTGACCACCCGCGTGCACTCCCCCGCGTCGGTCGGCGCGATCTGCTCTCCGACCAACGCGTTGAGCAGTGTCGACTTGCCCGCCTTGACCTTGCCTGCGATCGCGACACGCAGTGGTTCGTCGAGCCGGTCCAGCTGGGCACGCAACCACTGGGCGGTCTGCGGTTGGTCGCGGTAGACGTCAACGGCCCTGCGCAGCACACCCCGGACCGTCACAGAAAGGCTGCGTTGACCCCCCAGCCGCGTCGGACCGGTCACCGACCAGGCTCCACTGGCGTCCTGGCCGGAGGGGTCCTGGCCGGGGGGGCCTGAGCCGAGGGGGCCGACGCGTGCCGATCCGGCTGCGCCTGGGGCAGCAGCGTCCGGACTTTACGCTGCAACGTCTCCAGGCGTTCCAGCTCGGACTTGATCTCGACGAGGCGACGCTCCCGGTCACTCTTGGAGGTCTTCACCGACCCCTCGGCGGCCCGCAACGAGTCCCCCAGTGAACGGTTCATCTCCTCCGCTTGGGCGGTGAAGTGGTCCCGCAAGTCGCGCTGCACCCGCCGGAGCATGTCCCGGGACTCCTTGCTCGCCTGGAAGATCACGTCGTCGATGTAGCGACGCACCGCAGCCTTCGCCTCACTTTGCCTTCGGGTGGTCATGCGGCGGCGCTCATCGGTGATGGTCTTGCCGCCCAGCAGCAACCCGGCACCCAACGAGAAGGGATTGATGAGCGAGAGCCCCACGACGGTCCCCAGCATGCCGAACATCAGGACACCGACATAACCGCCCCGCAGCCCGGTCAGCGCCTTTTTCCCGATGCCGAACGATTCACCCTCTCGCAGTTGCATCGCACGTACCGCGCTCAACGCATCGGTGACCTCGGTACGCAGCTTCGGCATTACCCGATTCTCGTCCTCGGAGAAATGATCGGCGACCCGGGTGGCCAGCCAGCGCGCCCGCTGGGTAGCCCACACCAGGTTGGCCGACGCCGCTGAAGCCACTTCCAGCTCGACCCAACTCGAGAGCTGGTCCCAGGTCTTCTTCGGGTCGCCGCCGGCGTCCACTTCCTCCTCGGCCTGCCGGAGGATCTCGCGCATCCGGTCTCGCAGGTCGAAGTCGATATCCGCGTTGAGATCGGTGACGCCGTCGTTGAGCGTGTGCTGCCAGCGCGCGGATCGTTCCTTGAGTGCCGACGAGCGCTGCTGGGCCTCGGTCAGCTGCTTGATCACTTTTTGGGCGGACTCCGGGTCCAGCTGGGCTGCCTGCTCGGCGCGCAGGCCGTTCGCCAGCTGATCGGTGACCATCAGCACATCGTGCACCGTCGAACGGCGCGCCAGCAGGTCCGCCTGGCCCACGACCCGCTCACGCAGGTAGCTAATCAGCTCCGGGAAACCTGATTCGGCGTCGAGATCGGCGTCTTGGACGCGGATCGCTTGCACCCGTAGCGCAGAGGAAACGCACAACAGCTGGGCGTCGATGTTCACTGCGGCCAAGTGCGCCCGGTCGAGCTCCGCGATGCGCCGCCATTCCGGATACAGATCGGTCTTGGTGAGCACGCACGCCACGTTGGGGCACACCTTGGCGGCTTGGCGCAGGAACTCGATCTCAGGTCTGGTGTACTCCTGCGAGGCGTCCGACACCAGCAGGACGGCATCCGCGGAAGGCAGCACGGCCATCGTCGCGGCGCCGTGCACCGAGTTCAACCCGCCGACTCCCGGCGTGTCCACCAACTCCAGCCCATCCGCCAGGACCCGACGCGGCAGACCCACCTCTGCGTAGCTCCACCGCTCCCGGTTGCCGGGATTGCCGTTCTCCGCGACGTGTTCGGCGAGCTTCTCGACGGGTATCTCGAGGCGCTCGGTAGCCAGCTCGCTCCGATCGTCGTCACCCTCGGCGTCGAGCACGCGGACCAAGGTGGCCACCGACTTCTCGGCGTAGCGGACAATGGTGGGCACCGACGTGGCCATGTCATCGTGAACCGGGCACACCGGCGCCCGCACCACCCCATTGACCAGCAAGCTCTTGCCTTGCTTGAATTCCCCGACGACCAGTACCCGGACCCGCTCGTCAAGCAGCCGGGCCCGAGTCTGCTGCAGCCGGGCTTCGAGATCCGATCGGTCATACCGGCCGATCGTCGCGAGTGCGAGATCCACGGCCTTGACCGGCGCCGATGGCGTCAATACTCCTCCTCGTCACCGCCCGCGAGGAATCCAAACAACCAGTTCCGCCACGCACCGTTGTGGCGGAACGTGGCGGAACTGGTTGTCGCCTCAGTTCATGGGGGCAGGGTATCCCGTACCGGTGTCCCGGGTGCTGACCGGAGCCCGGCTCACGCCGGCACAGTCTCGGCGACCGGGTCTGCCTCTTCCACGAGGTCGATGTCGGCTCCGTCGTCGTCGGAGTTGAACGAGTCATCGACGGTGGTGTCGACAGTGTCGTCGTCAGACGCGTCGATGTTGGTCTCGCTGTTGTCGGTGTTGAACGAGTCCTTCACCACGGTGTCGTCGTCGGAGTTCAGCGAGTCCTCGATGTCGTCGCCGGCCACGGCGCTGTCGTTGATAATGCCGCCCTTGTTGTCGACGCCATCGTTGTCCTGGTTGAACGAGTCCTCGATCACATTCACATCGGTGTCGGAGTTGAACGAGTCCTCGATGGTGACGTCACCCTCCGCGGTGATCGTCGTGGTGTCCCGGTCATCGACGGCGATGATCGTGTCCCGGTCATCAACGTAGGTGTAGCTGTACGCGTTGGACTCGTACACCACGGTCTCGTGGACCTCATGGTGCTCCTTGAGGTACGTGATCGCCCGGACCGGGTCGTCGTCGCCACCCTGGTAGCGCAACGCCTGCACGTGGTCACCACCCGTGGCCTGCACCCCCGGCTGGTCAGCCAGCAGCGGATACACGTCCTGCACGTCCTGACCACACAAACCGTCCAGACCGTGCTTGGCCAACATGGCTTGGGGGTCGCGCTCGAACTCCTCCTGGGCGGCCGGATCACGCAACAAGTTCGTGAGAAACTCGAGAAGCGATGAAACGGTTATCATGTCATTCACCTCCATAAGCTTGAGGCACGGGCCCGCCACTCCGGGAGGAATGCGGCGGACCCGGCCTTGTCAAGGCTGCCGGACGAGCATGCTCGTCCGTTCGTTCCTCAGAGGATGTCGAGGTCAAGCACGTTGTCCTTGATGTCCAGGTCGAGGAAGTCATCGTCGGAGTTGAACGAGTGCTTGATGTCGGTGTCGTAGACGTCATCGTCGGAGGCATCGATGTTGGTCTCGCTGTTGTCGGTGTTGAACGAGTCCTTCACCACGGTGTCGTCGTCGGAGTTGAACGAACCGTTGATGTCGTCACCGGCGACGTTGCTGTCGTTGATGATGCCGCCCTTGTTGTCGACACCGTCGTTGTCCTCGTTGAACGAGTTCTTGAAGTCGAAGTCGTTGACGACGATGGTCTCCTGGGGGGCGTAGACCTGGGCGTTGCCACCCGCGCCACCCGCGCCACCGTCGGCGCTGGAGCTGGCCACGGTGGCCGCTGAGGCGTTGCCACCGTCGGCGCTGGCATCGGCGTCGGCAATACCGCCGTGGCCACCGATACCCAGGCCCTCGCTGTGGCTGACGTCGCCACCCTCGGAGTCGGCAACAGACATGTTGGAGCCGCCATCCCAGCCGCCCCAGCCGCCCCAGCCGCCCCAGCCGAAGTCGGTGTCGCCTGCCGAGGAGGACGCGACAGAGTCGCCTGCGTCGTTACCGGTGCCGTCGCCACCGCCGGCGTCGGCGAAGCCGCCGCCCGCGAAGCCACCGTTGCCTCCGTCAGCGAAGTTGTATCCCTCGGCGACCGCGGCGCTCGCGCCGCCTGCGCCGCCCGCGCCACCAGAGGTGTCGGTGGTGACGTTCTGCTCCGGGGCGATGTTCTGGTTGAAGGTGAAGTCAGCCATGATCTCTCTCCTTGCTGCTTGTGGATGGACCTGTTTCCGGTGGTCTCACCGGTGTCCTGTCCTGCTAGGAGCAAAGTTAGGCTGCAGGCGATCGCCCGCCATCGGGGTCGCGTCCTGATCTGTGCCGGACCGGTACCGGGACTGGCAGCCACCCCGATAGGGCCGATTAGGGGATTCACCCCCGGGGTAAGTTGATGCGCCGTGACAGAGCAGGAATACGACGACGACGACCGCCGCAACCTTTCCATGCCACCGCCGCGCCCGAGTGTCAGCACCGGAGCCACGCCCTCGCAGCTCGCGGTACAGCCCCGACCGCGGGTGATCGACGTGTCCTACTGGTTGTGGCTCGGCGCATGCCTGGTGGGTGTGATCACCGTGGCCGCGACACTCATCTACTTCGGCGAGCTGCAGGCCGACATGTTGTCGCTGGTCGAGCAGCAGTTCCCGGACGAGACGCCCCAGACAAGGGATCAGGTGGCGACGACCGCGGTGGCAGTCTTGATCGGGGCGGGCGTCCTGATCGTCCTGGTCCAGATGACCCTGGCGATCGTGCTGCATTCAGGCCGCGGCTGGGCCCGATTCGCGCTCGTCGTGGTCGGCCTCCTCGGCGCCCTCTACGGGGTCGTCGTGGTCGGCGGCGCACCGGTGGTGACGAAGGCAGGGCTGCTGGCCACCGTGGTGCTGATGGTCATCGCTGTAGTGCTGATGTTCCTTCCCGGCGCGCGAACCTGGTTCGCTCAGCGCCGCCGTACCCAGTCGGCAAGCTATGAGCAGAGCGACTGGTAGCGCTCGCCGGTTCAGGTGCCGAACGAGCGCTCCACCACGGCTCGGGCTCGGCGGGTGACGCGACGGTACTCATCGACGACCTTGCCGGGGTCGTCGTCCGCGGAGTGCCCGAACACCCGGGCCAGCGCCGCCAACTCCAGCCCGGAGCTGGGCAGCTGATCCGTTGGTTTGCCCCGTACCAGAGTGAGCGCGTTGCGGGTCCGGGTAGCCAGCTTCCAGGCGATCAACAAGGCGTTCGCATCCGTGGGCCGCAACAACCCCGCGTCAGCGGCAGCCGTCAGACCCGCCCCGGTAGACGGGGTGCGCAGGGCCGCCACCTCATGCCCGTGCTGCAACTGCAGCAGCTGGATGGTCCACTCCACATCGGCCAGCCCACCGCGGCCCAGCTTGGTGTGCGTAGCGGGGTCCGCGCCACGGGGCAGCCGCTCGGAGTCGACTCGCGCCTTCAGCCGGCGGATCTCGATGGCCTGCCGGGCGTCCAACCCGCCAGCAGGGTAGCGCACCGGGTCGATGACCTCGATGAACCGGGCACCCAGCTCCGGATCGCCCGCCACCGGGGTGGCCCGCAGTAACGCCTGCGCCTCCCAGATCTGCGCCCACTGGGTGTAGTACGCCTGGTAGGACGCCAAGGTGCGGACCAGCGCTCCGGAACGGCCCTCCGGACGCAGCCCGGTGTCAACCACCAGCGGTGGATCCAGGCTGGGTGAGCCGAGTAGCCCCCGTACCGACTCGGCCACCGCGGAGGCGAAGCGCACGGCCTCGGTCTCGGCGGCTTGTCCGGCTGAGGAGGGCTCGCAGACGAACAACACGTCCGCATCGGAGCTGTAACCCAGCTCCGCGCCGCCGAGGCGGCCCATTCCGATCACCGCGATTCGGGCGGGCTGGGCCTGCCTGCGGCCGATCTCGGCGCGCAGCGCGGCATCCAGCGCGGCGGTGAGCACCGCTGTCCACACCGAGGACAGGGCGGCGCACACGGCGTCGACGTCGAGCAGCCCGAGCAGGTCGGCGCAGGCGATGCGGAGCAGCTCATGGCGGCGCAATGCCCTGGCTGCGGCCACCGCGGCGACCGGATCGCGATGCCGAGCCGCGGTGAAGCGCAACGACGCCGCCACCTCCTGGGGGTCACGCCCGGCCAGCTCGTCCGATTCGACCAGCAACTGGAGCACCTCCGCGGCCCGGACCAGCAGGTCAGGCAC
The DNA here is from genome assembly GCA_052390495.1 of Pseudonocardiales bacterium. Lineage (GTDB taxonomy): Bacteria > Actinomycetota > Actinomycetes > Mycobacteriales > Pseudonocardiaceae. Next base: position 21,794 of record JBQTGW010000280.1, read on the forward strand.
CATCCGGGAGGTACCGAGCAGGGTCATCAACCGCTGTGCCACCGCACCCTCGTCGCGCAGCAGCCGCAGGTACCACGGGGTGTCCTCAAGCGCCTCGGACACCCGTCGGTAGGCGGCCAGCCCGCCGTCCGGATCCGGGGTCTCGCGGAGGAATTCCAGCAGCACCGGCAGCAGCGTGGACTGGATCGCCGCCCGCCGGGACACCCCTTCGGTGAGCGCCCGAAGGTGCCCCAGCGCCCCCTGCGGCGATGCGTACCCCAGCGCGGCCAGCCGCGCCTTCGCTGAGGACTCCGAGAGCCGATATGCCTCGGTGGGGACCCGGGCCACCGACTCCAGCAACGGCCGGTAGAACAGCTTCTGGTGCAACCGCCGAGCCCGGTGCGCATGGCGGGTGTACTCCACCCGTAGCACGCCGACGGCGTCGTGCCGCCCGTCCGGGCGCAGCCCTGCGGCGCGAGCCAGCCAGCGCAGCGCCGCAGTGTCGTCATCGGCCGGGAGCAGGTGGGTGCGGCGCAGCTTCTGCAGTTGCAGGCGGTGCTCCAGCAGCCGCAGGAACCGGTACGAAGAGGTGAGATTCGCGGCGTCGTCCCGGCCGACGTACCCACCAGCGCCCAGCGCCGAGAGGGCGCCCACCGTGGACCCGACCCGCAGCGCCTCGTCGGTGCGGCCGTGCACCAGTTGCAGCAGCTGCACGGCGAACTCCACATCCCGCAGGCTGCCGTGGCCCAGCTTGAGCTCCCGGTCCACCAGCGCCGCGGGGACGTGTGCCACGACCTGGCGGCGCATCGCCTGGACCTCGGGCACGAAATTCTCCCGGTCCGCCGCGCTCCACACCAACGGCGCGACGGCCGCCAGGTAGCGGGCGCCCAGCTCGGTGTCGCCAGCCACCGGGCGGGCCTTGAGTAGCGCCTGAAATTCCCAGGTCTTGGCCCAGCGGTGGTAATAGGCCAGGTGCCCTTCGAGGGTCCGCACCAAGGCGCCTGCCTTACCCTCCGGGCGCAGCGCCGCGTCCACCTCGAAGCATGCCGAAGCCAGCCGCATAGTCGCGGAAGCCAACCTGGTGGCGGCACTCAGCTCGTCCTCGGCGCCACCCACGAAGATCACGTCGACGTCGGAGACGTAGTTCAGTTCGGATCCGCCGCACTTGCCCATCCCGATCACAGCGAGCCGCGGTGGCGGCCCTTCCAGCCCGACCACCTGGGTCACCGCGACCGCCAGTGCGGCGCTCAGCGCCCCGGCGGCGAGCTGGGCGAGCCCGTCGGCGACTTGCTCGAAGGGCACTATCGGCAAGCCAGGCTCTACCACAGCACCCAGATCCGCGGCGGCGAGCTCAGTGATCAGATCACGGTAGGTGTCCCGCAGCGCCCGCTGCGCCAGGGTGCCGGTCAGCGACGCCCTGGTGCCCTCCGGCAGACCCGGCGCCGGACCGGGTGGATCCGCACCGACCGCGCTGAGCAGCCGACCGACGGCCGAGGCCGCCCATCCCGGTCGGGCCGCGTCGCCGCCGCTGAGCCCACGCCAGCGCTCCGGCTTGGCAACCAGATGGTCCCCTAGCGCGGTTGACGAACCGAGCACCGCGAGCAGCCGCCCGCGCAGCCCGGGGTCCCGGCACAGCGCAGCGTCCAGTTCAGTCCACCCAGCACCGGCCGCAGTGGCGAGCCGGGCCAGGGTGCGTAGTGCGAGGTCGGGGTCAGGTGCTCGGGACAGCGCTTCCAGCACGTCCTCCGCGTCCGGCCGGGCCTGCCCATCGCGCCACCAGCCCAGCCGCGCCAGAGTGTTCACGGCGCCGTCGGTGAACCCCAGCCGCGCCGGAGACAGTGCAATACGCCTGCGGTCGGTGGCCACGGGCTCAGAGGCTAGCGGCTGCGCGACAGGACAGACTGCGCGCCAGCCGACCCAGCAACCCGAAGACCGCTGAATAGCGCTCTGTAGTTGGACCTGGGTAGTTGGACCTGGTCACGGGGTGGGCTGGTTGGGCGGTGTCGTTTGTTCGGTATTTCCGTCGACAGGCATGATGATCAAGTCGGTCACCGCGATGAGGCGCGATGAGGATGGTCAGCCCGTTGCCGAACTCGACCCAGACCCAATGAGGATGGGGGAACCAGCGCTGGTCGGGGCCCCGCGCCTGCGTCTGTCGCACGGTGATCACGTCGTTGCCTCATCGTCGTCACCCCATCACAGCGCTACTCCCACTGTGGAAAGAAGGGCCGGCCGACCGCCGAGAGCTGGTAGCGCTGAGGGACGCCCGGATCGACGGCCGACCGGGGACCGGGGATGTGCGGCGCCGGCCTTCCGGCGGCCCTCGCGGGGATCGAGGCCGAGCACCGCGAACAACTCACGGGCGTCATCGGCGTCCTTGGCGTAGCTGCACACCAGCCGCACGACCCGCCCACACTCATCGGGAGGGTTACAGTGATAGCGGGTCTGCTCAGCACCGTTGGCGTAATCGTCAATCGAAGACACGGAAATTCCTTCGTGGTGACGTGCAGCCTGTGAGAGTCACGGTAACGGCTCCCAAGTCAATACCTCGTTGAGCACGTCGAGAGCGCTGCCCTCCACCTGGCGTTCCACCAGTACATTCTCGGGGACGATCAGTGATGATGTCCGCTGACGCACGGCCATGCAGTCACGACTGAATCCCGCAATGTAGATTATGTCCACCCAGCCACCCCGGATTCGTTTTCCCACCAGCGGCCCGTCCGCACCCGGGGCGGTCCGCCGGAACTCATAGCCACGCAGCTTGGCATGGTCGAGCAGCCGTTTGGCGATCACCAAATCCAGGCTATCCACCCCCATCGGTCACCACCCCGGTTCCGGCTGAGGGTGTTACCCCTGATCGTGCCAACACCGGTTGCTGAAGTGGGGTCGGAACAACTTGCCGAGGACACGGAGAGGGCGCTAGCACTCTTGGCTCCATCGTTACCTCTCCACGGGATTGCTTCGAGGGGTGGGACGTTACCTAACTTGACAATACAAGTCAACTTGGAGTTATAGGCAGTTCGGCGCGGTCTGAGGTCAACGTGTTGACGAGCGCCCGATGGATGCCAAGGTCAGGCCGTTCGTGGTCCAGCGCACCAGGGTCATCTCGTGGCCGAGTTGCGCTCCGCTGACCGAGTCGATTCTGAACGAGCCGAACATCGTGGTCGTCAGAAGTCCGGCGGCAGCAGCCCACAGGCTTTCCCGCGCTGTACTGCCAGCGGTCCGGGCGCAGTGCGTGGCGAGCACGGCGGCAGTTGCCGCCTGAACAGCGGGATAGTCGGGCACTGTGCCGGTCAGCCGCGAGTAGGCCCCGAGGAAGTCTCCTTCCGGTGGCCCCAACTCGACGACCGTACGGTGACCAGGGAACCACTGCGCGATCCCGTAGACGCCCTCAGCGCGGGAAACCGCCTGGCCGAAGTCGCGCACGCCGGCTGCGACCGCGCAGATCAGCCGTGGCGGCCGGGACAACGCGAGGGCGGTGGTGACTCTTGCCACGTCCTCCTCGAAGGAGCCAGCGCAGAACAGATCCCATCCCGCCAAGGCATGGTGTGCCGACAAGGCATCGGCCGGACCAATACGCACCGTGCGCAGCCCGAGCTTCTCGGCCCTGGTCTGTGCACCGGCGACCACCTGTCGACCGAAGCTCCCGCGCCCCTCCACGAGCCATAGCGGCGCCCGCGTGGCCTGCCCCGCGAGGTGGCGCAGGAAGGGCTCGGCGTAGCGACTGGTCGGCGACAGCACCGACACGACGTGACCCGGAGCCGCCGCTTCCACGTCGTCGCCCGAGCCGCCGTGATTCCACATTAGATGGTCAAGGTCCGGCGCTACTCGGGATGCCGCCCGCATGAGCTGGGTCGAGTACGGCCCCAGCAGCAGGTCACATCTGCTCGCTGCCGCCCGAAGACAGGGCTCCACGCGCGCTGGGTCACTGCCGTCGTCCTCCACGACGAGTTCGACGTCCCCGTCCAGCCCACGCCACGCCTCCAGCCCGTCGGTAGCCTGCCTGCCGAACCGTGAGTAGCGGCCCGTCAGCGACAGGCACGCGCCAACCCGCAACACACGACGGTCGACCACAGCGGTCACCGCATCTCCACTTCGTACCGAAACTCATGACGATCCGCGGCCGCCACAGACTCCTGGACCTCCAGCGGCGCACCCTCGCTGTCGTAGATCGTCCGGAGCACCCGCACGACCGGCACCCCGGGCGAGAGCTGCAACTGATCAATCTCCGGGCGCGTCGGCATCCGACTCGTTAACTCATCCACCGACCGCGCGGCCATTCTCCGAATGGGTCCCGCCGGATCCTCGATGACCGCGAGAGCCCCACCGGATATTCGCCCTGGCTCGGCGATCGCCGTGCCTTCCGCCATCGCAGCAGGGTAGTAGCTGTCACACAGGGCGACCGGCTGATCGTCCACCAGGAACAACCGCCGCCGGACGATCACGGGCGCGTTCTCATCAAGGTCCAGGCGCATCGCCACCTCTTCCGGAGCGCCGACCGTTCCCACCTCCAGCAGGCGCTGCTCAGGCCGCTGCCCCTGCTCGGTCACCTGAGCATTGAAGCCAGGAAGCCCCGCGCTGCGATGCCGACGATAGTTCGCGCCGGTGACCAGCAAACGCACGTGAGGCTTGGGCCGGACAAAGGCACCCCGACCCTGCTCTGTGACGACCAGACCCTCGGCCTTGAGCACGGCCACCGCGCGGCGCACCGTCGGGCGGCTGGTCTGGTACTGCTGCGCCAACTCCCACTCAGAGCTGAGACGGTCGCCCGGGGCTAACCGGCCAGCCACGATGGCCGATCGAAGATCATCAACGATGCGGTGGTAGGGGAAGGCCGCACCACGTGGCTCGGGCATTGGCTGGACACTACAAGGAGCATCACGTCCGCACCGGAGCCTGGCGGCGGCTCAGCGGTAGCGGGCGTGGCCGCGGGAGACCGGACAGCAACGCATGATGAAAGACGGCATCGCCACCGAAGGGCACAAACAGCTGATCACCAGCCGCGAGCTACTCGAGCAGACGCTACGGACGTCGAGGTGTGCACAAGGACCCGACACACCGAGCATGAGTGCAGGACACGCGGGGTGGGGTGGTTAGAGGACGGGGAGGTAGGTGCTTAGTTCGTAGGGGGTGACGTGACGGCGGTAGTTGTCCCATTCGGTACGTTTGTTACGGAGGAAGAAGTCGAAAACGTGCTCGCCGAGGGTCTCGGCGACCAGTTCGGAGTTCTCCATTTCGGTGAGAGCCTCGGACAGATTCTGCGGTAAGGGGGCGTAACCGGCGGCGCGGCGTTCCCGCTCGGAGAGCAACCACACGTCGTCCTCGGCTGCGGGAGGTAAGTCGTATCCCTCCCGCACGCCGCGCAAGCCCGCGGCGAGGATGACCGCATAGGCGAGGTAAGGATTGCACGCCGAATCCAGGGTGCGGATCTCCACCCGCTGGGTGGCGGCCCGGCCCGCCGAATACATCGGCACCCGCACCAGGGCCGAGCGATTCGCATGCCCCCAGCACACCGCGGTCGGGGCCTCCCCGCCGACGATCAAGCGCTTGAAGGAGTTCACCCACTGGTTGGTGACCGCGGTGATCTCCCTGGCATGGTGCAACACGCCTGCGACGAAAGCCTTACCGGTTTCGGAGAGCTCGTAATGGTCGCTCTCGTCGTAGAAAGCATTGCGATCACCCTCGAACAGGCTCATGTGGGTGTGCATCGCCGAGCCCGGGTGGGCAGTGAAGGGCTTCGGCATGAACGAAGCCCGCACCCCCTGGGTGATGGCGACCTCCTTCACCACATACCGGAAGGTCATGATGTTGTCGGCCATGGTGAGCGCGTCGGCGTAGCGTAGATCGATCTCCTGCTGGCCGGGAGCACCCTCGTGATGGCTGAACTCGACCGAGATGCCCATCTGTTCCAGCGCCTCAATGGCGTGCCTGCGGAAATGCGGCGCGGTGTCGTGGCTGGCCTGGTCGAAATACCCGCCCGCATCGGCGGCCTCGGGTTCCGAGCCATCGGTGGGCAGATCGCGCAGCAGGTAGAACTCGATCTCGGGGTGCACGTAGCAGGTGAACCCGGCTTCCGCTGCCCGGGAAAGGCCACGACGCAACACATGCCGCGGGTCGGCCCACGAGGGCGAGCCGTCCGGCATCGCGATGTCACAGAACATCCGGGCCGAGTAGTGCTCGCCGTTGGGGTTCTCCCACGGCAGTACCTGGAATGTGGACGGGTCGGGCTTGGCGATCATGTCCGACTCGTAGGCCCTGGCGAAGCCCTCGATGGCGGACCCATCGAAACCGATACCGTCCGCGAACGCCCCCTCGAGCTCGGCGGGTGCGACAGCCACCGACTTGAGGTAGCCCAGCACGTCGGTGAACCAGAGCCGGACGAACCGGATGTCGCGTTCCTCCAGCGTTCGCAGGACGAACTCCTGCTGACGATCCATGGCCGCAGGGTAGAGGACCAGCTGTACCAGGCCACCCGTCGGTCCCTCTACGATGCTGCCATGCCGCGCCGATACCTGTGTCTTTTCGCACTGCTCACGGCACTGCTCACGGCGTGCGGCGGTCTGGGGGGCGAGCAGGACTCACCACCCACTCTGCCCGATGGCGCCGAACTGCTCGCCGACTCGGCCACGGCGATGCGGACAGTGACAACGACCAGGGTCGGCATCGACGTCCAGGGCGATCTGCCGACGCTCCCGATCAGGACCGCCGAAGGCCAGCTGACCAGGGAGGGGCAGGCGAAGGGCACCGCGACGGTCGACCAGTTCGGGCAGCTCATCGAACTGGATTTCGTGATCGTCGACGACAAGCTCTACCTCCGCGGCCCGACCGGTGGCATCCAGGAGTTGCCCGCCGCCAGCGCGGGCCTCGTGTACGACTCCTCGGTGATCCTGGACCCGGACCGGGGTGTCGCGGGAGTGCTGGCCAGCGGCGCCGCGGCGCGAACCGAGGCCCGCGAGCAATTGGGCGAGCTGGACTGCTACCGAGTGCAGGCGAGCTTCTCCGGGCAGTCGCTCAGCAAGCTCGTGCCCGGTTTCACCCAGGACACGACCGGCCAGGTCTGGATCGCCGCCGAAGGGTTCTATCTGGTGCAGGCCCGGTTCCCGACCACCGGCGGCGTGGTCACCTTCCGGTTCTCCGACTTCGACGAACCCGCCGACATCACCGCGCCCAACTAACGGGCACCGGGGAGGATCGGCGGTGATCTGGTGAGCACGGTGACCGCACAGAGCTCACCGGTCCGGCGCCGTCGCCTCGCGCTGGGCGCAGGCGGTGTGGTCACGTTGCTCGCGGCGCTGGACGCCTACGTGGTCGTCAGTCTGCTGACCGAGATGATCCGCGATCTGCAGATACCGCTGAACCACCTGGAGCGGGCCACCCCGATCGTCACCGGGTTCCTGCTGGGTTACGTGGCGGCGATGCCGCTGCTGGGCCAGGCATCCGACCGCTTCGGCCGCCGCGGAGTGCTGCAGCTCTGCCTGGTCGCGTTCGCGGCCGGATCAGCGCTCACCGCGATCGCAGGCACGCTGGAGCTGCTGGTGGCTGGGCGGGTGCTGCAGGGTATCGCCGGTGGCGCGCTGCTGCCGGTTTCCATGGCGCTGGCCGCCGACCTGTGGCCAGAACGCGGCCGGTCCACCGCGTTGGGCATGCTCGGCGCGGCCCAGGAGCTGGGCAGCGTGCTGGGCCCGGTCTACGGCATTGCGCTGGCGGCGCTGACCCGCGGCTGGCGGGACGTGTTCTGGGTGAACCTGCCGATCGCGCTGGCTGCTGTGGTGGCGGTACAGCTCGCGGTGCCAGGCCCGCAGCACTCGAGCGGGGTGCGATCGCGCGACCGAGTGCCGCTGGACCTCGTCGGCGGCGGCCTGCTGGCGGTCACCCTCGGGTTGCTCGTAGTGGGGCTGTACAACCCGGACCCCGCCCGTGGGGTGCTGCCTCCGTGGGGCTGGCCCGTGCTGGCCGCGGCCGTGCCGACCGGCGTGGGGTTCGTACTGTGGGAGCGCCAGGCAAGGGTCAAGTTGCTTGATCCGGCGGGCGTGCAGTGGCGGGTGTTCCTCGGCTCGCTGGCGGTCAGCGTGGCGGCGGGCGCTGCGCTGCTGGTGACCCTGGTGGACGTCCAGCTCTACGCGCAGACGTTGCTCGGCCGAGACAACGCAGGCGCGACCGCGCTGCTGGTCCGCTTCCTGGTGGCACTGCCGATCGGGGCACTGGCCGGTGGGGTGCTGGCCGGTCGGGTCGGCGATCGAGCGGTGGCCGCCGCAGGCATGCTGCTGGCTACCGTTGGCTTCCTGCTGGTGGCCGACTGGCCTGCGGACGTGCTCGGCGCCCGTTACGAGTTCGGCGCGCTGGCGCTGCCGCGGCTGGATACCGACCTGGCGCTGGCCGGCTTCGGGCTCGGCCTGGTGATCGCGCCACTGTCTGCGGCGGCGCTGCGCGCCACACCCGCCGACCGGCACGGCGTCGCGTCCGCGGCCGTCGTGGTGGCCAGGATGACGGGCATGCTCCTCGGGGTCGCTGCGCTGTCGGCATGGGGGCTGCATCGCTTCCGCGAACTCACCGCCGAACTGGACATCCCGCTGTCCCAGGAAGAGTTCGTGAGCTATCAGCTGGGCCTGGACGCCGCGTTGCGCACGCAGTACCGGGAGATCTTCCTGCTCGCCTCGGCGGTGTGCCTGCTCGGCGCGGCCTGCGCCCTGCTGCTCGGCCGCCACCGGCATCCCGCTTAACCAGCCCTCTTAACCAGCACAGTGTGTCTGTTCCGGCAGTTCGAGCCGCACGAGATAGTTCGAGACCGCCTCGTCCACACACCCGACACCTTGCAGGGCGACGGTGTGCTGCTTGCCACCGAAGCTGAGCAACTGCGCGCCCAGCTGGCGGGCCAGCTCGACACCGGCCTGGTAGGGGGTGGCCGGGTCACCGAGCGTGGAGATCACCAGCACCCTCGTCAAGTCCGTCACCTTCGGCGCCTTCGGCGCGCTGGTGGGCGGCACTGGCCAGAAGGCGCAGACATATCGTGCCGCCGAGGGAGGATTGCCGTCGTCGAGGAAGGGCGCGGCCTGCCGATAGCGCCGGTCAGCTTCGCGGACTATCTCTGGGTCGGTCACCGGAGGGTCGTCCAGGCAGCGGATCGCAGCGAACGCGTCCTCGCTGCCGGAGTAGCCACGCCCGTCGCGCTGGTAGTAGACATCGGCCAGGTTCAGCAGGATGGCGCCATCACCTGCGGCCAGGTCGGTGAGGCCCTGGTTGAGCACCGGCCACAGCTGGTCTGAGTACAGCGCCTGAATCGCGCCGGTAGTCGCGTCGGGGTAGCCCAGCGCCCGATTCCCGACCGGCAGGGGTCTGGTGATCAGCGGGCGCACCGCCTCCTGGAACCGGCTATTGGCCTGCTCCTTCGGCGCATCACCAAGCCAGCAGGTGCGCTGCTCGAGGCACCAGTCGACGAACGAGTCAAACGCCTGCTGGAACCCAGCACCCTGGTTCACCAGGCTCTCCACACTGTCCTCGTCCGCATCCAGCGCGCCGTCGAGCACCATCGCCCGGACGTTGCGCGGGAACTGCTTGGCGTACTCGGTGCCGATCCGGGTGCCGTAGGAGTAGCCCAAGTACGTGAGCTTCTCGTCACCGAGCACCGCCCGCAGGATGTCCATGTCCCGCGCGACATCCCGGGTACCGCTGTTGGCCAGGACGTCGGTGCCCACCCGCTCAGCGCACAGCGCCGCATAGTCCCGCTCTTCGGCTTCGGTCTGCTCCACCCCCGCAGGCGAAGTGTCCACGTCGAGGTCAAGCCGTTCGGCGTCCTGCTCCTCGGTGCTGCGGCAGACGATCTTAGGCTCGCTGGCACCGATGCCCCGGGGGTCGAACCCGACCAGATCGAACCGGCGACCCAGCTCGGTCTCGGCCACGGCGGCGCTCAGCGCGGCGGCCGTGCTCATCCCCGAAGCTCCAGGACCACCCGGATTCAGCAACAGTGACCCCACCCGCACACCTGGGTCATCAGCAACCCGGCGCAACAGCCCGAGCCGTGCGGTGCGCCGTGCCGGGTCGGCATAGTCCAGCGGCACCTCCACCCGGGTGCACTCCAGACCGGGGGCCGCGAAGGTCACCGTGTCGAGGTCGGTGGTGGCGAACTCCCCGCAATCGCCCCAGGTCAGTTGCTGGCCGTAGAACCGCTCGAGCCCCACCGGCACCGGGCCCCTGGGTGCCACGTCGGCCCGCTCAGCGCCGGGAACGGCAGGGGTGACAACAGGGACCCGGGGGTTACCGCTGGTGTCGGTGCACCCGGCAAGGGCGAGTAGGGCCAACCCGATAGCGGCACACCGAAGGGGGTGCGAGGAAAAGAACACCCGGCAGAGTGTAGTGAGAATTCGGGTGAGACCCGTCCGGGATGATGGGCAGATGCCGCAGATCCGTCTTGCCATGGCTCAGGTGAATCCCTGGGTGGGCGACGTCGGGGGCAACGCCAGGCTGATCACCGCACGCTGCCGGGAGGCCGCCGCCGCCGGTGCGCACCTCGTGGTGTTCGGCGAGATGGTGCTGACCGGGTACCCCGTGGAGGACCTGGCGCTGCGCGAGTCCTTCACCGTCGGTGCGGTACGTGCCCTGGAGGCCCTGGCGAAGCAGCTCGCCGAAGACGGCTGCGGGGAGCTGGCCGCCATCGTCGGGTACCTGGACCGCGACGCCGCGGGTCCCCGGAATGCGGTCGCGGTGCTGCACGGCGGGCGGGTGGTGGCCCGCCAGTTCAAGCATCACCTACCCAACTACGGGGTGTTCGACGAACGCCGCTACTTCGCTGCGGGCACCACCCTGAGTGTGCTGCGGCTGCACGGCCTGGAGATCGGGATGGTGATCTGTGAAGACATCTGGGCCGAGGGCGGCCCGATCACCGCGCTGGCGCAGGCTGGCGTCGACCTCGTGGTCGCGCCCAACGCCTCCCCCTACGAAAGAGCGAAAGACGACACCCGCTTAGCGCTGGTGACCCGCCGCGCCGTCGAGCTGGGTGTGCCACTGGCCTACGCGAACCTGGTCGGCGGGCAGGATGAGCTGGTCTTCGACGGTGACTCGATGGTGGTCGACGCCCGCGGTGAGCTGCTGGTGCGGGCGCCGCAGTTCGTCGAGCAACTGATGGTGCTCGACCTGGATCTGCCCGGTGGCTCGGCCCGGTCGACCGGCCGGTTCGCCGGGCTGGACGTGCACCGGGTGGTGCTGGGCGCAGGACCGCTTGGTACCGGCCCGCTGCCCGCCTACCCGCCCGCCCCCGCTCCCCCGCCCGCCGAGCCGCTGTCCGACGAGGCCGAGGTATGGGGCGCGCTGGTCACCGGCCTTGGTGACTACGCGCGTAAGAACGGCTTCAGATCAGTGGTGCTCGGCCTCTCCGGCGGGATCGACTCGGCGGTGTGCGCCGCGCTCGCGGTGGACGCACTCGGCGCCGACGCGGTACACGGTGTGTCGATGCCCTCGTCGTACTCCTCCGCGCATTCCCGATCTGACGCCGCCGACCTCGCCGAGCGCACCGGGCTGCACTATCAGGTGCAGCCGATCAGCGACATGGTCGACGTCTTCGTGCAGCAGCTCGGCCTGTCCGGACTCGCCGAGGAGAACGTGCAGGCCCGGTGCCGGGGTGTCACGCTGATGGCGCTGTCCAACCAGCACGGCCACCTGGTGCTGGCCACCGGGAACAAGTCGGAACTCGCGGTGGGCTACTCAACGATCTATGGCGACGCCGTCGGCGGGTTCGCCCCGATCAAGGATCTGCCCAAGACCGCGGTATGGGCCCTGGCGCGGTGGCGTAACGCCGAGGCCGAGAAGCACGGCCGGATCCCGCCCATCCCGCCGAACTCGATCACCAAACCACCGTCGGCCGAACTGCGTCCCGGCCAGCTGGACACCGACTCACTGCCCGACTATCTCCTGCTCGACGACGTACTCGACGATTACGTGGAGGGTGACCGCGGTTTCGCGGATCTGGTCTCCGCCGGGTTCCGGCCCGACCTGGCCGAGCGCATCGCAGCGCTGGTGGACGCCGCGGAGTACAAGCGCCGCCAGTACCCGCCCGGCACGAAAATCACCCTCAAGGCATTCGGCCGGGACCGCCGTCTGCCGATCACCAACCGCTGGCGCGAGCGCTCGGGAGGAGGAACGCCGGAACGACCGTGCGACACGTGGTCCTACACGCCTACACCAACTGGCTGGCCGACACAGCACACATAATCGACACCAGTCACATCACAGCCCGCGAAGCAGCCGATCAGACAGCGACACTCACCAAGCCTGGGAATTGACAGTTCCAGCTTGACGATCCGACCCCCCTTCTCACGGAGTCCGATCATGAGTAACGCCCTCCCGCAGGGATTCCGCCAGGTCGGAGAGAACCGGGTCCGCGAAGTCGTCGGGCTCGGCCTTGATGAGTTGACTGTCGGCCTGGTCATTGAGCACCGGCCGGCCCGGACCGTGACCGACGCCGAGCACATCCAGGTCCTCGCGCTGATGGGCAACGAAGCCCCCGTCCACTCGGACATCGACCAGGGGATCGTCACCTGCCGGATCGAGGGCCATAACCAGCACAACCGGCGGGTTCCCAGCTGCACCCGCACCTTCGTCGTCCCCGCTGACCCAGCCCGCACCCCTTGATCAACTTTTGCTGATCGCAGACCTGTTCGGAAGATGACGACTCATGACCGACCGGCCTTTCCCGCCCGACCTGCGCGAGTGGGTCGCCAGCAATCTGCCCGGCCTGGACGAGGTCACGGACGTGTCCTGGCCCCGGAGCAGCTCCCAGGTCTGGCGCGTGGCCGCCGGCTCGACCGCGGCCTTCGTCAAGCTCAGCCCGACCGCACTCGACTTCGACCGTGAGGTGGTCGGCTATGCCTACGCCGCGTGGATCCTGGCTGACCACGAGGCGCCCCGGCTCCTGGCCGCGGATCCCGGCCTGCGGGTGATCATGAGCTCGCCGCTTCCGGGGAAAGTCGTGCGGGCCCTGCCGCTGGAGGTGGAGGTGGAGCTGCGCGTGCACGAGGACGCGGGCCGCCTGCTGCGCCGCTGGCACGACCAGTCCGATCCGGCCTCGGAGCAGGACCGTGAGGCAGTGCGCGCGGCGATGCGGGAGCTAGCATGTGAGGTCGCCGTCTGTCTGGAGAGCACCGCCGAGCACCTGAACGCCGAGCAGCGCGCCCTGGTGCAGGCCGCGTCCCGGGAGCCGCCGGAGCTGGCCGAGCAGTTGCCGTTGGTCTACCAGCACGGCGACTACTCCACCCGCAACTGGCTGTGGGACGCCGGCAGCGGCCACCACGGATTGATCGACTTCGCGATGGCCCACCACGGCAACGCCGTCGAGGAATTCGTGTGGCTGTGCGGCGCGGTCTGGGCGACCCGCCCCGATCTGAAGGCGGCCTACCTGGCTGGATACGGCAGACCGCTGTCGGGGACGGAGGAGTGGCTGCTGCGGCTGCTGACCGTGCGGCTCGGCGTCTCCTACCTGACCACGGGCCTGGTCAAGCAGCGGGTGGACCTCGTCGAGCGCGGCCACCTGATCCTCGACCGGATGACCGATGAGTGCCGCTAGCCGCGCCGGGTGGGCGGTCCAGTTCGGGTGCCGCCCGCCCAACCGCACCTCACCGCCCGCGCGCCGCTGCGCCACCACCGATCCGGCCCGCCCGCTCGATGAAGGGAATGACCATGGCTTGTTCAGCCCGGCATACCCGGCAGCGCCCCCTACGCGCACCGCGCCCCCTCGGGCTCGGGACGTGTGGCATGGGGATGCGCACCCGAGGAGGTGCGCCGTGCCATCGAAGCCCTGACCGGCCCGGTCTCCGCCACCGCGACCGCGTCGGCCGGGATGAACGCGCAGCTCGCGGCCACCCTGGACGTCCCGGCCGGGAAGGTGTTCGTCACAGTGAGCCCGCTTACGGGCCGTGGGCCTCCTTGCGAGCCCTCCCCAGAGTGCGGGGGAGGCGGTGTGATGGCACGTAGCTAGCGGATTTCCCTTGCGGGATTGCCTCACGTAATGGAGTGGCAAGCATGGAAACGGACGACTGTGCTGATGTCCTGCGCACATTACTTGCCCAAGAGCGTGGCTTTCCACCGTTGGGAGCGGAGACCGGCGATCGATCCACGACCTTGAGCGGATTTCCTTTCGCCGCGTACAACGGCGTGGGGGGGCTGGCAGATGCAATAGGCGGAGCGCCTGTATCACGCGGAATGTCGACGCATTCCTGAAGTGCTGGTGAGTCGCCGCCGGAATGGGTTGTCCCTGCACGATGCCTACCGTGTCCAGTGGTACGGGGTGGCGCTGCGGGTGCGCGACGGTGCCCGCGTGGTGGGTCACAAGGTGGGGTTGACCTCAGGGCAACGGCAAGTTCGCCGGCTGTCGTGTGATCGTCATATCGAGTCGCAGGTTGGGTGTGGGTTCACTCTGTCCGGAGGGGGTGCGCCGGGATCTCGGTCAGGTCTGGGTCCTCTCTGGCTACTGTGGGATCTTCCTGGTGCCGGGCTGGTGCCCTCTGATTGCTGTGTCGGCAGAGGAGGGTGCTCACCGGGCTGTGTTCTTCCGACAAGGTGATCAGGGGCCGGGCTGGTGGCTGGTCGCGCCGGGCACGGCGGTCACCGGCTCCGGAGAGTGGGAGGCCTGCGCCTCCCCCGGTGTCATCGCCGGTCGATGCTGCCTGAGCAGGACCCCGCCCGCCCTGCCGGTCACCTGAAGTAACGTGCAACTACGGGCCGCGACCATGCTGTGGCCCTGTCCTGTCCTCACCCCCGACCCAGGCCAGCATCCGGTTCCGGATGGTGCTCTGCGGGGTGCCCGTCACAGGGATCCGGTTCCGGATGGTGGTTCGGTGCTGGACTTGGATCGCGGTGGTTCCGGAGTAAGGCGGCGGCGGGGAAGGGGATCGA
>JBQTGW010000281.1:0-1785 GCA_052390495.1 Pseudonocardiales bacterium
CGTAGCTGACGCCATCGAGCGCGAACTCGACCGTGCCAATGTCCTCCGCTTCCTCGCCGGTGAGATCGTCGATCATCGTCACTACAGTCTTCTGTGCCATTGGGTGAATCCCTTCGCTGATGTGGTCAAGATGTTCTGCACCCTAACGCAACGACACCCTAACGCAACGACACAGCCCGATGCGAAGAGGCACGGCAAAAAAAATCGCTGCCTGCGCAGTATTGGCTACCACTGGCAGGATGGTGACCATGGCTGCGCTACGGGCGCACGCCCATACAACACCGCTGGACACCGAACTGGAGCTCTTCATACGGATCCTGATCACCAGCTGGCCCGCTTACGGTCACCTCTACCCGATGCTGCCCGTCGCCAGGGCAGCACAGCATGCTGGACATGAATTAGTCCTCGCAACCGGCCCTGACCTGGCACCGCACGTCGAGCAGCGAGGCTTCGTGGCATGGTCGGCCGGATCGAGCCACCGAGCTGGCGCCGGAGTTCGGGCGGCTGTGTGAGCAGTGGAAGGTACCCGAGTTGGCCAAGGAACTCTACGACGCGACCTATCTCGACATCTGCCCACCGAGTCTGCTGCCGGAAGGTAATCAAATCTGGAAGCGGATCCAGCCGCTGCGCCCACACAATGCCCACCGCCGCGGCCGCACTCACATACCTACTCTGACCCCACTCCCCCGGCGTGTCCGCATCTCATGCACGGTGTGTCCGCGAGACGGTCTCAGTGTGACGATCCTGAGCTGGCGCCGGAGCCTGCGACACCACCGGACCGCCGATCACGCAGCCCCAGCAGCGCCATGGCCAGCAACACGCTCAACGCAACGCCCGCGGTGTTGTGCACAAGGTCGCGGGCCTGGCAGGTACCGCCACCGGTAGCAACCTGCACGACCTCCACGAACCCACTGACCAGCAAACCGGACGCGGCGACAACAACCGGGCGGCGGGTGGCCAGCGTCCCGAAGAAGGCGAACGGCATCAGCATCGCGACGTTGAGTTTCTCGTAGGTGCGAGCCAACGACAGGTCGCCGACCATGCATTCCCGCGCAATATTCAGCAGGCTGAATCCCGCTGGAGGGAAGAGCCCGGCGGGCCGGACCACGGTAACGGCTAGTGCCAGCATCAGACCACAAGCAGCAAGTGCCGCAGGCCCTCGGGCCCAACCCTGACGTGGCGCCAACCACCAGGCTCCGGAGCCAAGGAACAGGCTCCCAACGACGAAGACAATTGGTACTTCGGGATGTCGTGCCGCCTTGTCGAGAAGGTCGGATAGGCCGATGTCCACTGAATCCAAGGCTAGCCGGACCGCCGTCCACGCGCCTCAGCGGCCGCTGAACGTCGCCTTGCCGGGGCCGTGATCGAGGAACGAGCGCATCCCCGCCGCGCGATCCTCGGTGCTGAACAGCGCAGCGAAGATGTGACTCTCCAGCCGCAACCCGCTGGTCAGGTCGACATCGACCCCCCCGTCGATGGCCGCCTTGGCCGCCGCGAGCGCGCGCGAAGGCCCTGCGACGAACTGCTGCGCCCACCGCTGCGCCGCTGCGTAGACGTCGTCAGCTGCGACCACCTCGTCGACCATCCCGATCCGCAATGCCTCATCGGCCTCGACGAACCGCCCGGTGTAGATCAGCTCCTTGGCTCGCGCCACGCCGACCAGCCGGGTCAGTCGCTGAGTGCCGCCAGCTCCGGGAATGATCCCCAGCAGGATCTCCGGCTGTCCCACCTTGACGTTGTGCCCGGCGATCCGCCGATCACAGCACAACGCGAGCTCATAGCCGC
>JBQTGW010000282.1:0-29701 GCA_052390495.1 Pseudonocardiales bacterium
CCCACGGAGTCAGGATCACCCCGCCCGGGGTGGTTTGCTGCACCCATGCGTAGGGCATCTGGCCAGCCAGCGTCGAGGCGGTGGAGATGATCCGATCGAAGGGCGCACCGGCCGGATAGCCCGCCACGCCATCGCCGGTGACGACGGTGACTGGACGGGTTCACCTTCGCCAGGTTGGTTCGTGCCTGTGCGGCGATGTCAGGGCGCTGATCGCACTCACGGTGCCCCCCGTGGCCGTCTCCGCCCGCGCGGGCAGCGGCCGGCGCATCGGGATGACTGATGTCGAGATCCTTACCGAACAGGTCACCCACCTGCGTCAACTTGACTACCACTACGGCTCCGGACGAATCCGGGCACAGGTGGTGCAGCTGATGCACCACGAGGTGAACGAGCTGCTGCACGGCAGCTACACGGCCAAGATCGGCCAAGCCCTGCTGATCACCGTCTCCCAGGCCACCAAGCTGGCCGGTTTCACCGCCGCCGACATCGGCCGCCGCTCGCTGGCGCAGCGGTACTTCATCCAAGCCCTGGACCTGGCCATGCGCGCGAGCGACCGGCTGTACGCGGCTCAGGTGCTCAGCGAAATGGGGTGGATGACCGCGCAGCTCGGGCAGAACGCACCCACCGACCACGACCGGCTCCGCTACGGACGCCAGGCCGCTGCGCTCGCCCGCGCCGGGCTGACCGTCGCCCAGGACGCGGCCACCCCAGCGCTACTGGCCGACCTGCACGCGCTGCCTCCCCACCCCTGGCCGACCTCGACGACCGGATCACCGACTTCCTCACCCGCACCACCCGCAACCAGCAATACGACGCCCGCTGACGGTGATCCCGAGGAGTGTCTGTCGAAGGGTTCGGCGGTCAACCCAGCCAGGTCAGGGGGGTTTCGGCGAAATCCACGGACACGGCGTGGTACGGGCCGCCGTCGTTGCGCACGTGGACCGCCGAGATCCGGTAGCGGTCCGCGGTGCGCAGCGCCCAGGCTGTCACGGCGGGCTGGTGTTGGCCATCGACCACGATGAACGGCTCCCGCACCCACCTACCCGGCCGACCGGGCAGCATGTCCACACCCTGGCAGGACGAGAAGGTGGGCGCGACATTCTGGTTGAACCCTTCCAGGAACGGCAGGATCGCCCGGTCGACGCAGGTGTCCAGAACCTGCGAGTGGACCAGCGGATGCTGGTTGCCCACGGCGAACCGGACGCCGGGGTACTGGGTATTCAGCAGGTGGATGCACCGGTCGCACAGTCGGCCAGCCTCGTGACGGGCGATCCCGACGCAGGCCTCGCACATCGGACCGAACAGCACCGAGGTGATGTCCTCACCGTCACCACTGACCGGGTTGCCGCACGCGCAGATCACCGGCTCGACGTTCATCGCCGACCAGACTAACCCGGCTATCACCCGGCAAAAAGTTGTAAGGCTGCCGTGCGCACGTGTGTCTCCTGTGCTGAGCGCGTCACGAGATCCGTTACCAAGCCCAAGACCACCCACTTCAACCAGTCGGCTGGACGGTCCGCCGCCCGGCTGACCACAGCCGGAGCGCTCGCCCTTACCGTCGGACTGGGCGGCGCAGGCGCAGCGCTGGCCGCTCCCGCCCCGGATTCGGCCTCGACCCCGGATTCGGCTTCGACTGGAGTGGGAGCGAGCGAGACATTCCACGCCCCAGGGGGGCCGACGGACCTGTGCGCCCCACACCCGAAGCGGTCGCTCTCCATTTCCGACGATTTCGTCTACGAGCACGAGAACGCGGTCCTGTGGGTGGAGCTCTCCGGCCCGGCGTGCTACTACGTCAACGTCGACTACGCCACCACTGGGTTCGGCACGGCGCAGGCCGGCAGCGACTACGTGGCCGAAAGTGGGACGCTCACCTTCGCACCCGGGACGACCAAGAAGTCGATCGTGATCGACGTGAAGGATGACGACAAGTACGAGTCGAACGAGACCTTCTACGTGCAGCTGAGCGACCCGGTCGCCGCCGACATCTCCGACTCATGGGGCAAGGTGACCATCTCCGGGGCAGAGCCTCGCGGCTGATGGTCGGTCCGGCGCCGGGGAAAGTGGTCTTCCCGGCGCCGGCACAGCGTGTGACATGATCCGCTGGTGCAGCCTGTTGTGCCACGGCGGCGCTTCGCCCCTCGCCGGGCCGAGCCCCACCCGGTTCGTCTTCACGGCCGACCAGAGCTCTGTAACACATGTCGTCGTACGATGTGTGCTATGGCGACAATCACATTTCGGCCGGACGACGAGAGCGAACGAGCGCTGGCTGCGCTCACCGCCGATGGTCGTAGCGCGTCGGCTGCGATCAGGGACGCGCTGGTGCACGAGGCACAGCGGCAGGAAGACGAGCGACTGCGAGCCGAGGCGGTCGCTCTCGCCGCCGATCCCGAGGACCTCGCGGAGGTCCGCCGGGTACTCGAGGATCTGGAACCGCTGCGTGCGTGGTGACGTGTACCGGTTGCGCGCCCCGCGCGACGCGAGAGGTCATGAGCAGCAGGGCGCGCGATACGCGGTCGTCATACAGTCTGATCTGCTTCCACTGTCCACCTGGCTCGTCGCGCCGACCTCAACCGCCGCACGCCGCGCAACAACTCGTCCCGGATCTGCGGTGGAGCGGCCGAGCAGCGAATGCTGTGCTCGGCGAGCGCCGCGAGCTGGTGATCCGAGAGTCCGAGCAGGTCCCGGCAGATCTCGTACTGCCCCGCCAGGCCGGTACCGAACAGCAACAGGTCGTCGCTGGCCAAACGCCACCGCCACCCCGGCAGGCAGTCACCCCAGCCCCACAGACCACAGCTGACCCAGGTGAATAGCCCAGGTGAATAGCTACGTGGTGGCGTGGTACAGGGCGGCGTAGGTCATCGCGTCTAGCAGGGCTAGCCAGGATGCCTCTACTACGTTGGCGTGCACGCCTACTGTGGTCCAGGACTTGGTGCCGTCGGTGGTGTCCACGAGCACCCGGGTCACCGCGTCGGTGCCGTGGGTGCCGGGCAGGATCCGGACCTTGTAGTCGGACAGGTGCACGGCGTCCAGCCACGGCACATGCCCGGCTAGCGCTTGGCGCAGCGCGCCGTCCAGCGCGTTGACCGGGCCGTTGCCTTCTGCGGTGGCGATCACTCGCTCCCCCGCCACGTGGAGCTTCACCGTCGCCTGCGCTACCACGGCGCCGTCGGCCTGATGGTCCACGACGACCCGGTAGGACTCCAGCCGGAACGGCGGGCCGGGCGGCACTTCATCGACCTCGTTACGCACCAGGAGCTCGAAGGATGCGTCGGCGGCCTCGAACGACCAGCCCTGGGACTCCAGCTGCTTGACCCGCGCGGTGACCACGCCGATCTCGGCCGAGCGACCGGCCAGGTCCAACCCGAGCTCGGCTCCCTTGAGCTCGATGCTGGCCCGGCCTGCCATCTCGGTCACCAGCACGCGCTGTGAGTTGCCGACCACCGCGGGGTCCAGGTGGTTGTACAGCTCAGGAGCTACCTTGATCGCGCTCGCGTGCAGCCCCGCCTTGTGAGCGAAGGCCGAGCGCCCGACGTAGGCCTGGTGGGTGTCGGGAGCGAGATTGGCGATCTCGGCCAGCGCGTGCGCGGTGCGGGTCAGCTCGGCCATCCCGGATTCCGGGAGCACCGCTATCCCCAGCTTGGTGGCGAGATTGGCGGTGACAGCGAACAAATCCGCATTGCCGGTCCGCTCTCCGTAGCCGTTGGCGGTGCATTGCACGTGGGTGGCCCCGGCCTGCACCGCGGCAACCGAATTGGCGACCGCGCAGGCAGTGTCGTCCTGGCAGTGGATCCCGACCCGAAACCCGGTGCGAGCCACCACCTCGGCGACGGTCTCCGCCAACCCCAGCGGCAGCTGCCCACCGTTGGTGTCGCACAGCACCGCCACATCGGCACCCGCGGTGACGCCGGCCTCCAGCACTCGCAAGGCACAGTCCGCGTCGAAGGCGTATCCGTCGAAAAAGTGCTCAGCGTCCAGGAACACCCGTCGACCCTCAGCGACCAGCAGCGCGACAGTGTCGCGAACCATCGCGCAGGCCTGCGCCACGTCGGTGCGCAGGGCGCGCTCGATGTGCCTGCGATCGGACTTGGCCACCAGGGTGATCACCGGCGCCTGCGCCGCGAGCAACGCCTGCACCTGCGGATCCTGCGCCGCGGAGAGCCCGGCCCGGCGGGTGGAGCCGAACGCGACCAGTGCGGCGTGAGTCAGTTTCAGCTCGCCAGCTGCGGCGCGGGCGAAGAACTCGGTGTCCTTGGGCATTGGACCGGGCCAGCCGCCCTCAATGAAGCCCACCCCCAGCTCGTCCAGCAACCGGGCCACCGCAAGCTTGTCGGCCACCGAATACGAGATCCCCTCTCGCTGGGCACCGTCACGCAGCGTGGTGTCGTAGAGGTGGAACGAGTCGCCGAGTGGGGTGCCGGCGGGCGTCGTGCGGGACATCAGCGGGTGCTCCCTATCCGAGCTGGGCAACAAAAAAGACCCCCCGCGGGTGCGAGAGGTCTGCGCGTCGGGCGATGGTGCTGTTACCCGACGCGCTCAGCAATAATGATCACAGTGTGGCAGGCCACGGGCCGCAGTCTGTCACACCGGCGGGGCCTGCACCAACTCCGGCCGAACTGCGGAGTGTCGGATGCGTGCTACTCTGAGTGACTATGAATGCTCTGCACGGTCACCTTCACACCGTAACCGAACGGTTGGAGCGCGCTTGAGCAAAAAATTCGACGTTCCAGCCAGATACCGGTCAGCCAAGCTGCGCCGGGCCCGAAAACGCAACTTCGTTAACCAACGCGAGGCCATCTCGCTCTTCGAGCGATTGCGGCGAGAGCAGCCGCTGGACGAGCCACGGGTGCTCAACTTCTTTGGTGTCGGCGGCATAGGCAAGTCTCGCCTACAGCATGAGCTACGTGAGCTGACCGCGCAGGACACCGATGCTCTTTCCGCGCGCGTCGACCTTCAAGTGCCCGCCATGCGGCGACAGGACGCCGTACTCACACAGTTGCGGTACTGTCTCGGCGCGGAGCACGGGATTCAACTACCGCTGTTTGACATCGCGTTCTCCGCTTACTGGCAGCGGACGAATCCCAACGTTCCGCTCAGCAGCGGCGAACTCCCGCTGGTGAGCGAAAGCGAGATCCTCGGGGATCTGATCGAGGTCGCGGGGGACACTCCTGTCTTCGGGGTCGTGGTCAACCTTGTCAAAAGCCTCGACAAGCTGGGACGCAAGGCAAAGCGCTGGCAACGCGTCCGACATGACACCGACCTCCTAGACTTTGACCGCTTAGACGCGCACGAGATGCTGGACGCTCTAACGTGGTTCTTCGCGAAGGATCTCCTGAAGGTACTCGGAGAGCGGAGTCGGCGAGCGGTCATCTTCCTCGATGCCCACGAGGCGCTTTGGGAGGACGTCGCGGCACGCGGCGGGCGCGGTGACCGCGACGTATGGATCCGCGATCTCGTCGCCCAGACGCCCGGGGTCCTCTGGGTCATTTCCAGTCGGGACGCCCTGCGGTGGGAGCGGGAGAATGCCTCGTGGTGTGAGCCCTACCTGCAACTGTGCGGGATCGGGGATCTCCAGCCGGACGACCGGCTCGCCTTCCTGGCCGACTGCGGCATCGAGGGTACGCTAGCCCAGACCATCGCTTCCGCATCTGGAGGCCTTCCGTTCTACCTCAACCTCTCAGTCGACCACTGGGAGTCCATCACTGAGGAGCGTGAGCCGCTCGCCGAGGACTTTGGTGAGACCAAGGAGGACCTACTCAGCCGCTTCATCGGGCACGTCCCGCGCGCGGAGGAGGAAATCTTCAAGGTCCTGAGCGTCGCGAGGTCATGGGACCAGGAGCTTTTTGAGGCGCTTGTCCGTCGCTTCAACATCGCTTTTCCGCTGTCTCGCTGGCCGGATTTCTGCGCTTACTCCTTCAACCGCCAATCGAGCGGTGACCGCTGGCTGATGCATCAGCTCATGCGCCGCGAACTCCTTCAGCGCCTTGATCCGCAGCTGCGCGTAGAAATTCACAAAGAAATCTTTGCGTTCGAACAGGCGCGGGCCGACGACCCGGACCTTCCAATCAGCGACCGTGCAGAGGCGCTCCAGGAGGCCCTCTTGCACGGTATTCCAGCAGGTGCGCTGGACCCGACGTGGTTCATGCGCACCGTCGAATTCTTCATGTATCGCGGCCGGTGGAAAGTCATCGCTCCGGCACTCGAGGAGATGGAGGGATCGATGGGTGGTAGCGGCGACCCTGTGCTTACCACGCTTCGCGACTTCGCCGAAGGGTGGATTCTGCGCCAGCAGGGCCAGCTTTCCGAGGCACTCGAAGTCTACGAACGCCTCGACCTGAGCATCGTAGCACCGTGGGAAGCTGGGATCCGCTTCCAGATAGCCAATTCCATGCGCGTGACCGGGGACATGACCGGTGCCGGACTAGTCTATGCCGAGTTATGGGAGCGTCGATTGGCGGACCCCAATTCAGAGGAGATCCACCAGCTGATAGGTATTCAGCTTGCCGACTTCCATTATGTGCAGGGCCGGTTTCGGGACGCACAGGAGATCCTGCATCAGATTGTGGATCTCGACGAGCGAGATCATGCTCGCGAAATCGCAGAAGCGTTTCGCATTCTGGGTCACATCGAGCGCTTCAACGAGTTGCCCAGTCGTGGCATAGCACGCTACCGGCACGCTGGTGGGCTCTTTGAACGCTGCGAGGACATCTTAGGGCAGGCGCTCATTGCAACAAATATTGCTGAGGCGTCGTGGCCCGTCGATCCGGTCAACGCCATACAGCTCGCCTCGAGAGCCATCGAACTCAACAGCGCCCTCGGCGCTTCGCTCCAGGTTGGTAAAGCACACACCGCCGCTGCCTATTCCAAGCTGCTCCTGGGAATCGTCTCCGAGGCCCGGTACGAGGTCGAGAACGCCCTGGCAACGCTGGATCAGGTCGGCTACCGGTCAGGTATAGCACAAGCGCGTCTTTGCCGTGCATTCGTACGCTTCGCCGAGGGTGACAGCCGTGGCGCGACGGACGACATCACGAGTGCCATCTCAAGCTTCGAGGAACTCGCGGCCTACCCCACTCTGCGGCTCGCCGGTGCGCGGGCCGCGCGGCTGATGGGCGACCGAAGCTCACGCCCCGCAGACGTTCGCAGCGCCGCCCTCGTTGGCCTCCAATGGCTCGGGGACGCTGCGGCCAGCGAGGCTCGAGTCGAAGCGCTGGTCGAGCGGCTCATGCGTCCGGGCCAATGAGGGCGGGCCACTACCACCTCCTTGAGGAGGTAACGGTGGAGGGACGGCCAGCGCTTGTGAAGCGGCCACACCCCGGCGCGCACCACATCGACGTCCGCACCTGGCCCGAGCACCTTGTCCTTCTCGCCATCGGCAACCGCGGGATCAGAGCCCCTTCGGTGCTCAGCGGCGATGGCGGCGACGGTGCCTTCGTGGTCGAGCGGCTTCCCGGGCGCACGGTAGAAGACCACTGGCCGCGCGGCACGCCGCTGCCCCCCGGGACGGTCGAGGATCTCGCTGCGCTGCTGGCACAGGTCACCTCTGTGCCGCCGTCGGCGCTGCCCGATCTGCCCGCCGGGCGGCCGACCGGGGACGACGCACCCGGCTTCTTCACCCTGCTGGTCGAACACACGACAGAGCTGCTCCGGGGGTGTCCACCGGAGCATGAGGAGCGACTGCGGGCATTCGGCGTGGATGAGGCGGCCCTGCAACAAGTGATCGATGCCGGCGCGCACATCTCACCGCGGCTCCTCGGCCTGTGCCATGGCGACCTCAACCGCAGCAACCTGCTGCGACACGATGGGCGGACATGGGTGCTTGACTGGGAGTTGGCGACGCTCGGCGACCCGGCGTGGGACGTTGCGGTGCTCCTGCACCGCAGCGGTCTGTGCCCGAAAGACGCCCGTTTGCTACGAACCCAGCTCGCCGCCGTGCACCCACATCCGCCGACGGAGGAGAGCGTGGTCGCATACGTCCGACTTGAACAGTTCCGGTCGCTACTAGTCGATTCGGTGCGCTACCGAGCCCGGGGGCTCGCAGCGGAGTCTGCTGAGCGCCGCCGTCTCGCCGAACGCCTGACCGACAAGCTACGCGAGGCCCGACCGAACGCTACGTGGTCGGCGAGCGAAGTCGCTGCGCTGCTTTATGACTGACTGTCGCGGAGCCATTCCACGCCGAGGCGCCGGGCAAGCTGTAGGACGCCTCAGCCCGAGCCGGAGACACTAGACACACCTCACACAGCTGCCAGCACGCAGACCCACCGCAGCACGTCATCCACGGTGATGCCGACGCGGTTGCGACGGCTGCCGCGCGCTCGGGTGCGTCCGCGACCGGAGTCTCCGTGACGGCCAACTGCGCGGCCTCGTATGCCTGGTGCCCGGCGCAGGGGTTCGGGTCGATGGCGAGTAAACCTCGATCGTTGGACACGAGGACGTTAAGGCTCCTCGGCACCATCCCACAGACGAGGCGGGATGAGTCGCTCGCTATCGTGTGCTCCATGAGTGACATCATCGACGACAAGAAGGACATCCGCGGCAAGATCGACCTCTCGAACGCGGTCTGGCAGCGCGCGGCGGGTTCAGAGGAGCTCGAAGGGCCGCATCTGGAGATCGCGTTCGTGCAGGACGGCTACGTTGCGATGCGCAGCTCCGAGAACCCTGTGGACTCCGAGACGCTGATCTTCACCCCGTCTGAGTGGGAGGCGTTCGTGCTCGGCGCCAAAGACGGCGAGTTCGACGTCCTTTGACGGGTTGGGACGGATAGTTGTTCAGACACCCCGGCAGGCCGGGCAGTGCCCCTCGATCCTGCCCGGCCTGCCGATCGCTTTGACCGGTTATGCGGGTGGCTTACAGACGCGAAGACGAAATCCGCAGGCTGCAACGACTCGCCACCCGCGTCCAGGAGGGCGACGTCGCTCTGAGCACCACCGCCACCCGAGGTGGGAGTGCGCCCTCGAAACGTGATTCTCCGAAGGCTGTAAAGAGATGGAGCCTCATCAACCAGCCGGTCGACCAGAAAGCCTAGTCGGAACTCCGGTATAGAGAGAGAAAATCGACCAGACCTCCGGTAGATTGGACCAGATCAACGCGACGATTCGCCTGGTCCAGATCGCGCCACTTCGAACAAGGAACACGCTATTGAACGTAACAGGTTAGGGCAAGCATACCTGAGAACTTTCACCCGTTCCGGTGCGCGGCGTTACCGGTTGTGACAGGTTCGCAAAGTATATCTGCAAGTACATCTGCAAACACATCCGTTTGACCCATCGAAATCCGCGGCTGATTTACGATATTGATGATCTTCGAGGGCCGCGGTTCGACGGGCAACGAAGCTCCCGGTGGTCGACGATCAGCGCCACGTGTGGATCCGCCGAGATGGTGGAGGTCCCTTCGAGGCTGCCGGACTCTGACGACCAGCCAGCTATAGGGGGACCTCCACCGCTCATACTCGTACAGGATGACGCGACAAGCCACGTGGTGGCCTACGGACGCAGGCGCCCCTCGACCCGCTCAATGCGCCGCTGTTGCTGTTGGATCACGTCATCCTGCTTAATCAAGTACAGCGTCAGCTCCTCTACTTTCTGGAGCAACTTCATGGTGAACTCGCCCAGACTGATCCCTGCTTCCTTCATCTCTCGGCCCGAGCGAATGGAAGGCAAGTGACCATGAAGACGAACGAAGGACCGCACGTCTTCCAGACTCGGTAACGCATAGTTCGCCGCGAAGACGTAGTCCGCAGGCTTCAACGACTTGCCCCCCACCAACACGTCGCCTGTGCCGCCATCGAGATGGATGGTGAGGTCACCATTTGCGTTCAGCAGGCGGATGTCGGCGTTGTGGCCTCCACCACCCATGAGGAGGTTGGCATCACCACCATCGAGATGGATGGTTTGATTGCCCTCCGCGTCCTGCATGCCGATATCGCCCTCAGAACCACCGCCACCCAGGGTGAGATTACCGTTCCCACCATCAATGTGAACCGTCTGATTGCCCTCCGCGTCTCTCAAGGCGATGTCGCCTTGTGCGCCTTGACCACCGGCGTAGATGTTGGCCTTGCTCCCGTCCAGTTCAATGGTCGCATCACCTTGGCTCGGAAGCTGGATCAGATCGAATCTATCGGTCACAGGACTACACTCCTTATCGTGGATTATCGTGGATTGTGGTTAGCTGGAAACTGTGGTTAGCTAGAAATGACAATATATAATAGGGGGGCGCAAAATTTAGGATGGCATTAGGGGTGCGAATTGGGTTTCCGTTGGCATAGGAGACAGCTTGCAGAGATTACCATATGTGCATTACGACAGAGAAGATGGCCATCAAAAAATCAAATTCCGTCAAGTCATGCCTCCGCTAAAATGATTCTCCGGAGACTCCGAAAGCACCTTGACAACGACTGTCTGCATAGTCAGAAAATCTACTCATGAGCATTAGACACGGAGATCCCTCGGATCTTAGCTGGCCGACAGAAATCTGAACCGCAACTCCAGTATGTAGACAGAGGATCGAGCCCCTCCGGCACATTGATGCAGGTCAACGCGACGATTTACCTGGTCAAGCTCACGCTACATGGACTAGCGAAGACGATATTGAACGCAACAGGTATGGGGCAAGTATGCTTGAGATTTTTCACCCGTTCAAGTGCATGGTGTTACTGGCTGTTACGGTTCACAGATCACCTGCAAGTGCATCTGCAAAAACGTCGTTTGACGACCGCCCTTAAATGACCGCTTCACGATTAAGGATCTTGGTTGTTGCCCGCTGGGGTGCGACCGCTCACCATGATCGCCGAGTGAGTGGCCGACGTTCCCGCCGACCGAGTGGCCACGGATGGCTAGTGGCCGCCCGAAGCGACCCGCTGGACAGGCCGCGTCATAGACGGCCCCTTCGCGTGCCGTGACGGCTGGGTGCGCTCAGCGGTCGAAGTCGCCGGTGGCGAGGCCGTGCAGGAAGGCCGACCAGCGGGGGGACGGGACGGCGAGCACCGGGCCGTGCGGGTCCTTGGAGTCGCGGACCCCGATGGCGGGGCTGCCGAGGGCCACCTCCACACAGTTGGACTGGGTGGTGCTGTAGCTGCTCTTGAGCCAGCCCAGCGCCGCGACCTCCACGCAGTTGCTCACGCTAGAGCTGTAGCTGCTCTTGCGCCACGCCGGGTGGCGCAGCTGTCCGGTCATGATCATTGTCCTCATCACCGTCAGGCCAGCTCCCGGGCGATCTCGGCCAGCAGAGCCAGCGAGTCCTCAGGGCTGAACGCGATCCGTTGCACATGCTGCAACGCGAGCATAGACCCAGCGACGTCCTCATCCTCGTCCAGGCAGACGCTGCCCCGGCGATGCTCCAGATGCACGATAGTGGGGTCACCATCAAACTCCAGGATGACGAACGGCCCTTCCAGTCCCGGATGCGCGCCCGCCGCAGTCGGCACCACCTGGATGGTGACATTGGGCCGTGTGGCGGCGTCCTCCAGATGCCGGACCTGGCGGCACATCAGCCCGCGGTCGCCGACCACCCGGCGCAGCACGCCCTCCTCGAGTTGATCTCGGCTGCAGTGACGGGTTGTACCCCGGCCGCCAATACCAGCGGCCAGGGTCCTGTCGAGATCGACCCACTACAGGGGCAAGCCTGGGCGCTGGGAGATGGCGTGGTCACCATGATGGAATACCACATGGCGGTATACCGATTCATCACCTTTGTGAGGGACGCTGGCTACGAGGTCGGCGGGCCGGTACTCAGTCCGATAGACAGCCTGAGTCTACTGTATGACATAGTTCCCTCTGGTGAACCGAGAATCTACAACAACGCCGTGCAGACTTGCAATCTCTCCCACATATCGCTTACCGAACCTACGTTCATCGAATCTCAATCACAGGTGATGAACGAAACACTGAGACGGGCAGTCACAGAATGTCTACGAGATCAGAGTGTCTCAGTAACGGGAGAAGAACGTAATACCACCGAATTCGCGGTCGTCGCCGGAAACAACCAGATTGTCTTGAGCTGTGTGGTCGACTCGACACACGAACTGTTTCCCGAGTTACCCGATGTGCTGACAGTACGTATATGAGAAGCACCTGACGTGCCAGATTCCACGGGGTGGAGAATACCACAGCCCAGCGGCCTTAACTGTCTAGCGAATCGGACACCAGGACGCCGGGCATGGAGTGAGAGATGGATTATACACGACGGTCTGGTTAAGCTTGGCCGGATGGTGTAGCCAAGGCAAAATAGTCCGAGCCAACATCACGATACCTGCCTTATCCCCCGTTTCCTCGTTCTCGCTCCGCACCCATGTCGCAGTACGGGGGAGGGGAGCGCTCAGCGGTCAAAGTCGCTGGTGGCGATCCCCTGCAGGAACGCTGACCAGCGGTCTGACGGTACGGCGAGCACTGGACCGCGCGGGTCCTTGGAGTCACGGACACCTATGGTGGGGCTGTCAAGATCCACCTCGACGCAGTTGGACTGGGTGGTGCTGTAGCTGCTCTTGAGCCAGCCCAGCGCCGCGACCTCCACGCAGTTGCTGGCGGCAGAGCTGTAGCTGCTCTTGCGCCACGCCAGGTGACGCAGCTGTGCGGTCATGATGATGGTCCTCGCCGCTGTCAGGCCAGCTCCCGGGCGACCTCGGCCAGCAGAGCCAGCGAGTCGTCGGGGCTGAGCGCGATCCGTTGCAGGTGTTGCAACGCGATCGTAGTCTCCGCGATGTCCTCGTCCTCCTCCAGGCAGGCGCTGCCCCGGCGGTTCTCCAGGTGCACAATGGTCGGGTCGCCGTCGAACTCCAGCAGGACGAACGGCCCGCCCAGGCCGGGATGCGCGCCAGCGGCGGCGGGCACCACCTGGACGGTGACATTGGGCCGGGTGGCGGCATCTTCGAGATGCCGGACCTGCCTGCGCATCAGCCCGCGGTCGCCGACCACCCGGCGCAGCACACCCTCCTCCACGAGTGCAAGTAGCCGGGGCGGACGCGGACGGCTGAGCAGAGCTTGGCGGGTGGTGCGGGCGGCGACCCGGGTCTCCACCTCGTCCTCGCTCAAGGCCGGGTTGGTGGCCGCGATCATTGCGTCGGCGTAGTCGACGGTCTGCAGTAACCCAGGGATCAGCAGTGGCTCGTAGTTGGTGATCGCTGTGGCGGAGCGTTCGATGTCGATGAGCTCCTGCCACATTTCGGGTAGCCGGGAGCCCTGCACCTGCCACCAACCCGGCTCCTCCGCCCGGCGGACCAGCTCCAGCAGCTCCTCACGGTCGGACTTGGCGACTTGGTAGAAGCCGAGCAGCGCGGCGACCTCCTCGACCTGCAGCCCGGTCCGGCTGGTCTCCATCCGGCTGATCTTGCTGGGCGAGATGCCCAGCGCCTTTCCCACCTTCGCGCAGCTGTGCCCGGACCGGGCCCGCAGCCTGCGCAGCTCGCCCGCCACCCGGCGGGACCGCGCCGACCGCCGTCCTCGCACCATGCGCACACCCTTCTCGAAGCAACTGTGCTCGCAACTTAGACCTGATGTGATAGCTTCGGCACTCAACGTCACTCTAACGTAGTATTGCCAGTAAGTTGGCAACGATGCAAGTCTTCGGGCGACAGATACCGAACTCAGGAGGGGCACCACGATGCATCCACAGTGGACGGTTCAGACAGAGGGTGGCGCCGCGCCGCTCACCGTCACCATGCAGGTCGCGCAGATCACCGTGGCCACCGAGAACGCAGATCACCGTGGCCACCGAGAACGGCGATCAGATCACGCTGACCCCCGAGCAGGTGGAACCGCTGGTCCACCGGCTGGACTACATCAGCTACTACCTGGCCTACGGCGATGGCTGAGCCACTGGGAGCCGGGCCAGGGACAGCCAATAATTGGGCTCATGGGCTACTCCTTCAGGGTTCGACCGGCAACAGCGGACGACGCGAGCGACATGGCCGCGATCTACGCGCCCATCGTCGAACACACCGCGATCTCATTCGAGCTGATCCCCCCGACGGCTGAAGAGTTCGCCGAGCGGATCCGCGGTACGACGCGAGAACTGCCGTGGTTCGCGGCCGAGACCGACGAGGGTGTGGTCGGGTACGTATATGCCAAGCGCCATCGCAATCGAGCCGCCTACCGCTGGTCAGTCGAGACCTCGGCCTACGTGACCGAGCAATGGCGCGGCCGAGGCGTTGGCACCGCCCTGTACCGCATCCTCATCGATGAGTTACGCACGATGGGCTATGTCTCGGCGTACGCGGGGATTGCGCTTCCAAACGCAGGGAGCGTGTCGCTGCACGAGAAGGTTGGCTTCATCGCGATCGGACGCTTTCCCACTGTGGGATTCAAACAGGGTTCCTGGCATGACGTGGGTTGGTGGCATCTCGCACTTCGGGAAGCGCCTCCCTCCCCACGCGAGCCGACTCGTTGGACTCCCTGAGTTGGGTGAGCGCGTCGGTCATGAGTACCCCAGTCCGGCGGGCTCGACGCCGTCGCGGGTCGACACCAGAGCGGCCAGCCGGTCGCCGATGGCCGCAGTGCCGCCCGGGTTGGCGTGATCCCGGGTCGCGAGATCGAAGGCCGCGGCGGCCTCGATCCGGCGGGCTGCCTCCTCCATCCCCAGATGGGCCAGCAGCAGCCCGACCGACAACACCGCCGCTGTCGGGTCGGCGATGCCCTGGCCGGCGATATCCGGGGCGGAGCCGTGCACCGGCTCGAACATACTCGGGTTGCGGCGGGTCACGTCGAGATTGCCGCTGGCAGCCAGCCCGATTCCGCCCGTGACGGCGGCGGCGAGATCGGTGAGGATATCGCCGAACAGATTGTCCGTGACGATCACGTCGAACCTGCTGGGGTCCGTGACCAGGTGAATGGTCGCGGCATCAACGTGCTGGTAGGAAACGGAGACCTCGGGGTGCTGAAGCGAGAGCTCCTCCACGATCCGCGACCACAGCGAGCCCGCGTGCGTCAGCACGTTCGTCTTGTGCACCAACGTCAGATGACGGCGCGGGCGTGCCGCAGCTCGGGTGAACGCGTCCCGCACGACGCGCTCGACCCCGAAAGCGGTGTTCAGGCTGACTTCAGTGGCGATCTCGTGCGGACTGTCCTTGCGCAATAGACCGCCATTACCCGTGTAAGGGCCTTCGGTGCCCTCCCGGACTACCACCATGTCGACGACCCCGGGATCCGACAATGGGCTGCGCACCCCCGGGTAGAGCCGGGCGGGCCGCAGGTTCACGTGGTGGTCGAGCTCGAATCGCAGCCTTAGCAGCAATCCACGCTCCAGGATCCCGCTGGGCACCGAAGGGTCGCCCACGGCGCCGAGCAGGATGGCGTCGTGCTGACGGAGTTCGTTGAGCACTGATTCGGGCAGCAGCTCCCCGGTGGAGTGCCACCGTGCGGCGCCCAGATCGTACGGTGTGCTCTCGACGTCGGGCGCCACTTGGTCCAACACCTTGAGCGCCTCGCTGATTACTTCCGGGCCTATCCCGTCACCGGGGACCACAGCGAGCCGCATGCGCCACCTCCGTTGCCTGGGCCCCGGTCGTGGGACCCTCCGTCGCGGGAAGGCTACCCGCAGCCATGGGGATCACCACATGACGGACACGCGAATGGGCGTCCCTGAATCGGGTGATACCTGCTGAACATTCTGGCCCGCCCCTGCCGGATCACGCTATTAGCCTGCGGGTGGTATCGGTGGCGCGGGCAGTATCGCCCCTGGCTCGGGCACGGCCGGGCGGGTGAACGGCGCGGCCGGAGGAGCTGGGAGTGCGGGCGGTAGGGCTGGGAGCGCGGGCGGCGGGAGTGGGGGCAGCGGGACTGGGGGCAGCGGGGCGATGACTGGTAGCACGTCGAGTGCCCCTACCTGGACCGCCTGTACCCGGTCGCCTGTGGCGTTGTGCAGGTGGAGCACCAGCAGCTGCGAGGACAGCGCAGCGACCAGTCCGCCCACCCCAGCGTCCCGGTGCACCACCAGTTCGTCTCCCGGACGGGCCAGGTAGCTCAGCGCGGGACCCCCAGCACCCTCGGTCCACAGGGCTGGCCGCACGGCGTCGAACAACACCGGGGTGGTGATGTCGATCACGCTGTCGGTGTCGTCAGGACCCGTGTAAAAACCGGCCACCCCGGCGGTGTAGATGATCGGTGCGCTCGCGGCAGCGGGATCGATTCCCAGCGCAGCCAGCGACACCGGCAACAAGACGGCGTTCGTGTCGAATACACCGGTATCCACATCCCCGAACTGGCCATTGATCGGCTGCAGGTCCACCGTAGGGATATCCGGCGCTCTGAGGTCGACGGTCTCCGCGAGGAGTATGTCTGTTCCGTCCGGCTTCGTCACGAATACCTCGAAGTCAGCCATCCCGTCCCCGTTGGTATCGATGTCGACGAATGGGATGGTGTTGCCGCCGAGGTTGTACCACTCACCCCAGGTGGTAATGCCGAAAGCAAGCAGCGCTTCGGCGGGCTCACCCTGCGCGGCGGCCAAGGGTGCGGTTGACGTGACGCCGACGTACTGGATGTCGCCGCCCCTCGCGGTCTCATTCGGCGCGCAGTCCGCGGTGAAGAGTGCACTGCATTCCGGCAACCGCCCGCTTTGGACCTGCAACTGCAACACGCTGATCAGTGACCGGTAAGCGGCGTCACCGCTGCCCTGATCCAACCCGTCGCCGGACAGGGTGAGCACCGCCTGCTGGTCGCCGGCGCCGAACCGCAGTTCGTCGGGCACGGCGATGTCCGCCACCGGCTTGGGGGCGGCGTAGACCGGCACCCTCAGTATCTGCAGGACACCGGCCTCAGAGCCAACCGGTGTCAGCACGACCCGCCCGGAGGCGTCGGCGAGGAACTGCCGGGCCTGGCCCAGCTGGATCTTCTCGATCGTCGGATCCGCGTTCTTGCGCAGCGCAGCGGGGTCGTCGATACGCAGCGTCAGGACCAGTTCGGCGACACCTCCCGGTACGACGTCCAGCGAACCGGCCGAGAGCTCATAGCGCACGCCAGGCACGGTCGTGATCGGCTCGTAGGAGGCGGCGTAGCTGGCGGCGGTGTCGCCCTTGTTGACCACCTTGATCGTCTTGCTGCGGGAGACCGGACCTGCGGCCTGCACCACACCGAAGGTGGCGCTGACTGAACCCGGTTCGTCGGCGACCATCGCCAGCACCGGCGTGCGCACGGCAGCCTCGGCGTCCACCCGGCCCGCGCCGACCCGGTTCGGAGCATGGATCGGACCGCGGCGACCCTCCTGGGAATAGACGTCTCCCCCTGCGGTGTTCATCACCGCGGCCTTGACCTCCGCCACGCTCCAGTCCGGGTGCGCCTGACGAACGAGCGCCGCGATACCCGCGACGTGCGGGGCGGCCATCGACGTGCCGCTGATCACCAGCGGGTCGGATCCCGTACCCACCAGGGCTGAGGCGATGGTGTCTCCAGGAGCGGACACATCCGGCTTGACGGCCGGTCCGCGCACGGAGCGCGAGGTGAACTCACTCGGGGTGTCGGTAATGCCCGGATAATCGGTGGGTACCGAAGTCCGCAGCGTCCCGGCCAGCCGTATCTGCAGCGTCCCGGCCGCCAGTGCCGGACGCAGCGCGGCGGAATCGGGGCCGGTGAACTGGAACATCGGAACATCCTCGTTGCCCGCGATGGCTGCGGTGAACTGCTCCTTGGTCGAGGTGAGCAACGCGCCGTTCGCCCCGGCGGCCAGCGCGTGGTCCGCCCGGACCTTCGAGCCGCAGCGCCGGGTGGCCGCCTCGTCATCCCACTCCAGCCAGACGTGCTTGCCCGCCACCGCGCCTGCGTCGGCGGCTGAATAGGGCTGGCAGCCGTCGTTGTTGGCCGGGTCGGTGAGCGCCACCACCGGCGAGGTGCGGTCGAGGTTGTCGAACCCGGTGAAACTCAGGCTGTACTGGCCACCCTTGATCCCGGCGACACCGCCGGGCGTGGTGACCTCGGCGCCGTCACGCAGCACCGAGGAATCTCGGGTGCTGGCCACGGTGAGCGCCTCGGGGGTGTTACCCGGTGATCCACCGATGTCGTAGATGTCACCGCCGTTACCCGCGGAGATCACCGACAGCACACCGTTGTCCGCCAGCTTGCGGACAAAGAGGCTGTCCGGATCGTCCGGGGCGCCATAGTTCGATCCCAGTGACATGTTCACCACGTCGAGGTGATCGGAGAAGTCACCGTCGCCGTTCGGATCCAGCGACCAGTCCAGGGCCTGGGACACGAGGTTGGTCGAGCCGTCGCAGCCGAACACCTTCACCGCATAGAGCAATGCCTGCGGGGCGGTGCCGGGGCCGATCCGCAGGGCGTTCAGCGCCGGGGGGTCCAACTGCTGGTAGTCGCCTCGGAAGGTAGTGCCGTCAGCATTGACGCCGAATCCCGCGGCCGATCCGGCTACATGGGTGCCGTGCTCCCCGCAGGCCAGCGGATTGGGGTCCGGTGTCGGGGTGAGCCCGTCCGGACCGGCGGCACCGCTGGCGTCGTAGGCATCGCCCGCGAAGTCGATGCCGCCGATCACCTTGGGGGTCGGGAAGTACGCCGGGTCGACCTTGGTTCGGTCGATCGCCGCGTAGGCCGCGTCGGTGCCAGGACCGCCGAAGGCCGCGTGCGTGTAGTCGATCCCGTCGTCGATGATGCCGATCCGCACGCCGTCGCCCAGCCGCCCGGCCTGCTGCCAGGCACGCACCGTGCGGGTGAGCTGGACGGCACTGGAGTTCGTCGTGGTCTTCGGCACGACCTTGCGCACGGAGCGGACGTCCGGGGAGGTAGCGAGTTCGCGGATCCGGTCAGCCTCGGCGGTGACCACCAGCCCCGGCACCGCGTTGACGGTCCGGAACAGCTCGTCGGCGTCCCGGTCACGGCTACGCAGCACCCCGAGCACACGGTCGGCGACCCGCTGCACCTGGTTCCTGGCCGTGGTGACCGCCTCGCCGGCGGCCGGTGCGGACCGCCCGGCGCGTCGCTCGGCGTGGTAGACGTCCACTGCCGGGGTTGCCGCGAGTTCGATGAAGGCGGTAACCGGGCCCTGCTCGCCGCGCTGCCAGGGACGGTCCTGACCCGGCAGGAGCGCCGGCGACAAGCCGGCCACCAGCGGCAATCCGGACGAGAGTGCAGCGTCGTCGGGCTGACCGATAGCCGCCGCCGACGCCGCTGTCCACCCGCCCACCGTGATCGCCAGCAACGCAACCGCCCACCGGCGCCATCCACGGACAAGCCCAGCCACCGTGTACACACCTCACCCGAGGCTGCTCGCGACAGCGCTGGAGACCGGGTATCCCCACGGGGGTTCACCCGGCAAACCCGATAACTGGGTCCCCCGGCGCGGCGCCGTGCCTTACAGCGCCGGTCTATGCCTCGTGCGACGGAACGTACCCAGTCGAACGCGACTTGTGATCACGCGAACGGGTGAAGATAGCGACGAAAGTCTCAACTGAAAGTAACGGCACGCGCCATACGCGCCCCGACCGCCGATCCGATCGCCTCTAGTACCTCCTCGGGAACCGGTCGATCCACCCGGAGCATCATGAGCGCATCGGTACCCGCTGTCGTCTGGCTGATCTGAGCGGCCTCGATGTTGATGCCCGCCTCACCGAGCAGCGTGCCGACGGCGCCCATCACTCCCGGACGGTCCGGATACTCCATGAAGATCGCCTCGCCCTGCGCGCGTAGGTCGAAGTTCCGGCCGTTGACCTCGACCAGTTTCTCGACCTGCGCGGGCCCCGAGAGCGATCCGGAGACCGAGCACACGGTGCCGTCGGCGAAACCGCCCCGCACCCGCACCACGCTGCGGTGATTCGGACTCTCCGAAGCGGTGACCACACCGACCACCACACCACGCTCCTCGGCCAGCCGAGGCGCGTTGACGAAGGTGACCTGCTCCTCGACCACACCGGCGAACACCCCCCGCAGCGCGGCGAGCTGTAGCACGGACACGTCCTCGGCGGCCAGTTCACCATGCACATCGACGGTCACCGAAGACGGCGTCCGCCCGGTCAGCGCGGCCAGCACGGTACCCAGCTTCTGAGTGAGCGGCAGCCAGGGCCGCACTTCCTCGCCGACCAACCCACCGCTGATCACGTTCACCGCATCGGGCACGAACTCGCCGCGAAGCGCCAGCACCACGCTGCGCGCGACGTCAGTGCCTGCCCGGTCCTGCGCCTCGCTGGTAGAGGCGCCCAGGTGCGGCGTGACGACGACCTGGGGCAGCTCGAACAGCGGGCTGACGGTGCACGGCTCGGTGCCGAAGACGTCGATCCCCGCGCCGCCGACCTGCCCGTCCCGAATCGCATCGGCCAGCGCCTGCTCGTCCACCAGGCCGCCCCGGGCCGCGTTGACGATCAGCACGCCCGGCTTGGTCTTGGCCAGTTGCTCGGCGCCGATCAACCCCAGCGTCTCCGGGCTCTTGGGCAGGTGGACCGAAATGAAGTCGGAACGGGCTAGCAGTTCGTCCAAGGCGACCAGCTCGATCCCCAGCTGGGCGGCCCGCGCCGGCGACACGTAGGGGTCATAGGCGATCAGCTCGGTGCCGAAGGCCGCCAGGCGCTGCGCAACCAAGTGGCCAATCTTGCCGAGGCCGATCACCCCGACTGTCTTGCCAAACAACTCGACACCGGAGAACGCACTGCGCATCCACTGTCCGCCACGCAGGCTGGCATCGGCCGCCGGGATCCGCCGGGCTACCGCGAGCAGCAGCGCGATGGCGTGCTCAGCGGCCGAGACGATGTTGGAGGTGGGCGCATTGACCACCATCACGCCGCGTTCGGTGGCCGCAGGAACGTCGATGTTGTCCAGCCCGACACCGGCTCTGGCGACGACCTTGAGCGCGGGGGCATGCCCGAGCGCCTCGGCGTCCACCTGGGTGGCTGAGCGCACCAGCAGCGCGTCAGCGGTGGCCAACGCCTCGAACAGGGCTGGACGGTCGGTGCCGTCGACGTAGCTGACGTCGAACTCCTCGCCGAAGACTTCCAGCACCGATGGTGCGAGCTTCTCGGCGATCAGAACTAGTGGTCGATTCGGGTATCGATTCGGGTTGCTCACGGCCGCCCAGCCTAATGAGCCACGATGATCAATGCACTACAGGCGACCGGTGCGCACTTATGGCGAAGGCCGGCTCCGCGGCCGGCTACCCGGCCGGCGACGAGTCGATCACCAGATGGTGACCTTCCTGGAGTAGGGGTGTGCCCGCAGCCGCCGGTCCTTGCTCACCAGCGACCAGCCACATTCGACCGCCGTGGCATAGATCAACCGGTCTGCCGGGTCGCCGGGGAAGGTGGCGGGCAGCGCGACCGCGGTGTGCGCAATGGCCGGTGTAATGCCGACAGTTCTGACTCCGGAGGCCAGCCGCGCCAGCCAGGACAGGATCGGGATGGTGACGACGATACGTTCATGTGCGGCGAGCCAGGCGAGTTCATACCAGGAGATGGCGGCGACGGCGAGCTCATCAGCCACGGCGATGGCGTCAGTTGCCGCAGCACTCAGGCGTTCGGGCTCCGCCGACCACCACTGAAGCACGTGGGTATCGAGCAGCAGGGTCGTCACGCCGACTCCCACGCTTCCCCGGTGCCGAACAGGTCCTCCTCGGTCACGGTGCTCCGTGCCACGCCCACCAGCGCTCCGCGCAACGCGGGCGGTCCGGTGGCCGGGACAAGCCGGGCCACGATCCGGCCATGCTTGGTGATCTGCACTTCGTCACCGGCGGCGACCTCGTCCAGCAACGCGAGGATCGTGGCCTTCACCTCAGTGGCGGTCATCGTCCTGGTCATATGACCATTATACTGGTCAGCAGCTCGGACAGTGGCCTGCCCAGTGGCCAAGCGAGGCGCTGATCCGTGCCTTTCAGATCATGGTGGTCGGCTCGTCGAATCCGAGGCGCAGCCGGGCCAGCCGCTGATCGGCCTCGGCGGAGTAGAAAACGTGCTGAGCCGCGGTGTGCACATCACGGAAGCAGCGCTGCAGCGGGCTGTCGATGAAGATCGCGCCGCCGCCGGCGTGGTGGAACACGGTGTCGGTCACCGACACCGTGGCGCGCATCGCGTGCTGGGTGGCCATACTGACCTGCGCCCGCACCGCGACGGGCGCCTGTCCCGTCGTCTGCACGGCATCCCACAGCCCGCGCACCGCCTGATCGGCGAACGCTCGCGCCGCCATGCGGTGGTCGCCTCGAGATCGTCGTGCACGTGCCGGAGCCCGGCCAGACTCCGCACCTGGTGAAGGCAATGCTCGGGGTGGAGACCTTGACCACGCCCATGGTTGCGGCGAAAGTTGACGGGCAAGCCTGGGCAAACTCCCGACGATGGAGGGCAGCATGACCGTACGATTCTACGGCAAGGGCAATCCGGTGGATCAGTGCCCGGCTGTCTTCGTGGACTTTGAGAACAACAGATTTCTCTTCCAGGGGAACACGGTCACCGATCTGGCGACGCTGGCGGAGGCCACGGCGCACAGCCCGATGCTGCCCACAGAGTCGGTCGTTGCCCTTCCCCCACACATGGCGGCAATCATCTTGGAGGCAGCCCGTGAGTTCCTCACAGCGAACCCAATAATTGTTCAGCGACCTGTTGACTGCGTGGGCAACCCGGTGGGTAGTTGCTCGGCGGTTTTCGTGGACTTCAAGAACAACCAGATCCTCTTTCAGGGCAACACCGTGACCGATCTGGCGACACTGGCGGAGATCACGGCGCACAGCCCGATGCTGCCCACAGAGTCAGTTGTCGCTCTTCCCCTGCACATGGCGACGATAATCTTGGAGGCAGCGCGTGAGTTCATTGCAGCAAACGCAGATATCGTTCAGCGGCCTGTTGAAGGACAGCCAGCAGTCAGCACTGAAGCTGGAGCTGCGTGACGGCTACCTGCCAAACGATCCCGCCTACTTGGCATGGCTGGACGGAAAGCCGGAAGAGACGTACCGGCGGTACGTCCCGTGGAGCGTCGAGGTCTGCACTGCGGTCGCACGCGGCGTGGACATGCGGCGCGTCCGGGTGATCTCCGAGCCAGTGAGCGACTACATCCGCTTCGAGTACGCGGTGACCGAGAGGGTCAACCTCTCGGGCGGTGAGCGGGTACGGTGGCTGCCCCGGTCTCGTACATGGGACCTCCTGCTTCCGCCGTGTGACCTATGGGTAGTTGATGAAAGGATCGCCTTGTTCTACTTCTTCTCGGGGGATGGCGAGTCGGCGGGTGCGCAGGTGAATACCGACTCTGCCGTGGTCGCCCGGTGCGTATCCGCATTCTCTGAAGCTTGGGATCGCGGTATAGAGCATGAGGATTACCACCCTTAACCGCACTCGATCCGGACGCTCAGGTATTCGCTGTGACCAAAGCCTCGTCTTCTTCCGCGCAAGCAGCCCGGCAGCGTCTCGCCGATCAGCTCCGCGAGATCCGACTCGATGCCAAGCTGTCGGGCCGTGCGCTGGCGGCTCGTGCTGCCTGGCACGGCGGTTCCAAGGTCTCCAAGATCGAGCACGGCGTACGATCTCCCTCGGCTGAGGACATCCAGGACTGGTGCCGGGTGTGCGGCATCGGGGAAGGACGGGCAATGGAACTCATCGCTGAGCTCAGGGCCGTCGAATCCACATGGCTGGACTGGAAGCATGCCGAGCGGACTGGGCTCCTTCATCTGCACATCCAAATGCGGAGCATCTTCGACCGTACTCGGCTGCTCCGCGCTTACTCGTCTAAGATCATCCCTGGCCTGCTCCAGACGGCCGACTACACCACGGCCGTCCTGTCAGCCGTCAGGGATTCACGGTCCGTGCCCGTTGACGACGTCGCGGCGACGGTCGCGGAGCGCATGAACCGCCAGCACATTCTCCGCAAGGGCGACCACCGTTTTGTGTTTCTCGTCGAGGAGGCCGTGCTGCGGTACCGGGTGGGGGACGTCATCATGATGATCGATCAACTCCACCACCTGAAAGAAGTGGCCACGCTGTCCTCGTTGTCTTTCGGTATTATCCCCAGCGACGCCGATCGCTCCGTGCAGTGCCCGGCCGAATCGTTCACCATGTTCGACAGGAGGCGGGTCAGCGTGGAGCTGATAAGCGGCTATCTGACGGTCACGCAACCCGGCGAGATCGAGAGGCACGAGAAAGTCTTCGCTGACCTGCTGGCCCTGACCGTCGTGGGCAAAAATGCGCGTGCACTGATCGACAAAGCCATCCGTGAGCTTGAATGAACGGATTCGGGCAAAGACGGGCAACCTCATCGACGCAGCGCATATCGGGTTCCTAATGTGCTGTGTGACGGTACACAGTCCGGTGAGGAGAGCTCCCGTGCCACCCATTGACTGGCCCCGCGAGGCCGACTACGAGCAGACGACCGAGCCACACCGAATGACACTGGATGATCTTGCCGGGCTGCTGCGCGGCCAGGGCTTCACGGTCGATACCGAGGTGTGCCATCTAGCCACGTCGAGCGGCGGGTGACGGTGTGACCGCGCTAGAAGACTTTGAGGTATCGCGGGTGGACGCCTTCTTCCGAAAGGTCACCTCCCAGCACCCAGCAGACGGCGAGACGTGGACCGTGGTGATCACCCACCTGTTGGGCGAGCGGCCCGCTTTCTTGCGGGCGGTCGGCCGAGTGGCGCAGGTAGCTGGGCTGCTACCCAAGCCCAAGTCGATCGACACGGACGCACTACGGGAGGTTAGCGGACTCATGCCGGTGGACAAGCTGGACCGGGCGGCCTTTTGCGACTCGGATCACGCGCTGGCCTATCTAGAGTCCCGCGCGGCCAGGCGATCGGTGGTGTTGCTAGACGTGGGTGGGTACTTCGCGCCGAGCCTGGAGCATCTGTGCGGCCACTTCTCCGGGCAGATCATGGGCGTGGTGGAGGACACAGAGAACGGGCACCAGCGGTACGCGGCGTTGGACAAGGTGCCGTGTCCGGTGTTCAGCGTCGCCCGCTCGCCACTCAAGGACCCCGAGGACTATCTGGTAGGCCAGTCGGTCACCTTCTCCGCGGAGGCGCTGATCCGCTCGCGGGGGGACATCCTGCACGGCCGTCCAGCGGCGGTGATCGGATACGGCAAACTCGGCCGTTCCGTGGCGGCGATGCTACACGCCAAGCACGTCGGAGTAACTGTCTACGACTCCGACCCCGTCCAGCGGACCCAGGCTCTCTCCCAGGGTTACCGGACCGCGCCCAGCCTTGCCCAAGCCATCGCCGGGGCCGGGATGATCGTATGCGCCACGGGCAACCTGGCGCTGAAGGAGGACGACTTCGCGGCCGTCGCCAACGGCGCGTACATCGCCAGCGTCACCAGTTCCGACGACGAGCTGGAACTGGCCGCGCTCGACGGACTGTATGCGAAGAGCCCGGCCGGGGAGCACATCACCCGGTACGCGCGGACCGGCCACTACTTCTATGTGCTGGCCGATGGGAACGCCGTCAACTTCCTGCACGGCGCAAGCGTCGGTACTTTCATCTTCTTGGTCCAGGCCGAGATCTTGGCCGCTCTGGCATCTCTGGCGGCTGCCGGCCACGAGCCGGGGATGCACGAGCTGGACCCGGCTACCCGTGCGTTCATCGCGGCCACGTGGCTGCGCTATTTCGATGGGACCTCATGAGCATCACCACCGATGAGATCAGCGACACCGTCACCCGCTACCTGACTCGGTACCCCGACGAGGCGGCCCACTTGACACCGTTGTCGCGAGCGTTGAAGTGCGGTACTGACCTGGCCTCGCGTAAGGAGTTCAATAACGGGCACGTCACATGCGGCGCGGTCGTGATCAACGACACCCGACGGCTGCTGCTCATCCAGCACAAGGCGCTCAGCCGGTGGCTGCTGCCCGGCGGCCACCTCGAACCCGAAGACGAGTCCCTCAACCTCGCTGCGCTGCGTGAGTTGGAAGAGGAGACCGGGATTTCCTGGCACGGCACCGTGGCCCCGTCCGGATATGACGTCATCCCCGTGGACATCGATATCCATGTGATCCCGGCGAACCCTGCCAAGGGCGAACCCGAGCACTGGCACGCCGACTTCCGATGGGCGTTCTGGGTCCAGGAGCCCAAGGTGATCCTGCAAGCCGAAGAGGTCGAGGGGTACGCCTGGCGGCCCCTGACCGACGCGCCCACTACCAAGCTCGCCGTCAAGCTCGGCACCTTGTAGGGCTTCGTCTCCGCGCCTCGGACACTGAGCGTCCCGGCGGCGTCTGTCAGCGCCACGACACGATCTCGTTACGGAAGCAGCGCTGCAACGGGCTATCGACGAAGATCGCGCCGCAATTCAGGAGTGGATCCGCACCGCACAAGCCGCACAGCGACACTCAACTGAGGTCCGGGTGGGTCTCCCCTTCCAAATCCGGTTACCCATCCGACGATAAATTAATCGCCACATGGGGATCTTCCTGGGGTAGGATGTTCCGCAACCGGCGGTCCGCCGGACGGTAGCCTGTCCGGCGGTGAGGTTTTCGCATGGTTGAGAGGAGACTGAAGGCCGTGCCCGCCGAGAGACCGACGATTCTTGCCACCTCCATGGGATTCAACCGAACGCGCAATCCCTGGCGACCATCGCCTATCTTCCGATATGCGTTTGACTTGGCGGGCAGCCCATCGTGTCCGAAGCTCTGTTTCCTGACGACCGGTACTGGCGATCGGCAATCCAGCATCGACGGCTTCTACGCCGCCTTCGCGGATGGCGGTGTGGACACCAGCCACCTGTCACTATTCGAGCAGCCGAGTGTGCCGGACGTATCCGCCCACCTGAGCGAGCAAGACGTGATCTGGGTGGATCGGGGCAGCCTGGCCAACTTGCTTGCCGTCTGGCGAACGCATGCCATGGATAAAGTGCTGCGCGACTGCTGGCAAAGTGGTGTGGTACTCGGTGGTGAGTCGGCAGGCTCACTGTGCTAGCACACGGGAGGCACCAGCGACTCATTCGGCGACGTGCGCGTCCTGAACGATGGAATGGGTTTCCTGCCCGGAAAACAACCCGAGTTGTCTAAGGATTGGCGTCGGATGTTCCTACGGTGGGGTGCCGACTTCTACGGTAGGATGGGGGTGAGGACGGGTCTAAATTCCGTGGACGCCAGCATCGCGGCGTCGGGACCGGATGATCCTTCCAACCAGGCATGGGCGATCAGCGAGCGAACTCAGAACACTGTCGGTCAACATCGGAGCACGGACCGGTCCCCAGACGCGTGAAGACCTGTCGATCAGGTGGTGGCGTCCCCCGGTATTCGTCCGCCCGACTCAACGCCCAGAATGTCCTACTCTTGCAGCGCGCCTGCGGAAATCAAGCAGTGTGCCAGACCCTCGCCATCCCCGGCCGGCAAGCCGATCCTCCGGTTCGGCGAGAGGAGAGCTCCGGCTCCGGAGTACCCAGCGTCCAGCGCGTGCTCAGCAAAGAACAGATCGTCAAGCTCGTCGACCCGCTGCGAGCGGTGTTCGCATCGAACGGCTTCCCTGCGTTCGTCGAGGCGACGTTCCACAGTAGTCTCGCCAAGGTCCGTCGAGAGGGCCAGAACAGCACGGACATCGATAAAGACATCTGGGCCGAATGTAGGTTTGAACTTCACCAGCACTTTGCCGGAAGCCTCACCGTTCTCGCCGCCTTGCGAGGTAGCTCGCAGATGCAGAAGATCACCGCTTTCTTGACTCACATCTGGGGCGACGCGAAGGCAAAGGAGCTGGGAGACCTTCTGGCTGCCCTGCTGGATGGGCAGCAAGATCCCGCAGCGGATGAGGTGCACCAAGTTAGGGAGAGCCTTCCGGCGGTCAGTTGGAAAAACGGTCAGCTGCTCTCTTGTTCCGAGGTCGTCAAAATGGGGGCCATGTTCCTTGAATCGCTCACGGAGAACGAGGAGGACCAGATACTCGACACTCTCTCCAATCCGATCGATCAGGTGCGCCTTTTGCTCCATGCGCGGGGACAGCAGAG
This sequence comes from Pseudonocardiales bacterium, assembly GCA_052390495.1. Lineage (GTDB taxonomy): Bacteria > Actinomycetota > Actinomycetes > Mycobacteriales > Pseudonocardiaceae. The sequence goes on from JBQTGW010000282.1 coordinate 27,818, forward strand.
CGGCCAGAGCACCAGATACGAGCAAAGGCGCAAACCGACGGCGAATCTGGTGATGAGCCCAATGCCCCGGATCACCGCCAAGCGTGGGGTCATCCTCCGAGACTGCAATGGATATGACTTTCCACCTCCCGCAGCAAATGGCCATGAAAGCAGCGGAGCGGAGTTCAAGAAAGACCAGATCGTAGAAGTCTTTCCAGCCGACCCCGCATTTGCTGGGACAGCGCCCGGATGGCTGGAAGTTAATGCGAAGCACGGAAGTCATAAGATCATTGCCTTTCTCGAGGAGAATCAAGACGTCAAGCCTTCACTGGACCCCGTACCCGTCGACAAGTCGGCGGTTCCTCTCTATAGCAATCCCGAGAAACGCCCTAAAGCAAAGGACATCTACCAACAGGCACTCGGAGACTGCTACCTCCTCGCCGCCCTGGCATCTGTTGCCGTCCAGAAACCCGATGCGATACGACACATGATCGTGGCAGACGACTATGCCGAGGATGACGTAGCGGTGCGTTTCTTCCGGAAGCAGCCGGGACCGCCTGTGTCGTTCACACCGGAATGGATTCGAGTCGACAAGTCAATTTACGCCTATACGGGAACCCAAGATGCGGTATATGCCAGTCCAAGTGTGGCGTTGTGGCCGGCTATCGTTGAGAAGGCCTATGCCGTGTTCAAGAGCCGCGGCCGAGGTTACGAAGGTATCGAGGGGGGCTTCTCGAACGACGCCTTCGAGCACATCCTCGGCCAAGAGGCAGCCAAGGAATCCGTCAGTTATACCCATGCCACCGAGGGGGCTGCCGCCGGAGGAATGTATCTGCCCGCCCGCACGTTCAAGAACCCGCTCACGATGACCAAGGAGAAGCTCATGGCTGGTGCTGACGCGTTGGTGCCTGGACCCGAGCTCAGCGATGAGGAAGCCACCGATTTTCTGGCTCACGTTCAGAAGAGGCCTGTGGCCGATCGTCTGAGTGGAGACCCGGCAGCCCTCGTAGACCTGGATCTGGTAATCGAATGCGGAGTGGCCGCCGGTGGTGCCGCCAAGGCCAAGCTCGAAACCTTTTGCCGTCCTCACCTGGAGAGAAGGCTGGGCTCGAAGAAGTACAGCGAAGAAGCGTGTGCCCTGTTCGCCGGCATCAAAGCAGCTTTGGCTCGCAAAGACGTGGTCGCCCTGGGCACCAAGGATTGGGGCAAGGGCGGTACCGGGATCTCGGGGGGCGAGAACAAGGAGCTGGTGCCCGGTCTCGCCTCGACCCATGCCTACGCAGTGCTGGGGACAGCTGGTGATCCAACCCACGGGGCGGCCTACGTCTGGGTACGCAACCCCTGGGGCGAGTTCGGCCGCCGTTACAGCGGGGGGATATTCAGCGAAATGAAGGGAGAGGCGCAGCCGGAAGCGACATCCAAACTCGAGCTGTCGGACGTGATGCGCTACTGCAGCCGCGTTTATCACACCTGAACCGCTCCAGGTCAGCTGATGTCGGTGTTCCAACCTGAAGGAGCTCCGTGGCGGCGAGTCGATCCAGCTCGACCGCCCGCTCGAATCATGCTAATCACCATTCAGTGAGCACAAGTGCCGTGAGTGGCGCTGAGTGCTGGAGCGCTCAACGCCACTCACGAGCACTTCAGTCCAGGGGGCGGTCTACCCAGGACATCAGACCGCGCAGCCGAGCGCCGACCTGCTCGATGGGATGCTGCTCGCCCTCGGCGCGGAGCTTGGCGAAGTTCGGGCGGCCGTTGTCGTCCTCGGCGACCCACTCGTCGGCGAAGCGGCCGTCCTGGATCTCGGCGAGGATCCGGCGCATCTCCTCCTTGACCCCGGGTCCGATCACTCGCGGCCCACGGGTGAGGTCCCCGTACTCGGCGGTGTCGGAGATCGAGTAGCGCATC
>JBQTGW010000283.1:0-5015 GCA_052390495.1 Pseudonocardiales bacterium
CCGCTACCAAGGCCAGCTCCACCAACTCCCCGCAGCATGACCACCCACCCCCAACAAGATCACACACCGCGACACATCACCTGAGACGAACCCTTGACACATCACCAGAGACATGACAGTCGCTATAGCCACCAACGCCACTCACGGGTCAGCGAAGCGCCCTAATCTTCGACGACGTGCTCAGCGAACCGACGGCGCGCGGCGGACCAGGCGCTGGAGTCCCAGGCGGGGGCCGACCAGGGCCCGCCGCGCAGCGCGTCCACCGCGTCGTTGGCCATGGCGATCGCGTGGTGGGTGTTGTCGTGCACGAACAGGCCGAGCCGGCCGAAGGTGGTGACCCGGGGCAGCGTGGACGCCCAGGCGTCCAGGCCGGCCAGGTGCTCGGTGTACCCGATCTCATAGACCGGGTACACGGTGCGTAGTCGCCGCGCCGCCACCGCCCCGCCCCGCACCGGCGGTAGACCGGCGTGGTCCAGAGTCTCGGCGACCAGTCCGGCGAGTGCCTCCTCATCGGCAGTCCACCATTGGTCGCCGAACTGGCATGGGACCTCGCAGCACAGCACCGTGCGATCAGCAGGGTCCTGCGCGGATTCCCGGTAATTGGCCGGTTCGGAGATCCGGCTCACCGGGGTGTCCGCGCCGGGCAGGTAGTGCGCGTCGAACGGCGTCCAGGGACGACCCTCATGGACCAGGTAGACCAGCACCATTGAGCGGAACCGCAGCGCCGCCGCGGCAGCCACCGCCCCGGCTGGTGGTGGCGGGTCGACGATCCGGGCCAGCACCGGGAGCGGAATCGTGGTGAACAGATGCCCGGCGGTGAGTTCCTCCCCGCCACGTGTGTGCACGGTGACGCCGCCCTCGCTCGGGCACACCCGGTCGACCTCGGTGTCCAGCCGCAGCTGCATCCCGGCGTCGATGGCCGCGTCGGCCAGTGCCTCGACGATCTGGCCGAACCCCCGGCGCGGGTAGTAGAAGATTCGTCCTTGCCCGCTGCCGCTCCGGCGCAGCATCCGGTGCGCGATCTTCCAGGGGGTATCCGCGCTGACCCGGCGACGGGCCTGCTCAGCGTCGATCTGCGAGCCGGGCAGGCCCCACAGCTTCACCGCGTACGGGGCGTAGAGGGCGTCGTAGAGGGTGGGGCCCAGGCTGGCGCGCAGCGCGTCGGAGTAGCTGCCCGGCTCCCGGCACCTGCGCAGCGGCTCGGTGAGCGCGTCGGCAGCGATCCGAGCCAGCATCCCGGCGGGCAGTGCCCGCAGCAGTTGGGCTGGCCGCAGCGGGAATCCTACCCACTGCCCAGCGACCCGCAGCCTGCCGTTTCGTGGCCTGCACTGCAAGTCCGCACCCAGCAACCCGCGCAGGTCGGCCAGCACAGCAGGGGGAGTGGCTGGGTGCAGGCGGTGGCTGCCGTGGTCTACCCGCACGTCACCGACGTCGAAACTCGCCGCCATCCCACCGACGGCGGGGGCTCGCTCCAACACGATCGTGGACAGTCCCGCCCGGCTGGCCCGCCACGCTGCGGCGAGCCCCGCAGGGCCAGCACCAAGGACAATGAGGTCTGCGCTGGCCAACACGTCGGAAACCCTACTATTCTCACGATACGAGAGTGCCCCGCGTGATGTTGACGGCACCCGCGCGAGCCCGTTAACGTCGCTGTTGTGTTGATCCCCATCGTCCTTGTAGTTAGCAGGCGCGTCGCCTGAAGAGCCACGAGTCGTCGACGCGCCAACCCTCGCCTCAAGCCCATGTGGGCAGCGAGGGTTTTTTTGTGCCTAGGACGAGCAGAACCACGAGCTGAGGCAGGACCATGACCATCGTGACCCCGCGAGAAGTGCCGATCCCGGCACCCCCGCCCAAACCGGCCCCACCCGTGGGGGTGCCAGTTCGTGTCACCGGCGCCCAGGCCCTGGTGCGCGCCCTTGAGGAAGTCGGGTGTGAGGCGGTGTTCGGCATTCCCGGCGGCACCATTCTGCCCGCCTATGATCCGCTGCTCGACTCCACGAAGGTCCGCCATGTCCTGGTCCGCCATGAGCAGGGCGCCGGGCATGCCGCGGCCGGCTACGCGCAGGCCACCGGCCGAGTCGGGGTCTGCATGGCGACCTCCGGTCCCGGTGCGACGAACCTGGTCACGCCGATCGCCGATGCACACATGGACTCGGTGCCGGTGGTGGCGATCACCGGCCAGCAGACCAGGCCGCTGATCGGAACGGACGCCTTTCAGGAGGCGGACATCACCGGCATCACCTTGCCGATCACCAAGCACAACATGCTGGTGAAGGACCCGGCGAACATTCCGAGGGCGATCGCGGAGGCGTTCCATCTGGCCAGCACCGGCCGCCCCGGACCGGTGTTGGTGGATATCCCCAAGGACGTGCTTCAGGAGATGACCACCTTCTCCTGGCCGCCCGAGCTGCAGCTGCCCGGTTACCGGCCGACCACCCGGCCGCACGGCAAGCAGATCCGGGAGGCTGCGCGGCTGATCGCCACTGCGCACCGCCCCGTGCTCTACGTCGGTGGTGGTGTCCACAAGGCAGGGGCCACCGCGGCGCTGCGGGAGCTGGCCGAGCTCACCGGTGCGCCCGTGGTGACCACCCTGATGGCGCGGGGCGCCTTCCCCGATTCGCATCCGCAGCACGTGGGTATGCCGGGCATGCACGGCACAGTGGCCGCGGTCGCCGCGATGCAGCGCTCCGATCTGCTGATCGCGCTGGGTACTCGGTTCGATGACCGGGTCACCGGGCAGCTGTCCTCCTTCGCTCCGGACGCGCTGGTGGTGCACGCCGACATCGATCCTGCGGAGATCTCCAAGAACCGCCACGCCGACGTCCCCATCGTCGGTGACTGCGCCGAGGTGATCGACGAGCTGATCGTGGCGGTGCGGGCCGAGTTCTCCTCCGGCCGCCCGGACCTGGCCCCCTGGTGGGTCCAGCTGAACAACTGGCGGGCGACGTTCCCGCTGGGTTATGACCGCCCCCCGGACGGGATGCTCTCGCCGCAGTACGCCATCTCGCGGATCGGCGCCCTGGTCGGCCCGGACGCGATCTACACCGCAGGGGTCGGCCAGCACCAGATGTGGGCGGCGCAGTTCATCAGCTATGAGCACCCGGGCACCTGGATCAATTCCGGTGGGCTGGGCACGATGGGCTTCGCGGTACCGGCGGCGATGGGCGCCAAGCTCGGCATGCCGGACAAGGCGGTCTGGGCCATCGACGGCGACGGGTGTTTCCAGATGACCAACCAGGAGCTCGCCACCTGCGCCATCGAGGACATTCCGATCAAGGTCGCCGTGATCAACAACGGCCACCTGGGCATGGTCCGGCAGTGGCAGAACCTGTTCTACTCGCAGCGCTATTCGAACACCGACCTCGGGACCCACTCCCGCATTCCCGACTTCGTCAAGCTCGCCGAAGCCCTGGGCTGTGTCGGACTTCGCTGTGAGACCGAGGGCGAGGTGGACGCGGTGATCCAGCAGGCGATCGACACCAACGATCGACCGGTCGTGATCGATTTCGTGGTGGGTAAGGACGCCCAGGTCTGGCCGATGGTCGCCGCGGGCACTGGCAATGACCAGATCATGGCCGCGCACAATATCCGCCCGTTGTTCGAGGAGGACGGGTCATGATGTCCATGCACACCCTGTCGGTATTGGTGGAGAACAAGCCTGGGGTGCTGGCTCGGGTGGCGGGGTTGTTCAGTCGGCGCGGGTTCAACATCCATTCATTGGCGGTCGGCCCGACCGAGAGCCCCGACATCTCTCGGATGACCATCGTGGTCGCCGTCGACGAGCTGCCGCTGGAGCAGGTCACCAAGCAGCTCAACAAGCTGATCAACGTCATCAAGATCGTCGAGCTTGACCCGGCCATGGCGGTGCAGCGCGAGCTACTGCTAGTGAAGGTCCGGGCCGATGCCACAGTGCGTTCGCAGGTGCTCGAGACCGTCCAGCTGTTCCGTGCCAAGGTGATTGACGTGTCCCCGGAGGCGCTCACCGTGGAGGCCACCGGGACCGGGGACAAGCTCGACGCCCTGCTGCGGATGCTCGAGCCCTACGGTGTCCGCGAGATGGTGCAGTCCGGCGTCGTCGCGATCGGGCGCGGGCCGCGGGCCATCGCGGCCAACCCGATCCGTTAGCTCACCACGATAAGAGGGGATCAACCCATGAGTGTTGATATCTACTACGACGGCGACGCCGATCTGTCAATCATCGCAGGCCGCAAGGTCGCCGTGATCGGCTACGGCAGCCAGGGCCATGCCCATGCGCTGAGCCTTCGCGACTCCGGCGTCGACGTCCGAGTCGGCCTCCCGGAGACCTCGAAGTCGCGCGCGAAGGCGTCCGACGAGGGCCTGCCGGTGATGACGCCCGCTGAGGCGGCGGCGGAGGCCGACGTCATCATGATCCTGGCGCCGGACACTAAGCAGCGCACGATCTACGCCGAGGACATCGCGCCGAACCTGGAGTCCGGTGATGCGCTGTTCTTCGGGCATGGTTTCAACATCCGCTACGACCTGATCAAACCACCGTCCGACGTCGACGTCGCGATGGTGGCACCCAAGGGGCCTGGGCACCTGGTGCGCAGGCAGTTCGCTGACGGCAAGGGCGTGCCCTGCCTGATCGCCGTCGAGCAGGACCACACCGGCGGGGCCCAGGCGCTCGCGCTGTCCTACGCCAAGGGGATCGGCGGCACCCGCGCCGGGGTGATCAAGACCACCTTCACCGAGGAGACCGAGACCGACCTGTTCGGTGAGCAGACGGTGCTCTGCGGCGGTGCAACCGCGCTGGTGCAGGCCGGGTTCGAGGTGCTCACCGAGGCTGGTTACGCCCCCGAGATCGCGTACTTCGAGTGCCTGCATGAGCTCAAACTGATTGTCGACTTGATGTATGAGGGCGGCATCGCCCGGATGCGCTACTCGATCTCCGACACCGCCGAGTACGGGGACCTCACCCGTGGGCCGCGAGTGATCGGACCCGGGGTCAAGGAGGAGATGCGCCGGATCCTCGCCGAGATCCAGGACGGCCGCTT
>JBQTGW010000284.1:0-23251 GCA_052390495.1 Pseudonocardiales bacterium
CCCGCAGCATGACCACCCACCCCCAACAAGATCACACACCGCGACACATCACCTGAGACGAACCCTTGACACATCACCAGAGACATGACAGTCGCTATAGCCACCAACGCCACTCACAGGGCCGTCAGGCCAAGGGCCGGTCCGTGGGTGCGATCGGCGCGGGCAGGACATCGCGGCCGGTGAGGTAGCGGTCCACGCCTGCGGCGGCGGAGCGGCCTTCGGCGATGGCCCAGACAATGAGGGACTGGCCGCGGCCCATGTCGCCTGCGGCGAACACGCCCGGAACGCTGGTCATGAAGTCAGCGTCGCGGGCGACATTGCCGCGGGGGTCGAACTCCACGCCCAGCCCGTCCAGCAGGGCGCCCTTTTCCGGGCCGACGAAACCCATCGCCAGCAGCACCAGGTCGGCGGGCAGATCCTGCTCGGTGCCTTCCACCGGGACGAACCTGCGGCCCTCAGAGACGACTTCGACCAGGCGCAGCGCCCGCACCCGGCCCTCGGCATCACCGAGGAACTGCTGAGTGCTCACCGAGAAGAGCCGCTCGCCGCCCTCCTCGTGGGCCGAGGAGACCCGGTAGATCATCGGGTAGGTGGGCCAGGGCTGGGTCTCCGGGCGGTGGTCCGGCGGGACCGGCATGATCTCCAGCTGGGTCACCGACGCCGCACCTTGGCGGTGCGCGGTGCCCAGGCAGTCGGCTCCGGTGTCACCGCCGCCGATGATCACCACATGCTTGCCCTCGGCGTGGATGGGTGACCGCACAAGGTCGCCCTCCTGGACCCGGTTCGACGGGGGCAGGTACTCCATCGCCTGGTAGATGTCTGCCAGCTCACGACCGGGCACCGGCAGATCCCGCCACGCCGTGGCGCCACCGGCGAGCACGACGGCATCGAAGCCGGCCCGTAGTTCATCGACTCCGAGGTCCGTGCCGACGTCGATGCCAGCCAGGAACTCGGTGCCCTCGGCGCGCATCTGGTCCAGCCGCCGGTTCAGCCGGTGCTTCTCCATCTTGAACTCGGGGATGCCGTAGCGCAGCAACCCGCCGATCCGGTCCGCGCGCTCGTAGACCACAACCTCGTGACCGACCCGGGTGAGCTGCTGGGCGGCGGCCAGCCCGGCCGGGCCGGAGCCGACCACGGCGACCTTTTTACCGGTGCGTACCGCAGCCGGCAAAGGCCGTACCCAGCCCTCGTCCCAGGCCCGGTCGATGATCTCGATCTCGACCTGCTTGATGGTCACCGCGTCATCGTTGATGGCGAGCACGCAGGATGTCTCGCAGGGCGCGGGGCACAACGTCCCGGTGAACTCGGGGAAGTTGTTGGTGGCGTGCAGCCGCTCGCTGGCCGCGGCCCAGTCCTGGCGCCAGACCAGGTCGTTCCACTCCGGGATGAGGTTGCCCAGCGGGCAACCCAGGTGGCAGAACGGGATGCCGCAGTTCATACAGCGCCCGGCCTGGCCCTCCAGCGTGCTCCGGTCGAAGTCCTCGTAAACCTCGCGCCAGTCCCGCAGCCGCAGGTCGACCGGGCGCCGCGGCGGGTTCTGCCGCCGGGTGCTGAGGAAGCCCTTCGGATCAGCCATGAGCCGCCTCCATGATCGCGGCGTTGACGTCGCGGCCGTCGCGCATCGCCTCGGCCTGGGCGGCCAGGACCCGCTTGAAGTCCTTGGGCATGACCTTGCCGAACCGATCCACCACGGCGTCCCAGTCGGCCAGCAGCCCGCGCGCTACCGCGGATCCGGTCTCGGCGTGGTGCCGCGCCACCACATCGACCAGGAAAGCGCGGTCATCGTCGTCCGGCAGCTCCAGATCGACCATCTCCTGGTTGATTCGCCTGCCCTGGCGGGGATCGGTGGCCAGGTCGAGCACATAGGCGACGCCGCCGGACATCCCGGCCGCGAAGTTGCGCCCGATGGGGCCGAGCACCACCACCTGGCCGCCGGTCATGTACTCGCAGCCGTGATCACCGACGCCTTCGACGACGGCCAGCGCTCCGGAGTTGCGCACGCAGAACCGCTCACCGACCATCCCACGCAGGAACATCTCCCCGGAGGTGGCCCCGTAGAGGATCACGTTGCCCGCGATGATGTTCTGCTCCGCGGTGAACTGCACATCAGGGTGCGGGCGGACGATGATTCGCCCACCGGAAAGGCCCTTGCCGACGTAGTCGTTGGCGTCGCCGATCAGCCGAAGCGTGATCCCGCGGGGCACGAACGCCCCGAAGGACTGCCCGGCCGATCCGGTGAGCGTGATGTCGATGGTGTTGTCGGGCAATCCTTCCCCGCCCCAGCGGCGGGTCAGTTCGTAGCCGAGCATGGTGCCCACGGTCCGGTTGACGTTGCGCACCGGCAGGTCCAGCCGCATCGGCTCGCCGTTGTCCAGCGCGCCCTCACACAGCTGGATGAGCGTGTTGTCCAACGCCTTCTCCAGCCCGTGATCCTGGTCCACGACCTTGTGCCGGGCAGAATCCACCGCCTCCGCAGGGACGTGCAGGATCGGCGAGAGATCCAGCCCGGCGGCCTTCCAGTGATCGATGGCCGGGCGGGTGTCCAGCATCTCGGTGCGCCCGACCGCCTCTTCGAGAGTGCGGAACCCGAGTGCGGCCAGGTATTCGCGCACTTCCTGGGCGATGAACTCGAAGAAGTTCACCACGTATTCGGCCTTGCCGCCGAACTTCGCCCGCAACACCGGATTCTGGGTGGCCACGCCCACCGGGCAGGTGTCCAGGTGGCAGACCCGCATCATGATGCAGCCGGACACCACCAGCGGAGCGGTGGCGAAGCCGAACTCCTCGGCGCCGAGGAGCGCCGCGATGATGACGTCGCGGCCGGTCTTGAGCTGGCCGTCGGTCTGCACGACGATCCGGTCCCGCAGCTTGTTGGCGATCAGCGTCTGCTGGGTCTCGGCCAGGCCCAGCTCCCAGGGCGTCCCGGCGTGCTTGATCGAGGACAGTGGCGAGGCACCGGTGCCGCCGTCGTGCCCGGAGATGAGCACCACGTCGGAGTGCGCCTTGGCCACCCCGGCGGCCACCGTGCCGACCCCGACCTCGGAGACCAGCTTGACGTGCACGCGGGCCTTCGGGTTGGCGTTCTTCAGGTCGTGGATCAGCTGCTTGATGTCCTCGATGGAGTAGATGTCGTGGTGCGGTGGCGGGGAGATCAGCCCCACCCCGGGCGTGGAGTACCGGGTCTTGGCGATCCACGGGTACACCTTGGTTCCGGGGAGCTGCCCACCTTCGCCGGGCTTGGCGCCCTGCGAGATCTTGATCTGCAGGTCGTCGGCGTTGACCAGGTATTCGCTGGTCACCCCGAATCGCCCGGACGCCACCTGCTTGATCGCCGAGCGGCGCAGGTCCCCGTTGGCGTCGGGGAGGTAGCGGTCGGCGTCCTCGCCGCCCTCCCCGGTGTTGGACTTGCCACCGAGCCGGTTCATCGCGATCGCCAGCGTCTCGTGCATCTCCTTGGAGATGGACCCGTAGGAGATCGCACCGGTCGCGAACCGTTTGACGATGGACTCGACCGGCTCGACCTTGTCGATCGGCACCGGCTCGCGGACGCCGTCGCGGAAGGCGAACAGCCCGCGCAGGGTCATCAACCGTTGCGACTGGTCGTCGACCAGCTGGGTGTACTCCTTGAAGATCTCGTAGCGACCTGCCCGAGTGGAGTGCTGCAGCTTGAACACCGTCTGTGGGGAGAACACGTGCGCCTCGCCCTCACGGCGCCACTGGTAATCCCCGCCCACGGCGAGCTCCCGATGCGGGGCGCGCACCCCGTCGGTGGGGAAGGCCCGACGGTGTCGCATCGCGACTTCGTCGGCCAGCACGTTGAACCCGACCCCGCCCAGGCGCGAAGTAGTACCGGTGAAGCAGGTGTCGATGACGTCGGGGCCGAGGCCGATCGCCTCGAAGATCTGCGCGCCGGTGTAGGAGGCCACCGTGGACACGCCCATTTTCGACATCGTCTTGCGCAGGCCCTTGCCCAGTGCCTTGATCAGATTGCGGGTGGCGTGCTTGCCGTCGACGCCGTTCAGCGCGCCCCGATCGGCGAGGTCCTCCACGCTGGCCATGGCCAGATAGGGGTTGACCGCGGCGGCGCCGTAGCCGACCAGCAGCGCAACGTGGTGCACCTCGCGGGCGTCTCCAGCCTCCACGATCAGGCCCACCTGGGTGCGGGTCTTCTCCCGTACCAGGTGGTGGTGCACCGCGCCGGTGAGCAACAGCGACGGGATCGGCGCATGGTCGGCGTCCACGCCGCGATCGGAGAGCACGATCAGCCGCGCGCCGTCCTCGACGGCTTCAGCCACCTCGACACAGATCTCATTGAGGCGGCGGACCAGGGCCGCACCGCCGCCGTGCACCTTGTAGACACCCCGGACCGTGACGGCCTGGTAGTCGGGCCGGTCGCCGTCGTCGTTGATGTGGACGATCTTGGCGAGCTCGTCGTTGTCCAGCACGGGGAACTGCAGCACGAGCCGACGGCAGGAGTCACCGTCGACGTGCAGCAGGTTGGGCTCGGCGCCGAGCTGGGCTTGCAGGGAGGTCACCAACTCCTCCCTGATCGCGTCCAGGGGTGGGTTGGTGACTTGGGCGAACAGCTGGCTGAAGTAGTCGAACAGCTGCCGGGAATGCTGGGTGAACGGGGCCAGCGGGGCGTCGTTGCCCATCGACCCGATCGGCTCCGCACCGGTGGTGGCCATCGGCGTCAGCAGCACAGCCAGTTCTTCCTGGGTGTATCCCATCACTTGCTGTCGGCGGACCAGCGACGCGTGACTGAGCACCTCCCGCTCGCGCTCGGGCAGGTCCTCCAGCTTGGTCAGGCCGTGGGTGACCCAGTCGGCGTAGGGGTGCTCGGCGGCGAGCTGGCCTTTGATCTCGTCGTCGCCGACGATCCGGCCCGCGGCGGTGTCGGCGAGGAACATCCGGCCTGGCTCCAGGCGCCCCTTGCGCACCACCGTGGCAGGGTCGATCTCGAGTACCCCGACCTCGCTGGCCAGCACCACCAGGCCGTCCTCGGTAACCCAGTACCGCGCCGGGCGCAGGCCGTTACGGTCCAGCACCGCGCCGATCACGGTGCCGTCGGTGAAGGCGATCAGCGCCGGGCCATCCCACGGTTCCATGAGGGTGGCGTGGAATTCGTAGAATGCCTTTCGGGCGGGGTCCATCTCCTGGTGGTTCTCCCACGCCTCCGGGATCATCATCAACACCGCGTGTGGCATCGAGCGCCCGCCCAGGTGCAGCAGCTCGAGTACTTCGTCGAAGCTTGCCGAATCACTGGCCTCCGGAGTGATGATCGGGTAGATCCGGTCCAGATCACCGGGGATGAGGTCGGTGGCCAGGTTGCTTTCCCGCGCGTGCATCCAGTTCCGGTTGCCGCGCAGGGTGTTGATCTCGCCGTTGTGCGCCACGATGCGGTATGGGTGTGCCAGCGGCCATGAGGGGAACGTGTTCGTGGAGAAGCGTGAGTGCACCAGGCCCAGCGAGCTGGTGACCCGGTGGTCGCAGAGGTCTGGGTAGAAGCTGACCAGCTGTTCCTCGGTGAGCATCCCCTTGTAGACGATCGTCCGCCCGGACAGGCTGGGAAAGTAGACGTCGGTGTCGCGTTCAGCGCGTTTGCGCACGCAATACGCTCGGCGCTCCAGCTCCAGCCCGGTTTCTGGAGTCTTTTTCGGGCCGTCGCCCGGGGCGGCGCAGGCGAGGAACAGCTGCCGGAAGCGGGGCATCGCCGAGCGGGCCGTCGGGCCGACACCTTCGGGATTGACCGGCAGGTTCCGCCAGCCCAGTACCCGCATACCTTCCTCTTCCGCGATGCGCTCGATGGCTGCCTCGGTTCCGGCTTCCGCTGGTCCTTCGTCCAGCGGCAGGAACGCGGTGCCGACCACGTATGCACCAGGTTCGGGAAGCTCGAAGTCGACGACTTCGCGCAAGAATCCATCTGGGACCTGGATGAGGATTCCCGCGCCATCTCCGGTGTCTGGTTCTCCGCCACGGGCACCCCGGTGTTCGAGGTTGCGAAGCGCAGTGAGAGCCTTCTGGACGATGCCGTGATCGCGTCGTCCTGCCAGGTCGGCCACGAAGGCGACCCCGCAGGCATCGTGCTCGAAAGCGGGGTCGTACAGACCCACGGACGCATGGCGGTTGGCAGCCACGGATACCTCCCGTCGTCTCGATTGCACTCGGTACACGCATCGGGACGACATGCACCCATCTGCGGTTACCTGCACGTTACCCCAGCGAGTTACCACACCGTAATGTCACGTGCGGCACGGGAGGCTCTGTGCGGCCGGAGTGAGCGCCGCGCGGAGAACCCCTCGCAGGGATCTTGAGAACACCCACGCTGGTGTCCCGACGTGCATAGTGCCTGCAACGAGGGGCATTCGCTCAGGCACCGTTAACGTTCCATGGTAAGGCTGAACCCGACCGAGCTGCTAACTTTCGTGGCTGCGGTACGGGTCCGAACCCCCGGTCCTGCCTTGTGCGTACCGCGAAAAACCCCAGCACGCTCCGTGGCAGGAACTCACTCAGCTGGCCTATCCGGGTCAACACCGGGCAGATTTCTCGCCTATCCGGGTCAGTGCCGGGCAGATTTCCGCTCAGCCTGCCAAATGCGCAGATTTCTTGGTCAGCCCGCTGTATGCGGCGAGGGTTTGCGCCGGCGGGGCCGCCAGTGACTGTATGTGTAACCGGCCTTGGCCGACTCGGCGGACGGACCGGCGGGGCGATTGGGGGTCGACCCGGTGGTGGGCACCATGACCTGTAACCGGTGGGCGCTGACTTGCCAGAACCGCCGTTCCGGATCCCCCATGCGCCAGCGGTCGGCGAGCGTGGCAGCCTCGGCGTTCCGCGGCATCCAGCGGGTACTACGGCGGCGAACCGCCTCGGCAAGCGCCCGCCACGCCTCGTCCGCCGATCCGTGCACGGTGACGGTGGTGGCGCTGCCGGACTCTCCGACGAGCACTGTGTAGGCGCTGACGGCCTCGTATGGCATTGGCCGACTCCTTACGTTCCCCCCGACGTCGTTCCCCGCCGACTTCGTTTCCTCCGACGGTATGTCGAGAGTATGTCGCCGGGTATGCTTCAGGTATGACGATTGCGGTATCGCTCCCGGAGGAGCAAGTAGCCGCCGCTCGGCGCGCGGTGGCCGCCGGGCGCGCGCCCAGCGTATCTGCCTACGTGGCGGACGCCCTCGCTCGTGCCGAGCGGGAGAACTCGCTGGCCGAGCTGCTGGCGGAGCTGGATCGCGAGCTCGGCGAGCCTGGTGCGCAAGCCCGCGCATGGGCGGATCGGGAGCTGCGCCGCACCGGCCTCATCAGGTGAGGCCACCACCCGGTGGTTCCGGGCTGACGCTGGACACCGGCGCGCTGATCGGGCTTGAGAGAGGTGACGAACGGGTGCGCAGCCTGCTCCAGCGAGCCGTTACGGACAAGATCCTCTCGCGGTGCCTGCCGGGGTCCTCGCTCAGGCGTGGCGCGGTGGTCCCCGGCAGGCCCGGATCGCCCGGCTGCTGGCCGATCCGGACGTCCATGTCGTGGTACTCGACGATCCCACCGCGTGGGCGGTAGGGGCACTCGTCGCGCGCAGCGATCACCACGACATCGTCGACGTCTCCGTGGCGCTGTGCGCCGCCGAGCGAGGCCACGTGGTGCTCACCAGCGACCCGGACGATATCGCTGCAGTGGATCCACGCCTGGCCTTGATCACCGTCTAGGTAACCCGCGCGGTAGGTCGGTGACGCTGTGGCGATTCAAGGTTCGTACAAGGTTCCTCCATGGCCTGCCTCGGCAGCATGGCGGATATGACGACTTCCCATGTTGCTGCAGGTGAGTGCCCCGATCTGCGCTATACCTACGGCGCCTACGTCGTGTCAGGCGGCTAGTCGGGCTCGCTCAGATTCGCCAGGACAGCGTCTAGCTGGTGGATCGAGATCAGGGTGTGCGGGTGGTCGTCGCCCAGGACCCGGCGGCGGCGGGCCAGGGTGTCCTCGGCGAGCAGGCGGGCTTGCTCGTATTGCCCCAACTCCCGCAGGGAGACGCCAAGACTGTGAGCCGCGCGCAGGGTGTGCGGGTGGTCCTCGCCCAGGACCCGGCGCATGCGGGTGAGGGTGCCCTCGCCGAGTTGGCGGGCCTGCTCGTACTGCCCAAGCTCCCGCAGGGAGATGGCAAGGGTGTAGGCCGCGCGCAGGGTGTGCGGGTGGTCGTCGCCCAGAACCCGGCGGATGCGGGTGAGGGCGTCCTCGGCGAGCTGGCGGGCTTGTTCATACTGCCCCAACTCCCACAGGTAGAGGGCGAGGAGGTAGGCCGAGACCAGGGTTTCGGGGTGGTCGTTGCCAAAGACCCGGCGGCAGCGAGTGAGGGCGTCCTCGCCGAGTTGGCGGGCCTGCTCGTACTGTCCCAATTCCCACAGGTAGATGGCGAGGAGGTAGGCCGAGCGCAGGGTGTGCGGGTGGTCCTCGCCCAGGACCCGGCGGCAGCGGGTGAGGGTGTCCTCGCCGAGTTGGCGGGCCTGCTCGTACTGTCCCAACTCCCACAGGGAGATGGCGAGGGTGAAGGCCGAGCGCAGGGTGTGTGGGTGGTCCTCGCCCAGGACCCGGCGCATGCGGGTGAGGGTGTCCTCGGCGAGCTGGCGGGCCTGCTCGTACTGCCCCAGCTCCCACAGGGCGGAGGCGAAGCTGTAGCCCGAGCGCAGGGTGTAGGGGTGCTCCTCGCCCAGGACCCGGCGGCAGCGGGTCAGGGTGTCCCCGGCGAGCTGGCGGGCCTGCTCGTACTGTCCCAACTCGCGCAGTGAGACGGCGAGACTGTGGGCCGCGACCAGGGTGTGCGGGTGGTCGTCGCTCAGCACCCGGCGGCAGCGGGTGAGGGTGTCCTCGGCGAGTTGGCGGGCCTGCTCGTACTGTCCCAACTCCCACAAGTTGAAGGAGAGACCGCCCGCCGATTCCAGGGTGTCTGGATGGTCCTCGCCGAGCATGGCGCGGCGCAGGTCCCTGGCGCGTTCGAACAGCGGCCGGGCGGGGGCGAGTTCCCCCCGGGTCTGCAGATACGTGGCGGCTCGGTCGAGCAGCCAGGCCACGTCCTCCTCGACGCCGGTGAGGTTGCGGTGGGATTCGGTGGCGATCAGGACGTGCGGGAGGAGCTGGCGCCAGGTTGGCCAGTCCGATGGATTGTCCAACGGATCGTCGGCCGGGACCGCGGCCCGCAGCAGCCGAACCGCTCGGGTAGGCAGATCGGGTTTCTGGTGGGGTTGGGCGCGCAGGATCGCGGCGAGCAGCCGGTGCAGCATCAGAGTGGCGGACTCGACACGGGCCAGCCCGTGCCTGCGCAACAGCCGGATCAGCGCGGGGAACGCCAGTGGATCCCCGGCCGTGGTCCGGAGTGCATCGGGTAGCTGGGCGGGGTGGGTGGTGAACAGGGTCAGCGGGATCGGCTCCGGTGCCAGGTAGGCGGCCAGGGTGAGCAGCTGCAGCGCAGCCGGGGACTGGGCGTTGAACTGGTCGAGGGCGATGTGGACGCTGGCGGCCAGCGACACCGGATATGTGGCGGAGGTGCCTTGGGCCAGCAGCTCCGTGGTCCGCTCGGCCAGCAGGGCGAGGTAGTTCTCCACGCCGGTGGCGGTGTCGGCCAGCTGCGCGGCGGCCTGGGCCAGTGCCAGCGGCAGATCCCCCAGCGCCTCCGCGAGCCGGCCCGCTTCACCCTCGGTCAGCTGCGGGGCACGACGGCGCAGCAGCATGATCGACTCATCTCGGGCGAACACATCCACCTCTACCGGAACGGCCAGCTCGTCCCAGCCGGGGTTACGGGAGGTGATCAGTACCTGCCCGCTACCCCCGGGCAGGTACCCAGCCAGCGCTGCGGGTTCCTCGGCGTTGTCGAAGATCAGCAGCCACCGGTCCCGCTGCCGCAGTGCCCCCAGCAGTCGCGCCACCGCCACGGTCACCGGGTCGGTGACCGTGGCCACCCCGAGAGCGTGGGCCAACTCGGCCAGCCGGTCGGCCACCAGCGCAGGCTGCTCCGCCGGAACCCACCACACCACGTCATGCTCGACCCCGTGGCAGTGGGCGTACTCGATGGCCAGCGCGGTCTTCCCGATCCCGCCCATCCCGTGCAGGGCCTGCACCACCACCGTTGAGCGCTGCTCGTCGTGCAGCGCGGCCCGCAACGCGGTGAGCAGCCCGCCGCGTCCGGTGAACACCGGGCTGCGGGCAGGCACGTTCCACACCCGCCCCACCGACGCGGAGGATTGCGGTGCGGACCTGGTGACGATGGGGGAGGCGAGTTCCGGGTCAGTGGCCAGGATCTGCTCATGCAGCCGGGTCAGCGCCGGGCCCGGCTCGATGCCCAGCTTGTCGATGAATTGCGACCGCATCTGCCGGAAGTGCTCGAGCGCGTCGGCTTGGCGACCAGAGCGGTACAAGGCGAGCATGAGCTGGCCTGCCAGGCGTTCGTCCAACGGGTGTGCCGCGACCCGGGTGAACAGCTCCGCCGACAGCCGGGCGTGCTGGCCACGGCGCAGCTGAAGGTCATTGCGGTCCAGCTCGACGGCAAAGCGTTCCCGCTCCAGCGTGTCGCGCAGGGCGTTGAGCCACGGAGTGTCCAGGGTGGCGAAGACCTCACCCCGCCACAGCCCCAGTGCCTGCTCGAACAGGGCCAGGGCGGGATCCTCGTCTGTGGCCTCACGGGCTGCTGTGACCAGGTGGCGGAACCGGTGCAGGTCTACGGCCATTGGGTCGACGGTGAGGACATAGCCGCCACGCTTGCGCGCGAGACCTACATCGCCGGCCGGAGCGAGGGCCTGCCGCAGCCGGGAGAGGTAACTATAGAGTGTGTCGCGAGCTCGAGGCGCAGGACGCTCTCCCCAAACCCGGTCAACAAGCTGGTCAACCGGCACCACCTGGTTAACCTCGGCTAGCAGCGCCACCAGCACACACCGCTGCCGGGCATGGCCCAGGTCAATCTGTTGGCTATCGACTGTTACCTCGATATCGCCGAGCAGTCGGAACTCCACCGCCACGCTGACCACCCCCTGCGCCAGAGAGCCGTGTCTTGGAGCAGCGGCACACTGGGCGCACATAAAGTCGCTCTCGGTGATCGGACTCTAGGTGACCGACACCGAGCATGACAACGGTAGCGCTATCCACCAATCGTGCGTGGTCTGGTTTGCGCGAGTACGACCTCGGGATTTGTGCGTCAGGCCCGTGTGTAGAGCTCGATCTCGGCGTCGTGGCCGCTGGCTCGGGCGAGTTTGGCGTCGCAGGTCAGGATGGGTACTCCGAACAGTTCGGCGAGGGCGACGTACGCCGCGTCGTAGGCGGTGATGTTGTCCCGCAGCTCCCACACCCGGCCGATTAGCTCAGGTGCAACCCCGAACCCGGTCAGAACCGGCGGCGCAGGTCGTGGTTGTCTCGTCCCGGACGAAGAGCTCGATCGCCGCTGACGTGTCAAGCACGAATGTGATCATCGACGGTCGGTGTGGTTGTCCTCGAATGCCGCTTCGACTGCCGCCCGGCTGGCGCCGCCGCCCCGCGCCCGGCGTCGGTCGGCCCGCTCCAGCAGCTCGGCCATGATCGGGGTGCTCGCCAGCCGGCTGAGCTCCTGCTTGAGGTACTGGGTCAGCGACATGTCCATGGCTCCGGCCCGCCCGCGCAGCACGGCGTAGACCTCGTCGTCGAGGTCACGGATCTGGACGTTCTTCGGCATGCCAGCAGATTACCCGCACTTCATGCAGAATGAGAGCATTGCACTCAGCGCCTGCCGGTGATCTCCCTCGGTGTGGTCACCGTGACCGAGTGGGCTCCGGCACGGCCTGTGGGGTGCGGACCTGATCGGGTGGGTCGGCACGTAGCCTGGCACCGCACCCTCGCCGAGGTGTACCGCCCCGGGGCATCGGTGGGGGGTTGGTGAGGAGAGGTCTGTCGTGGACGATCTGGAAGCGCGCACGGTGGGTGAGCAGGTGCGGCGGATCCGTAAGATCCGGCGCAAGTCGTTGCGGGTGATCGCTGGGCTGGCCGGAATGAGCGCGTCGAGCCTGAGCCGGACCGAGAACGGTCTGCGTGCCCTGGACAGCCGCTCGGAGATCGGCGCGCTGGCCGATGCGCTGGGCGTCGCGCCCTCGGAGCTGACTGGGATGGCGGAGCTGACACCGGCTGGCGCAGTACGGTTCGAGAAATTCCGGCGTTGCAAAGCTTCCCGCTTTTCTTTTCACCCGCGAAGCCTGGGCTTTTGCGCACCCCAACCGGTCTCGTGACTTCAGTAGAGCTGTCGGACAAGCAGAAGAATTCTTCGTCGAATCCAATTCGGCAAGTTGCCCGACGTGGCTCGCAGACTTTGATGAGGCTGAGTTGTCCGGCGTGCTCGGCGTGAGACGCCGGGATTTAGCCTCGGTCGAGCCACGGCGTGCTCGCCCCGCAGAGCACTATATATTGCGTGTCCTCATCTCGCTCCATAAGCGAAGCAACCCTATGCTGGTCAAACTAGCCAAGAAAGCTGGCGTAAACATTTAGCGCCGGGCTTAGTAGCCGTAATGAAATAACTTATCAATTTTGGAAATTCTTCAGTCCAGTGACCAGCGAGGATGCGAATTGACATCAAGTTACGAGATGCTTTGCCGGTACGGTCCACCGCTGCCCAGCACGTCATCTTTCAGGAGGACCACCACATGGCTTCGTCCACCGAGACCCTCGACCCGGTCACGCTGCGGGACCAGCTGGCTGACGCCGTCCGTGCTCGTGATGGGTTCTGCGGTCCCGATAGCCCTGTTGAGCGTGCGTTCCGCACCGTGTTCCGGCATGAGTTCGTGCCGGGTGCCCCGCTGGAGCAGGTCTACGCGCTGCGGCAGGTGGTGATCAAGTGTGCCGTGGACGGTTCGGCGTTGTCTTCGGCGTCTGCGCCGCCGCTGGTGGCGCGGATGCTGGAACAGCTGGCGGCTCAGCCTGGTGAGCGCATCCTGGAGATCGGCGCCGCTACCGGCTTCAACGCCGCCTTGCTCGGTGAGCTCGTCGGCCCGGATGGGCGGGTCGTGACCCTCGAGTACGACCAGGACCTCGCTGACGGTGCCGTGGGCGCGATCGCGCGCACCGGTTACGACGACCGGGTCGAGGTCCGTTGTGGCGATGGCGCGTTCGGCGCCCCGGACCGGGCACCGTATGACGGCATCATCGTCACTGTCGGCACCATCGACATCCCCACCCAGTGGTGGGACCAGCTGGCCGACGACGGCCGGATGATCGTGCCGCTGGAGCTGCACCCCAGCGGTCTGACCCGCGGCTTGCGGCTGCACCGCACCGGCCCCGGCACCGCCGTGTCCACCCACCAGCTGGTCTGCGGGTTCGTCCCGATGCGCGGCCGGGCCGCGGTCCTCACCACCCGCACCCGCCTAGCCGATGACATTCTCCTTGAGGGGTGAGCAGTCGTGAGGGATGTCGTAACCCAGCGGGACAACGAGCGCAGCCGGATAGCGGTGGATGGGCGCTTGATCGCTGATGATCAGCAGTGCACGTTCTTGGTGATTCACGAACGTCCCGGGGAGACGTGGGCGATCTACCCGCATGGTGTGGGCAGCTCGGGGTGCGCTTGGCGAAGGCGGAGGCGGTCCGGGTGGCCGAGGCGATTCTGGCGGGTGCCCGGTGAGTGGGCTGGGTCGAAATGGGGTGCTGTTGAGCGGACCCCCCGCTCAGCTCCCGGCGACCGGTCGGCCTGGGCAGCTCACTGGATCTCAGAAGATGGCGGCTGTCTGCTCGCCGGTGAGGACTGGTGGGTGCAGACCTGGCCAGCGCTGCTTCAGTGCATCACAGGAATCGCCGTACGCCTGGCCGACTGTTCGTCTGGTGGTCAGGGCGTGATACAGCTGACCGGCGAATAGTCGACTCTGGTCGTCGTCGACCACATCTGGCCAGGTGATCAATGAATCGACCAGATCGGCGAGGCTGTTGGACAGTGCGTGTGAGTGACAGAGGTTCATCACAACGAGTCGTGGCCGGAACGATCTTTTGATCGTGGCCGTGAATGCCTCGGAACCCACAGAGAGCGGCGAGCGCCAAGGAGAGGAAGATCCCTCCGAAGGAGCTGTGTGCGGCAACGTGGAGAACGGAAGGGCGCAGCTCGTCAAGGTAGCGAGCGAGTTCGCCCAGCTCGATACAGGCAAGTTCCCGCACATCAATGTAGGCCGGCGACAGGCGTTGTCGGATCTCAGATGCTTCTGGTCCGAAGAAGTTATTCCCTGGGCGGGGGTCGCCGGAGACGACGAGAACTCGGCGGGTTTCGGACGACGGCGTGTAGGCGCTCCCGATATCGATGCTGTTGCAGGCAGAGATCGAGGCTGAAGCGGTGAACGTAATGTGCTGTGCCTGGTTTTGCCAGGCATGTGCCGAGATGGTCTCGAATCCGCTTCTGGTGGTGTCGGCACCGGTTCGGGGTGACCTGGGCAGCTCGGTATGTGGGGGTTTTGCGACCACCGGACGCGAAGGGGGCATCGGTTTGGTGTCTGTGCTGCGCCAGCGGCGGAGGGTGTTTTCGGTGACGCCGAGTGCGATCGCGATCTCGGACCAGGAGGCGCCGTCGGCCCGGTGACTCCACGCCGTGCGCAGCACGACTGTGATCAGGGCAGCGCGGTCATGGCTGGTCGGTGCGGCTCGGACCAGGGTGGCCAGCTGGCGCAGCCAGCCGATCTGGGGCGCGGTCTCAGGCCCACCGAACTTATCCGCTGGTCGCGGGGGGGTTGGTGGCGGTGTCGGGAGCCGGTGTGGCCTGATCGGCGGTGGTCAGGATGCCCGCGAGCTCGTGGAGGGCATCGGCGTGCGACGGCTGGCGGTTGGCCAGGCGGCGCAGCCGGGCGGCACCGGCGCTGCGCTGGGTATCGCTGCCCTCCTCGACCGCGGCACACATCAGGGCCGCTATGTCAGCTGCTTTTGGGGTCGCGTCGTCGTCGGGTTCGCCAGAGCTGATGAGCACGGTATGTACGGCGATGAGGAAGGCCGTGACGAAGGGGAGCCGGCCGAGCCCGGGAGCGGCCAGGAACAGGTCCCGGAGCATTGCGGCATCGCCTCGCTCGACGCAGCTCATCGCGGTGTCCACGGCCATTTCCAGGTCGGTGACGGCGTCGTAGACCTCGGCGATCGGCATCCGGGTGGCCAGGCCGACGATGCCCAGGTGCTGGGCGAGCATCAGGTCCTCGGCGCCTGCCTGGAGGGCGGTGACCGTGCGGGGGTCGGATATCAGCCCGGGATGGGCCTGCACGATGTCCCGGGATTCCGACCAGGTCGCCGTCGCCAGCCACCGCCGCAGCAGGTCGGCGTGCTCGTGGGCGGCCCGGAACTCGGCGAGCACTTGGTCCAGACCGCGAGCCGCGATGTCATCGAGAATGTCGCTGAGCTGCGCGATGGGCTCGACCTCGGGGTAGAGCGCACCGGCAAGCTGCACCGTTTCGCGGCCGACATCGCAGTGGAGGTCGTTGTGGGTGCGTAGCAGGGCTTCGCGCTCGGTCCAGCCTGCCGCGCCCAGCCACTGGTTGAGTGTCTCGATGAGATCGTCGGGCAGGGGGCGCCACGCCCAGTCCGGTAAGTCGGGATGCGGGCTGGTGGCGGTGCCGTCAGTGGTGAGCAGTGCTGCGAGGGCGCCGCGGACCGCTCGGCGGGAGCGGCCCGCCCAGGGGGGATCGGTCTCCTGTTGAGCCCACTTTGCGGCCATGTGGAGGTCCTCGGCTGCGCCCGCGGGATCACCTCGGTCGGCACGCCAGCCGGACCGCGTCACCGCCAGCTCCGCCTGTGGGCCGGGTGGTAGATCGGCCCAGGCGGTGGCATAGGCGTCGAGCGCGCGTTGCGGTTCCCCCGTCTCGGCGTGCTGGTTGGAGAGGTTGTTCAGTGACGTGGCGAGGTCGGGGAGGAAGGCGGCGGGGTTGGTCTGGGCCAGTTGGCGGTAGTGGTTGGTGGCTTCGGTGATGGAGTTCAGGGCACCGGTGCGATCCCCGGTCTGGGACTGGCGGTTGGAGAGGTTGTTCAGTGACGTGGCGAGGTTGGGGAGGAAGGCGGCGGGGTTGGTCTGGGCCAGTTGGCGGCGGATCGTGACGGCTTCGGTGATGGAGTTCAGGGCACCGGTGCGATCCCCGGTCTGGGACTGGCAGTTGGAGAGGTTGTTCAGTGACATGGCGAGGTCGGGGAGGAAGGCGGCGGGGTTGGTCTGGGCCAGTTGGCGGCGGATCGTGACGGCTTCGGTGATGGAGTTCAGGGCACCGGTGCGATCCCCGGTCTCGGACTGGCGGTTGGAGAGGTTGTTCCACCATCCGGCCAGGCGAGCGTGCGCGTCGGGGTTGTCAGGGGCGGCCGGATCGGGCGGGCGGGTGCGCTGGGTCGCGATGAGCGCCAGGTTCCGCAGCGTGACGTGACCGAGCGGGATGGTCTCCGCGAGCTGTGCCAGCGGCAACGGGGAGTCGTCCCGGTCGGCCAGAGCCAGCAATGGTGCCCCGAAGGGGCCACCCTGTGCGGCGACCACGGCCAGCGCCGGTTGCCACAGCTCCGGTCGGTCGGCTAGGACTGTGGTGGCCAGCGCGGTGGCGCCCGGTTCGTCACGCTCGGCAGCCCGGGTGATCGTCAGACAGGCGTTCATCCGCTCGTTGTCGTTCGCGAGTGTCAGGCAGTTGCGCAGAAACGTCGAGTCGATTTCCGACGTGTGGAGCACTAGGCGCTCACCGACTGGATCGGGGCGCAGCGCGACCGTCCCGGTATCGGAGTCCGCAGGCAGCGACAGCTTGATCACCGTGGCGATCTGATGGCGCCACTCGTCCGCCTGCTGCAGCGCCGCCACGGCTCGCAGGGTCGGCTCGACCCGGTCCGGGGTCGGTCCGAGCAGGGTCACACAGGCGCCCACCGCGGGCAGCAGGCCGTCCGGCGGATCGGCCAGGCCGCGTTGTCGGCATACCCGCGTCCAGTAGCGGAACTCGCGGTCGAGGATCTCGTCGTAGAGCTTTTCCGGCGAGGTGGGCAGCGCGGTTGCGCCCTGGGCGGCCAGCCAGGCCAGCATGATCAGGTCCAGGGTGGTCCACCGCTGATTCGGCGGTGGAGTGGCCGCATCGACCAGGGCCAACCCGAGGCGCTGAACGAAGGCTCGCCACGCACGCTGGAACACCCCTGTGGTCGACGGGTGCCGCCGCGGCAACTCCAACGGAAACGCCGTGTACGGGACGGCCTCCCGGTCCAGCGCGTCGGTGATCTCCTTCCACCACCCGCCGAGGACGCGTGCGGTGAGAATCACACAGGTCGGTTCCTCCCGGCTGCGCAGCGCCTTGAGCAGGGAGATCACGGTGCCTGCTCGGACGTCCTCCGGGTAGTCGACCACAACCAGCAGCGGCGAGACCACCCCGGCCAGCCACTGCAGACCGTCCGAATCCGTGGGCTTGCTCAGGAACCCGGCGTACCAGCCTTCGTCGCCGAGCTTGCGGGCCAGCTCGGCGGCCAGATGCGTCTTGCCCGCTCCACCGACACCGTGCACCAGCGCGATTCGGCTGCGCTGTGCGCTGCCCGGGGCTTGGGCGACGTCCGGGGCCTGGCACCAGTCCAGCAGTACGTCGAGCTCGTCGCGGGCATAGAACGGCACCACTGTCCGCCGCGCTTCTATCTGCTTGAGTGGCCCGTGGTCCGACTTCGGCTCCAGGTAGGGAGCGACCAGCGGATTGTGCAGCGGATGGCGGGGTAGTGGGTGCACGTCGGCTGCCCGCCATCCCACGCCGATGTCCACTGCGGTGCCCCACCGCCAGGCACCGTTGCCGGCCAGGGCGGACGTCACCAGCTCGGCGCCGCGGCAGATCGCCGTTGCCCAGGGGGTGGTCTCGGCGCCAGACGCGCGGGTGGCCCCGGTCACGTCGACGGCGAGGAAGCTGCCCGGCTGGTCCGCCGCGGCGCGCAACTGCCCGGTCAGCTCGGCCGGTGGCTGCTCGTGCACGACGGTCCGCCAGGGGTAGTTCCCCGCCGGTGCCCCGGCCCAGCTCCCCTTGAGCCATACCAGTACCAGCGCGTGACCGGGCTCGCCGCGCCCGGAGTCCAGCGTGACGACCAGGGGGTGCAGGCCGGCATCCAGGCAGGCACCGCAGAAGGTGACCGCAAGGTCCAGGCAGGTGGCCTGCCGAGGCCCGGTCAGCACCTGGTCCGGGGGCCGGATGGCCTGCCTGCCCGCTTCGCTGGAGGTCGGCTCGTGGACGTAGCTGATCCCGCGCTGGGCGAGCACCTCGTAGATCTGCCGGGCGCGCTGCATCGGCGGCTCGTCCGACGGGCCGGGCAGCTGCGCGGCCAGCTTCTCGGGCAGTAGCGGAGCGACGGCGCCGCGGTGCACGTACTGCGGCAAGGCGCCCGCTGCCGCCCCCCGTGCCCACCGCGGCCAGACCCTCACGGCTCGATCACCCCGATCACATCGCCGCCGAGCACCTGGTCCACCCGGGGCACATTCACCGCCTCCACGCTGACTTGGTAAATCCCGGGCGCCAGCCCTGGCACGGTGGCCTGCCACCGGCCGTCCGCGCCGGTCATCCGCAGCGGTTGCGCCGTTGTTGGGCCGCCATCGGGTGCCACCCGCAACCACGCGCTCGCACCCTCGACAGCGGTGCTGCCGAGCAGCTCCGCCGCCACGGTGAACGGCTCCCCGGCGGCGACGACCTCGTCGAGGTCCAGCCCCAGCCAGGGACGATCCGGAGCGTCCCCGCGCACGGAGCCGAACGGCTCGGCCTCGTACTCACGCAGCACCTCTACGGCCGCCGCGCAGCCGGCCATCGGGCCGTGCCGGTCCGGGACGGCCCGGCGGGCCCGCACGTCCTCGCTCAGCTCGATCGGGATCGCCGACAGTGCGGGCACCGTGCCGTCGCCCCGCCAGCCTGCGTTCGGCTGCCACTCCGCGTCCGTCTTGGTGATGCGCACCCGGTCGCCACGGCGCACCGCCCGGCTCGGGGTGGCGTGCCCGCGGGCGAACAGCGCCAGTACCTCGGGTCGCTCGGCGGGATCAAGCGCCTGCCATTCCGTCTCGATTTCCTGGTGCATGTCGAACGCCGCCTGTGCCCGCTTTGCGAACGGGGCTGATCCGAGTTCGTGCGGGTAATGCTCGCGGCCGGATTCCTCGTCCCGCACGGCTCGGTAGCGCGGCAGCAGGTCGTAGGTCGACGGCCATTCCCGCAGCACCGCAGCGGCGTCGGCCAACAGGGTGCTGGTCAGCGCGGCCACCGGCCCCGGGCCGACCCGAACCCCGTTGAGCAGCCAGTCCAGCGCCTTCGGTGCGCCCCGATGCGGGGTGCCCAGGGTGATCAGGGCCTGGCAGTATCGCGCCCCGCGCAGCGGGCCGAGCCAATACCGCGCCACCAGCCCGCCCATCGAATGCGCCAGGACGATCACCTGCCGACGTTTCTCGGCGCGATCCGCCAGCCGCCGCTTCATCTCGGCTGCCAGCTGTTCGGCTGCTGCCCGCACGCCCAGCCGGAAGTCATACGGAAACAGCACCACGCTGGCGCCGGGTTTGGGCTGCACACCATCAGCGGAATCGCGGGCCACGTCGATGTCGTCGTCGGTAAGACCGAATTCGTTAGTCAAGTGGCGTACCAGGTCGTCGTAACCGGGCACCACCTTCCACGGCAGAATCCGGGTGGACCCCAGCAGGTCGACCGGCCGCAGGCTCGGGTGTTCGGCCAGGCTCAACCGCGCTGGGTCCCACAGCGCCTCGGCCAGCTGACGTCGGCCCTGCCCCCAGATCGGCTGGCCGCCGACGGTCTCCAGCACGCTGCCGCCGATGCCGGGGATCACCACCACCACGAGGTGCTCGAGTCGTGCCACCGAGTGACTGTATCGATCGGGTGGTGCGCCCGCCACCGCTGCGCACTGGCCTTCGATGGCGGCAGTCAGGGTGGCCCCGAGGGCGAAGACGACCGGCTGTGCGACCCCGCCACTCGCGTGACCCTCTCGTCGCTGGTTAGGCACGACGGCTAGGCCGGGTGGTCTTCAAGGGGCGACCAGGCATAATGCGGAACGTGGATGGTCGGTTGAGGTATGCGGATGTGCGTCCCTACGTGGTGCCGGATGGGGTTAGGTGATCTTGTCGGGCCTATGACAGGTACGGTGGAGTTGCCGACCCATCTTGCGTGGTCTGGCTTGCGTGAGTACGACCTCGGTGATGAGCAACAGCTCAGGCTGTTGTACGAGACGGTGATTCGGGAGTCCGTCGACGTAGCGGATGTGGTTAGGTACCTCGACGGTGCTGCGCTAAGGCGGGTGTGGCGCCCAATGCCAGGGAGATGAGGCTGTTCGGCGGGCTCTTGTGAGCTTGTAGTGATCTTCTGGTGGTGTGCGCAGGGTGTTTTTGGTTCGGGGGGATGGTGATGGCCCGGCGTCGGGCCGGGTGCGCCGGGTTCCACGGTCGGGGGGGCTGGGTGGTCTCCATTTTCCGGGCCAGGAGCGCGGCGACCCGTTCCGTGGTCCTGTCGTAGGGAATCCGGACGAGCATGAGATAGCGGCTGGAACGTTCGACAAGGGTGGCGATCTGGGATGTGTCGGCCTGGCCGATGATGAGATCCTCCTCCCGGAATCCGGGAACCGCGCGGTCCTCAGCCTCGGCCGGGCGCTCACTGAGTATTGATCATGTCCGGGATCCTTCCCCTGGTCACGGCTGCCCGTGACCTGCTGACCCGGCGCGTGCGGCCCTGGCGCAACCGCTCACTGATCCGCTTGGGCGACCATTTCAGTTCCAACCCGGCGTTCACTTCGCCATGCAGCCGCTGGTTCGTTTCCAGCAACCGGAGCTTCGGGCGGGCACGGCGCTCGTCGGCCCGCCGCTGAGCGGAAATCGCCCGATACGCTGATCCGCCACCATTCCTGGCGACCTCACGGGACACCACCGAATGATCCCTGTTCAGCACTCGCCCAATCCACCGGCACGAACGGCCGGCAGCCAGCTCCCGGGAAAAATCTCCCGTTCCTCGGCAAGAACTTCCGCACCCCGCACTGACAATGCCCCCTTCTTTTAACAACTAGACGATCAATATAGTATCATTCTTGGTGGTGCACTGATCATATGACACCAAGCCCATTCTCTCGTTCATGCGCTCAACTCGGCATTATCCGAGCACCCCGTCGTAGGTGGTCGCCGTTGCGAGGGCATCGATGTGGTCGAGTAGGTAGGCGGCGCGGGCGCGGGTGTCGCCGAACATGTCCAGGGCGTCGAGTTGGTGGGTGGTGTACCAAGCGAAGGGCAGTTCGGCGCCGGGCGCGGGCGCTGTGGCGTCGGTGAGAGCGAGGTAGAGGTGATCGACGTGGATATGAGGCTCGGGTTCGCGTCGTTCGGCGGGCACGTGTTGCTCGACGATCCACAGTGGTGTGATCACCGAGGGTGCGTCGCTCTTGTCCGGCTCGTCGAGTCGTGGCCCCGGGAGCAGCCAGGCGGTGTGGCCGGTTTCTTCGGCGACTTCGCGCAGGGCCGCTTCGGCAGGGTTCTCATCAGGTTCGACGTGGCCGCCGGGCAGCATCCACTTTCCGAGCCGGGGGTGGCGGATGAGCCCGATGTGCCAGGTGTCTGTGGTACGGGCGAGGAGAAAGACGCTGGCGGTGGCGTGTTTGACGGTCACCCCCGCCATGGTGGTCAGCTTGCTGAGGATGGTGCGCCGCTGGGTGAGGCGGTTGGTGAGGCGGGAAAGCTGGACACGGCCGAGCGCGGCCGCCACGGCGGGCAGTTTGTAGTTGAGGCCGAATCCGGTGCCGAACTCGCCTCCGTTGGGCGGTTGGCCGAAGTTACGCAGTTGGCGAAGCCGGTCGGCCAGCGCTGGGTCACCGGTGAGACAGAACCCGCCTTCCCCGGTGCAGATCAGCTTGCGGGCGTGGGTACTGAACGTGCCGATCACGCCTTGGGTGCCGGCGTAGCGGCTGGCCAGGCTGGTGCCGTGGGCTTGGGCTGCATCTTCGACGAGCGGCACGCCCCAGTCGCGGCACACCTGAGCCAGCTCGGGTCCATCGGCTGGATAACCCCACATCGGAACCGCGATCACGGCTTTGGTGTAGGGAGTGAACTTTGCCGCCATGTCGGCTATATCGAGGGCGAAGGTGGCTGGGTGGGCGACGTCGGCGAAGACGGGAACCGCGCCGACCGCAAGCACCGGAAGTGCCGTCATCGCGGGTGCGGTAGCCGGCACGATCACCTCCGCGCCGGGGCCTATGCCGAGTGCAAGCAGCGCGAGGTGAATGGCCGCTGTGCCCGAAGAGCACGCGACTGCGAATTGTACGTCGAACCAGCTGGTGAGCTCCTGCTCATAGCGGCCAACGACTTCGGCGTTACCGGACAGGTCAGCGGTTAAGAGGGTGTTGCGGACTGCGTGCAGCTCATCGTCGCCGAGCTGCACGTGCTTGATGTCGATGACCGGTGCGACCACAGCGTTCACCATCCTTCGATTCGGTCAAGGATGTCGTAGGTGGGAAGCAGGTCTGCCAGACCCGGCGAAAAATCAGCCCCCGTGGTGGCAGCATGGCAGAAAGCGGCCAGCTCCGCACCGAATCCGGTTCGGTCGAATCCCACGTCGAGTGGGCTAGGGCGCCACAACTGCGACCAGCCTCTCGGATCTCCTATCTCCGGGGGCACGAGGCCGCCGGTCACGGTTAGCTCACCCAGCCTGGTCAAAGACATCGTCGCCCCGGAGCTGGTATTTACCTCTATGCGGGACTCGAACCTGGCAGCGTGAGAACCGCAGACCAGGCTGCCTACAATTCCGCTGGAAAAGCCGAGTTGAAGCCCTACCATAGCGCCGGTCGAACCGACCTGCCGAGTAATGTGAGTGTCGATCACCGGCTCGCCGGCTAGGCACAAAAGTAAGTCAACCGGGTGGATCGCCTGGGCAAGTAGGAAACTACGCAACAATGGTAGTCCCCACATCGGTGCCCGTGGCTTACTGGCCACGTGCCGAATCGTGATCATGGTTGGATGGCCGTAGGCGCCGCTGTCCAGCAGAGCGCGGATGCGCCGTACCGGCGCCGCCCAACGGAAATTCATTCCCACCCCGGTGACGATGCCGGATTCGTTCGCCGCTTTCGCGAGCTCGGTCAATGTCGTGATTGTTGTCGCGGGAGGTTTCTCCACGAACACCGGAACTCCAGCGGCGATCGCCGCCGCGGCGATCTGCTCGTGCGCCTGTGGCGGACACGCCAATGGCCTTGCTTTAAGTGATCGTTTGTGGTAGTGGTTGTGGGATGGGACACGACGGTACCGAGGGAGTGTCGCCGCGGGGGTGGCTGCCGGATCGGGTGTCGGTGGGGGCGTTGACCCGGGCG
>JBQTGW010000285.1:0-2811 GCA_052390495.1 Pseudonocardiales bacterium
CCGCTCAGCGCCTGCGCCGGTGAGGGCGCGGACTTCCATTTCGGCGTACTTGGCCTCGTCAACCGGCTCCTTACTCAGGACGGTGGCGAGATAGCCGAGCAGGAAGGCCAGCGGCACCGAGACCAGCGCCGGGTTGCGCAGCGGGAAGATCGCGAAGTCCGCGGTGGGGAACATCGCCCTCGCGCTGCCGGACACCGCAGGGGAGAAAACGATCAGTACCACGCAGCTGATCAGGCCCCCGTACATGCTCCACAACACGCCAGCGGTGTTGAAGCGCTTCCAGAACAGCGAGTAGAGAATGGTGGGCAGGTTCGCCGAGGCGGCCACCGCAAAGGCCAGCGCCACCAGGAAGGCGATGTTCTGGCCGAGCGCGACGATGCCGCCGATGATCGCCAGGAAGCCGATCACACAGGCGGTGATGCGGGCGACCCGCACCTCCCCGTCCGGGTCCAGCTCGCCGTGCTTGATCACGTTGGCGTAGACGTCGTGCGCGAACGACGCCGATGCAGTGATCGTCAAACCGGCCACCACCGCCAGGATCGTGGCGAACGCCACCGCCGCGATGAACCCGAGCAGCAGTTCCCCACCCAGTTGGTAGGCCAGCAAGGGCGCGGCCGAGTTCTCCTGGCCGGGCATCGCAGAGATCCGCTGCGGGCCGCCCTCCACCAGCGCCGCCGCACCGTAGCCGATCACCAGCGAGAACAGGTAGAACAGCCCGATCAGCCAGATCGCCCAGACCACCGAGCGACGGGCTTCCGCAGCCGAGGGCACGGTGTAGAAACGCATCAGGATATGCGGTAGACCGGCGGTGCCGAGCACCAGCGCGATTCCCAGCGACACGAAGTCGATCTTCGACGTGATGCTCGCGCCGTACTGCAGGCCCGGTTCGAGCACTGCCTGGCCGCGCGGCGACTGCGCCGCTGCATCGCCTAGCAAGGCGGACAGATTGAACCCGTAGCGGCCCAGCACCCAAGCCGTCATCAGGCCAGCTCCGACGATCAGCAGGGTGGCCTTGATGATCTGCACCCAGGTGGTGCCGCGCATCCCGCCAACCAACACGTAGATGATCATCAGGATCCCGACGACGGCCACCACCAGGGCCTGGGCGCCCGTGCCCTGGACGTCGAGCAGCAGCGCGACCAGACCGCCTGCCCCGGCCATCTGGGCCAGCAGATAGAAGAACGACACCGCAAGCGTCGAAACCGCCGCAGCGGCGCGCACCGGGCGACGGCGCATTCGGAAGCTCAGGACGTCGCCCATGGTGAACTTGCCGGTATTGCGCAGCAACTCGGCCACCAGCAGCAGCGCCACCAGCCAGGCGACCAGGAAGCCGATCGAGTAGAGGAAGCCGTCGTAGCCGTAGACCGCGATGGCCCCCGCGATGCCGAGAAACGACGCCGCGGACAGGTAGTCCCCGGAGATCGCGACACCGTTCTGCGGACCGCTGAACGACCGGCCCGCGGTGTAGTAGTCCGCCGCGGTCCTGCTGCTGCGCGAGGCCCGAAACACGACGACCAGGGTGACCAAGACGAAGAAGAGGAAGATCCCGCCGTTGAGCAGCGGCTCCCCGACCGCCTCCTGGGCAGCGAGATTCCCGTGGGCAGTGAGGCTCCCGTGGGCAGTGAGGTTTCCGTGGGCAGCGAGGTTCCCGGTCACCTGACTTCTCCTTCCAGCCGCTCCCGGATCGGCGCGCTGGCCGGATCCAGTTTCCTGCTCGCGAAACGGCCGTAGCCCATCGTGATCGCGAACGTGGTAACGAACTGCAGCAGGCCGAAGACCAATCCGACGTTGATGTTGCCTGCGACCTTGATGGACATGAAGTCCGGGGCGAACGCCGCCAGCAGCACGTACAGGAAGTACCAGGCCAAGAAGAAGACGGTCACGGGGAACACGAAGCCGCGCAGCCGCCTGCGCAGTTCGGCGAACTCCGCGCTGCCCGACGCGGCGACCCAGGGATCCGCAGGCGGGGCCGACGCGTCTGGCCCACGCTCGGTGCTACTCATACCCGACTCCTTCTCCGGCGATGGGTAACGCAACCCAAATGGGGTACCGCTGGTCCAGGCTGGTCTGCATGGAAGGGTCCGCTCCAAGCGGACAGCACGCACCGAGCAGACGGCATCATCGACATCGCCAAGTTACAACGCCACCCTGATCCGCCGTCAGCAGACGTTCGAGGACAACCTCACCCCACTCAACCTGGGACAGGACGCTGGCACTATGCCAGCACGTCCGGCGACTACTGAACCGCCCTGGCTCAGACCCCGGATACTGCCAGGTCCAGCACAGACAGTACGCCGTCAACCCAGTCACTTTGACCAGATCTTCGTGGCCGTTATCGCGGGCAGGCGGTGGCGAGCCGGTGCACATCACGTCGGCTGGAAGGGGCTGTTGTGGTGTTTCTGGGGGTTCTTCGCTTAGCCCGGAACTATCTTGACGATCTTCACCTCGTCTAGCGATAGAGTCGTCCGAACGGCCACTAATCCCGTCGCGTGATCGGTGTCTATGACCGTCCCGCGCCGGACGTCCACCTTGAGTTCTTGATGACGAGCATGTGGGCGCTTATGGCTGGCATACACAATGAGCACGGTCGAAGACTTCGGGCAGATAGCACGGCACCTTCAGGCCCCAGTGGGCATATCCGGAGTCATGCAGTGTCACGCCGCCTTCGTGCAGACGCCGCAAGCCGATCCAGTCGAGGAGTTCAGTACCGGTCAGCCGCATCGGTCGACCTGTCGACGAATGCAATCCTGACAGAATCGATTTTCTTCGGTGGTCATACTCGCGGCCAGCACTTCAGCGCCGCAAAGCGCG
>JBQTGW010000286.1:0-22489 GCA_052390495.1 Pseudonocardiales bacterium
GGGCACCCGGGGGCCGGGAACCGGGCCGCGGCGGGGGACGGCACCCTGCTGTGGCTACCGACAGCACCAGCCGACGACCACGGAAAGTGAACCTTTGACTACACATCCCGGTTAACTTCGAAGAGCCGGAAACTCGGCCCGAAATCGGCATCCCAGAGGTAGAAGTAGTAACAGATCACCCGCCGATCAGCTTTGGTGAACCACCACTGCGACGCACCCGTGAGCGTCTGACGCTCAGAGGCCCGATCTATCACGCCCTCAACCACTCCCCACCCCACCCGTCCCACGATCTGGGAGCACCAGCCCGTCCGGAACCCCTCGACCGCGATTAGGAGCCAAATTGCGGTTCCAAGCCACCTCTGAACCTCGATTAGGAGCCTAATCGCGGTTTTTCGGCCGCAGCGATCGCACTTCTCACGATGCGGGGGAACGGTGAGGGCGGTCGACGTTACGGGGAGATCGGGTGTGTTGCTCGTCTTCCGTATAACCGTAGGTATTCAGAAGTCGCTTAACGTGACAGTGCGGCTGTAGTGTTAAGCGCAGGTGGGATAAACGAGGTCCTCACAGCGTCACCGGGCAGAGCGGCGAGGACGCGTGGTGACCGGCGCAACCAGGGCAATCCTCGTCCAGACGATGGTCGATGCCCGGACGTTGACCGAGCACCTCATTGACCTCAATACCCTCGCCGCTGCCCGATCCCACGGGCGATACACCGCACTCTGCGGCGCCGAGGTGCTGGCCGCGAGCATGATCACCGAAGAAAGTCGCTTCTGTCAGGTTTGCATTCGTCGACAGGTAGACCGATGGCCGTTATCGCCGATTTCGGCCGGTCAGGGGCTACAGCCGGTCGTCAAGGTGGACGTCCGGCACTGAACGATCATCGACACGGATCACGCGACCGGATTAGTGGCCGTTCGTACGTGCATGTCACTAGAGGAAGTAAGGATCATCAAGATAAAGCTGTGCTGGGAAAATCCCCAGAAACGCACAACGGCCCCCTCCCAGCCGAAGCTGGGAGGGGGCCGTTGATGTTAGGAGCGGTGACGTGTGACCGGGGATGGGTAATCACACGAGTAAGAGGGCGGTTTCAGTGGGCCGGAGTGCTGGAGACCTCGTAACGGCCCACCCAGATCTCCGCGCCCTGACCGAACAGCCGGTTGGACTCCAAGCTCTCGTCATCGAGGAAGGTCTGCGGGTCCGGTTCGCCGGTCGCGGTGGAGAAGTAGTAGTTCTCCGTGCTGGAGATACGAACCAACGCGCGCTGGTCCGGCCGCCCGTAGTCGAGGGAAGCAAACATCCCCATACCGCAGTTGAGCTGTCGCGGCTCCACCAGCGTCTCCTCGCCGCCGTGATCGACCAGGAGGTGCTCACGGGACTCGAGGCGGTAACCCAGCCGATCCACCCGGTAGACCTCTTTGCCATCGAGCACCCACCACACCACTCCGGCGGACCGGTCGTAGCAGATCTTGAAGTGGTGCCGGTCGTCGGGGCAACGATCCGCGACCGGAATCTGGTATACGAATGCGGCGTAATTACCCAGCTGCTGCCGCGAGAAGGGAAGTCGCTCGTAGACGACGTAGACCCGCTCGTTTGACATGAAGAAATCGAAGATCGTGGAGGTCTCCTCGTCCAGCAGGGGCATCCCCACCGAGGCGAGGCGCATGTCGTCGTCGGGGTTGGTCACGGCGGCGCCGAACGGATGCCCGGCTGTGCCGTGGGCGCGGCCCGACATCCACGATTCACCTGTCAGCACCTCACCCGGTACGGCATCGAACCCATTGAACCCGGTCGATGCCTGGTGATTGGTGAAGGCGAGCCACTTGACGTGATCGAGCGTGCCCGGCAAACCGGACCCGTTGTCGTCTTCCTGAGCGAGCGTGCGAACGAACGCGGGCTCCCCACTCGTGGGATTGGTGCCACTGGAGACGGCCCGCAGGCCCTCGTGGGAGGCCGTCACGACCCCATCATCTCCGATGTAGGGTCCGAATCCGTAGTAGAACCACCGGGCGTCGGGACCTTCGGTCGTGAACCCGTCATGGAAGTCGTCCCGGAAGAGCCGGCGCAAGCCATGAGCCGACGACTCGGCCTGGGCGGCAGGCTCGTCGGTGGCGCGGACGAACACGAGATCGAATTCTAGCCTGATCCTGTCACCGACCACGAAGCCGCCGCCGTCCATCGGCAGGTCGACCGAGATATCGAAGGTTTTACGATTGATCTCACCCTGCGCGCTGAATCCGATCCGCTCGTTGCCGAACGGGTCGGTGATGTCGCCGTTGTACTGCACCTTCAACTCGACCGGCCGGGTGACGCCGCGGATGGTGAGATCGCCACTGAGCACGTAGTTCTCGCCGTCGGCGCGTATACCGGTGGACTTGAAGATGAGCTGCGGGTAGTTCTCGGCATCGAGGTATTCGGCCGACAGCACCGCGGCGTCGCGCGGCTCGTTTCCGGTGTCCAGGGACTTGACGTCGATCGTGGCCTCGACGCTGGACAGCAGCGGGTTCTCGGCCACGGTAAGCGTCGACTCAAATGAGCGGAACCGGCCACGGGTCTTACTGACCATCAGGTGCCGAACCGTGAAGCCCAGCTCCGAGTGGGTGTCGTCAAGTTTCCATTTACCGAGGGGTAGCGTGGGAAGGGTCGTCGCGACCATGTCGATCTTCCTGTCCGTTGGGTGAGTAAGGAGGTATCGGAGTAATCGTTAGTGGCGACCTCAGCTGCCTGGCGCCCCGACATGGCCGCCGCGCCATTACGACCGGACGATCGCATGGGCCGGTCCAAGACGGCTCGAACTCCGCTTGAGCCCCCTGGCGTACCGCAGAGTGAGTTCCAGCCGAGGTCGAGCCGTCTTCGACCGGACCGGGTGATCGTAGGCAGCGCTAGTCCGAATCCACCGGGCTCCCGCGAGACATAAGGAGATAGCCAAGATGCTTGACCAATCGCTGTCATCCGCCGCTGTGGACGTTGCCGCCATCGCAGCCCGGTGCGCCGCCGACGCGGAAGCAAGTCGCCAGCTTGACCCCGACGTGGTCAAGGCCGTCGTGACCGCCGGGTTCGCGCGGCACTTCGTTCCCCACAGCTGCGGCGGGGGCGCCGGAACCTTCACCGAGCTGATGCGCGCTGTGGTCACGGTCGGTGAGGCATGCACAGCTACCGCATGGTGTGCCTCGCTCACGGCGAGTATGTCCCGCATGGTAGGGGCGTTCCTGCCGGTCGAGGGTTGCCAGGAGATCTGGGCGGACGGACCTGACGCCATCATCGTGGGCTCGGTGACACCGCTCGGCAAGGCCGAGCCGGTCGCGGGCGGATGGCGACTTTCCGGCCGGTGGCCTTACATCAGCGCCGTCGCCTTCTCCGACTGGGCCTTGGTGTGCGGGCTGGTGCACACTGGCTCAGAGCCGGAGTCAAAGCTGTTCGCGATCCCCCGGGCCAGCTACAGCATTGAGGACACCTGGTTCAACATCGGCATGCAGGCCACCGGAAGTAATACGATGGTGGTCGAGGACGTCTTCGTCCCGACGCCACTTGCCTTCGATCGCGCTGACTTGTTCGCCGGCCGCACGGTCGAGGCCGAGCACACCACCGCAGCTTGTTACTCGGCTCCGCTACAGGCGGTGAACGGGCTGTCGTTCGTCATCCCGGCGCTGGGTGCCTCCCGAGGTGCCCTGGAGGCATTCTCCAGCTATATCGGCGGGAAGATCCGCAACGCTCCGGCCCTGCCCGGTGTGCCCGGTGTGCAGGGCAATCGCGCCACCTACGAGATGGCACTGGCCCGATCCGCCGGTGAAATCGACGCCGCGCAGCTCCTCCTGGAGCGCGCTGCAGCCATTGCCGATCAAGGCGCCGCAGTCACGCCGCTGGAGACGACCCAGAACCTGCGGGACTGCTCGCTCTCGGTTGATCTGCTGGTCACGGCGGTGGACCGGATTTTCCGCACCGCAGGCACCACCGGGCAGTCCACATCCGGCCGGCTCCAGCGCTGCTGGCGTGACGTCAATTCCATCTCCACCCATATGGCGATTCAGTTCGAACCTGCCGCACGCGCCTACACGAGCACGCTGCTCAAAGTTTGAACGTCGCGGACTTCGATCCTGTGAGAAAGGGACAAGAATGACCCAGGCCATCGAACAGGTGACCACCAGCGCTGATTGGTTGCTGTGCGCGGGTTGCCAGCGACCCATTTATGGCAAGCGCTTCATCCGCAACCTTCGGGTCTGCCCGGAATGTGGTCTGCACCGCCAGTTAACGGCCGGGCAGCGACTGGCACAGCTGGCCGACGGCGGACGCTACGAGCCGCTACAGCTCACTGTGAGCAACACCGACCCCCTCAACTTCGTCGACACCGTCCCCTACACCACCCGCCTCACCCAGGCGCGGGCAAAGACGGGGCTGGACGAGGCCGTGTTGTGTGCCAGAGCGACCATCGAGGGCAACCCGGTCATTTTCGCTGTGATGGATTTTCGCTTCATGGGAGGAAGCCTCGGTACCGCGGTCGGCGAACTGATTACGCTGGCTATCGAGAGCGCCCTCCACGAGCGCACACCACTCGTGATTGTCACCTCTTCGGGTGGAGCCCGCATGCAGGAGGGCGCCCTCTCACTCATGCAAATGGCTAAGACCAGCGCGGCGCTGGGTGAGCTCGACAAGGCCGGGATTCTCACCGTCTCGGTGATTGCCGACCCCACCTTCGGGGGTGTAGCGGCATCCTTCGCCACACTGACCGACGTGATCGTCGCTGAGCCGGGAGCCCGGCTCGGCTTCGCCGGTCGACGGGTGATCGAGCAGACCATCCGCCAGGTGCTTCCGCCGGAGTTCCAGACCGCGGAGTTCCTTCTCGAGCGCGGCTTCATCGACATGATCACCCCGCGGACGAGATTGCGTCAGGAGCTGGCCAAGCTGCTTCGGGTCGGTGGCTTCTCCGCGCCGAGCACCCGGGGGCGATCCGAACGTGGGACCACGCCGATGGTGTGCGACCCTGACGCGCTTCCCGAGCCCGATCCGTGGGGTCAGGTGAGCGCGGCCCGCAGCCTGGACCGGCCGACCACGCTGGACTACCTGGCGCTGGCCTTCA
This sequence comes from Pseudonocardiales bacterium, assembly GCA_052390495.1. Lineage (GTDB taxonomy): Bacteria > Actinomycetota > Actinomycetes > Mycobacteriales > Pseudonocardiaceae. The sequence goes on from JBQTGW010000286.1 coordinate 5,072, forward strand.
ACGACTTCCAGGAACTGCACGGCGACCGGATATCCGGGGAGTGCAGCGCCGTCGTCGGCGGCACCGCCTGGCTCGATGGCCAGCCGGTGATGGTGGTCGGCCAGCAGAAGGGCCACGATCCAGCCGAACTGATGCGGCGTAACTTCGGCATGCCCACCCCGGCTGGGTACCGGAAAGCGGCCCGGCTCATGCGCTTGGCCGACAAGCTGGGCCTTCCCGTGGTCACGTTGGTGGACACACCAGGCGCCTACCCAGGGGCAGACGCTGAGGAGCAAGGGCAGTCCGTGGCCATCGCCGAGAACCTGCGGTTGATGGCTTTCCTCAACGTTCCGGTCGTCACAGTGATCATTGGTGAGGGCGGCAGCGGCGGTGCCCTCGCGCTGGCCGTAGCGAACCGGGTGCTGATGTTCTCCAACAGCGTGTACTCGGTGATCAGCCCCGAGGGCTGCGCTTCGATCATCTGGAAGGATCCGGCTGCGGCGCCCCTGGCAGCAGCAGCTCTCGGCCTGCACGCCCGAGACCTGCTGCGGCATGGCATCGTCGATGGGGTGCTGCCCGAGCCCGATGGCGGTACCGGTGCCGCCCCGCTGCTCGCCGCGGACCGGCTGCGGACAGCGCTGCGGCACAGTCTGCTGGAACTGAGCAAACTGACCGGAGCGGAATTGAGCGCCGACCGACGAGCCCGTTTCCGGCAGTTCGGTTCTGCGGTCACGCTGGAGGCAGAGCTGCGGACGATCAGGGAAGAGGCCGCGTGATGTTCAACAAGATTTTGATCGCCAACCGGGGTGAGATCGCCCTGCGGGTCGCCCGCGCGTGCCGGGAACTGGGCGTGCGTACCGTCGCCGTGTACTCCACCCAGGATCGGGACTCCGCGGTCGTCCGGTTCGCCGACGAAGCGGTCCAGATCGGGCCGGACCAGCCCACGCTGAGTTACCTCAACGCCGCGGCAGTTCTGCAGGCCGCCCAGCAAACCGGCGCCGAGGCGATCCACCCCGGCTACGGGTTCCTCTCGGAATCCCCCGACTTCGCGGACGCCTGCGAGTCGCTGGGAATCGTGCTGATCGGCCCACCCGCCAATGTAATGGCGGCGCTGGGGGATAAGACCTCGGCACGCGCTCTGATGACGAAGGCGCAGCTCCCCCTGCTGCCAGGCAGCCTCGACCCGCTCGACGCCGACCAGGCACGGGAGCTCGCCGAGTCCATCGGCTTCCCAGTGATCATCAAGGCAGCCGCAGGGGGCGGAGGTCGCGGCATGCAGGTGGTCTACCAACCCGATCGCCTCGTCGACGAGTACCGCCGGACCCAGGGCAGCGCCCAGATGCTCTTCGGCGACGGGCGGGTCTACCTGGAGAAATACTTGGAACAGGCGCGGCACGTCGAGATCCAGGTGCTCTGCGACGGCCGCGGCAGGGCCATCCACCTCGGCGAGCGAGACTGCACGGTGCAACGTCGGCACCAGAAACTCATCGAGGAGAGTCCCGCGCCGCGGCTACCCAAGGGCTTGGCCGAGCAGATGGGCCAGGCCGCTATCGACGGCGCGCTCGCCGCGGATTATGCCGGGGTCGGCACGTTCGAGTTCCTGGTCGATCCGGCCGGAGGCTATTACTTCATGGAGGTCAACTGCCGCATCCAGGTGGAGCACCCGGTGACCGAAATGGTCACCGGCATCGACCTGGTGGCCGAGCAGATCAGAGTCGCCGCGGGCCATCCGTTGGAGCTGACCCAGGAGGACATCCAGCCGCGCGGGGTGGCGATCGAGTGCCGCATCAACGCCGAAGATCCGCGCCGCGGTTTCGCCCCCACCCCGGGTCTGATCGAGGAGTTCGTACCGTCGGGTGGGCCGTTCGTACGGGTTGACACCCACGTCTACCCGGGATATGTGGTACCGCCCAACTATGACTCGCTCCTGGCCAAGCTGATCGTGTGGGCACCGGAACGGGACCACGCGATCGCACGAATGCAACGAGCGCTCGGCGAGTTCCGGGTTGCCGGCCCCCGGGTCAGCACCACGAGTGAGTTTCTCCGCGAGGTGCTGGACCATCCGAAGTTCCGCGCCGCTGAGCACGCCACCTCACTGGCCGACGAACTACTGGCGTCCGGAGCGGTGTGAGCCGCTCCGGACGCCAGTAGCTGCTGGGTGCCCAGCAGAAAGGGCACCCAGCAGAAAAACTTCAGTCGAGCCCGTCATGCTCGACCATTCGGGAGCGGTTTCGCAAACCGTCGTCCTCCCGGACCAGAACGTCGTGCACCACGCAGCTGCGCACGAGTTCCGGATTGCCGCCGGGCCGGGTGGTGATGACGAGCGCGTAGACCGTCGACAGGATGCTGCCGTCCTCCTGCGGATCCAGATTCACCATGGTGAACAGGTGCCGACGCTGCTGTGGGTCTTCAGCGAAGCGCTCGTGGGCCGCATACAGATCACGGATGATTCCGTTCCGGGTGCGGGCCGGCTCCCGGCCCGGCGTGTGCCCGAACTCGGCATCCTCGGTGAAGGTGTCCGCGTAGGCCTCCAGTTTCTTCGAGTCGAGTGCCTGCATCTGCCGGGCGTAGAACTGCTGGACCTCGGCATAAAGGTCGCTGCGGGTGGTGGTGATAATGGAAGTCATGCGAATCCCTCCGGTGGGCAAGGACCGATCCGTTGCGGCGGCCCACTCCACGCTGGCCGGTCTCGCTCGAACCTGACTCGAAAATGACCCGAAAATCCGCCCGGGACCGGCAGTGGTGGCCGCTGAATCGAGACTTCAGAACGGTTCGACCAGACTTCGAGCAAGGTCCGCCAGTCTGAGAACAACCAGGCACGACGGCGTAGAAAAGGAGCAACTATCGTGGAACCTACCCAGCGAGTAGCACTTGTCACCGGGGCAACCAGTGGAATGGGCCTCGAGATTGCGAAGTCCCTTGCCCAGCAGGGCATACGAGTTTACCTCTGCTCGCGCCGGGACGATGCGGTGGCCGCGACCGTCAAGGACTTGCAGGCCCAAGGGCTGGATGTGGACGGGCGGGCCTGCGACGTGAGCTCGGCTGACCAGATCCGCCAGTTCGTGCGAGCGGGAGTCGACCGTTTCGGCCCGATCGACATCCTGATCAACAATGCTGGTCGCCCCGGTGGCGGGGCCACCGCCGAGATCCCGGACGAACTGTGGTTCGACGTCATCAACACCAACCTCAACAGCGTGTTCCTCGTGACCAAGGAAGTCCTCAACACCGGCGGCATGCTGGCCCGGGGCACCGGCCGGATCATCAATATCGCCTCAACCGGCGGAAAGCAGGGAGTGATTCACGCCGCCCCGTACTCGGCGTCCAAACACGGTGTGGTCGGCTTCACCAAGGCACTCGGACTCGAGCTGGCCAAGACCGGCATCACCGTCAATGCAGTGTGCCCGGGATTCGTCGAGACTCCGATGGCGGAACGGGTACGCGAGCACTACGCCAAGATCTGGGGAGTGGATGAGGCCGAAACCCACGCACGTATCACCGCGCGGGTGCCGATTGGCCGGTACGTGGAGCCGTATGAGGTGGCCGCGATGGTCAACTACCTGATCGGTGACGGTGCCGGCGCGGTCACCGCGCAAGCGCTGAACGTATGCGGCGGCCTCGGCAACTACTAAGATTCGGGGATGCATCTACCATGAGCCATGATACAAGGGACCTAACAGACGACGTCGAATCGACGCTCGGTATGGTCAGAAATAACGCATTGCAGCTGCTCTCAGCGTTCCCGCGACCACCCAGTGTACTGCGGGTACAGGCTGGCGGCGTCACCGTCGAAGCCGAGTGGCCGGTGGCGGCTGCACCCTCAGGTAGCATCGTTCCGGTAACCGTCGGCGCACCTGCGGACGCCAACTCGGCTCCGTTCGATAACGCCATCGATGGTTCGGTCATCGAGAACGATTCGCTACACTACCTGCGCGCTCCAGCGATCGGCGTGTTCTTCCAGGCACCGGAGCCCGGCGCGAAGCCGTTCGTCGAGGTGGGCGACACGGTCGTTTCCGGCCAGCAAGTAGCCATTGTCGAGATCATGAAGTTAATGATCCCGGTGCATGCAGACACCGACGGGCAGATCGTTGAAGTCCTCAAAGCGAACGGCGAGGCGGTGGAGTACGACGAACCGCTGTTTGCCATCACGCCGCTGGAGCCGTAAGCCACCAGCTTATCAAGAGGACACAGGACGCCCGCAGCTCGATGTCATCCATACCGTCAGAGTATAAGACGTGACTGATCTGGTATTTCTGCATCGGAAGGGGTCATGGCTAGGGTAGTAGGGAGTCGACGGGGAGCGGAAGCACCAAGATGCCCAGTTGGGATGACCAGCGGACGACACCGTAGCAAGGTAGCTCTGGTAACGGGGTCACCAAGAGGATTTACTGGGAGCCGATCGGGAAATTTCTCGGTTACGACGACAGTGCAGTCGAGCAAGTCCTAGTCTGGTGACACGGCTCGCTCAGCGGTGAGCCGGGACCAAGCCACACCTCAACAAAGGAGATTGCCATGATCACCCGAGTTCTTAGCGGCAGCGCACCTCCCGTTGCCACCGATGCCGGTCTGCTGGTCCTGCGCCTGGCGGTCGCCGCCGTGTTCATCGCGCATGGCTGGGGGGACGTCGTCGAGGCGGGCGTGTCGACCAATGTTCAGAACTATCAGGATGCGGGTATTCCGCTGGCTGCGGTGGCCGCGCCGTTCACCGCCTACATCCAGCTCTTCGGTGGGATCCTGTTCGTGTTCGGCGCTCTCACCCGGCTCATCAGCGCGGGGTACGTCATCGTGATGGCGGGCGCGCTGTTCTTCGTCCATCTTGGTGAGCCGCTGGTCATGGGCCAGGACGGCAGCGGTTCCGGGTTCGCGTTCATCATGTGCGCGGCCTCGCTCGCAGTGCTGATCGCAGGCCCAGGCCGGTTCAGCATTGACCACTTGGCCGCCACCCGGATGGAACGCGTAGGAACCGCCGGGGCCAGGCATGCCTGACCTACTGTCCCGGGGCCGGGCCGTTCGGGCGCTCGCCGTGCTGGGCATCTTGGGCACGCTGGCCACGACCGCGTGCACCAGCGCCACCAGCACCTCAACGCAGAGCACCGGAACGGCCCCCCCGGGGCACTCCATACCAGCCATACCGGACGGCGATGGCCTGCTGGCACAGTTGCGCGGTGGCGGCGTGATCATCGTCATCCGGCATGCCGCCACCGACCGCTCCCAGCCGGATGCCGATGAGCGCACCGGACCGGACGCTGGTCCGGTGGTCTTCAACGACTGCTCCACCCAGCGCAACCTCACCGATGAGGGGCGCGCCGACGCCCGAACCATCGGTGAGGCGTTCCGGGAACTGGAGATACCCGTCGGGACGGTGTGGACCAGCCCCTACTGCCGCAGCAGGGAGACGGCCGAACTGGCCTTCGGCCGCGCTGAGGTGATCGACGGTCTCGAGCGACTGTATCCGCAACGCGACGAGGTGGCCGAGCGCCGCCTCAACCAGCTCATCCGCGAGCAGGCGCCTGGCGTAGGCGATCCCAACATGGTCATCTCCGGGCACGGCGTCTATCCGAGTGTGCTGGCACCCGCCGTGACAATCGGCGAGGGCGAGGCGGCACTGTATACCCTGCGTGGTAACGACATAGTCCTGCTCGGCCAGGTCGCTCCCGATGAGTGGGCAAACCTCGACTAGCGAACCCGCAGTCAACCACGACGCGGGTTCGGTCAGTAAGAGAACGGCGCAAGAGAAGCTCCACTGGATTCTGCGCATAGCAGTAGCTGCCGAGTTCATCGGTCATGGGGCGTTCGGTGTTATGGGCAAAGAAGGGTGGCTGGCGTACTACGAGGTGTTCGGCATCGGCGACGCGCTGGCCCGGAGCTTGATGCCGGTGACCGGCATCATCGATATCGTACTAGGGATCCTCATCATTGTCTGGCCCATGCGGGCGCCACTTGCCTTCATGGCGTTCTGGGGCTTGTTCACCGCAGCTTTGCGGCCAGCGGCAGGCGAAGGAGTCTGGGAGCTCCTTGAGCGTTCCTACAACTTCGGCGTCCCACTCGGCCTTCTCCTCCTTTGGGTCAGCGCGAATCCGAGGCACTGGTTGCTGCGGATTCGAGAGGTCCCCAGACTCAGCGCGGCGGACGCCGGACGTTTGATGTGGATTTTCCGGGCTATCATCGGCGCCTACCTCATCGGGCATGGCGGCCTCGGCGTGTTCACCGACAAGGCGTTGCTGATCCAGGGATACGAGTCCGTCGGCCTGACGCTCTTGGTTGAAGATCCGCATACCCTCAACGAAGTCATCGGCCTTTTTGAGATCGGGCTTGGCTTGCTCGTGCTCGCCTTCCCTGCCAACGGCGTACTCCTGTTCGTCCTGGCCTGGAAACTGGGCTCCGAGATGCTCTACGTAACGATGGGCGCTTACGGCGCTGTTTTCGAGGTGATTGAGCGGGGCGGGGCGTACGCGGCACCGCTGGCTTTGATCTATTTGAAGTCGATCGTCATCACGACATGTGATCCGAAAAAAGCCGACGCACCGAATTCTGGTGACCATCAAAGAGAGCAGAACGGGGAAACAAAATCATGTCGGAACGCAACACGGCCATCCTGAGTGTGCACCGCACCAGCCAACCAGGTGGCGCTGTGGCGTCGCATCTCCCACGCGGCGGCCGGACAGTTCGGGCACTCGTAGTATTGGCTGCTGTCAGCGCTGTGGCCGCAACCGCATGCACCGCCGAACCCGCACGGTCAGAGGTGACACCGCCGCCATCTAGCGTCGGACCGGCAAACGATGCCAGCAACCTGAGCGGGATAGCGGAACAGATCCTACCCAGCGTCGTATCGGTGGAGGTACGCCGGGGGGACCGCAGTACCACCGGATCAGGATTTCGGGTCGCCGTCCCAGGCATCATCGTTACCAATGCCCACATCGTGCAGGGCGCGGACGAGGTGTCCGTGGTCTTGCGGGACGGTACCCGGCGTACGGCGCGAATGCTTGGCAGCGCACCGGACTACGACATAGCCGCGCTGGAAGTCGATGATTCCGGGCTTCCACCGCTACATTCAGGATCCGGACTGGCCAACGCGCGCGTCGGCGATCCAGTGCTCGCGATCGGTCACCCGCACGGGCAGGCTGACGCCGTGATATCGGGCACGCTGCGCGCGCTGAACCAACCGGTGCGGCTGGGCGATGGTGGTGCTGAACTGGGGGCCGTACAGACCGACGCCGCGATCACCCCCGAAAGTTCTGGGGGACCGCTGGTCAACGCGCGGGGCGAGGTGCTCGGCGTACTCACGGCGATCGCCACGTCGGCTGACCCGACCGGCTCCACGTTCGCGATCCCAGTCGATGTCGCGCGGCGAGAGGCCCTGAACATCGTGCAGAATGCGTAGCTACTCTGGGCAGAAAGACCAGCTCGGTCAGATGCTATATCTTGAAGGTATGGATGTCCTTGAGGTGCGGGACCTGCGGTACTTCCTCGCCGTGGCCGAAGAGCTCAACTTCTCCCGAGCCGCCGAGCGCTTGGGGATGGCGCAGCCACCACTATCGCGGGCCATCGCCCAATTGGAAAGGCGGCTGGAGGTGCAACTGTTCGAACGCAGCACCCGCCACGTCAAGCTGACCGCCGCTGGTCTGATCCTGCGCGGGGAAGCCCGAAAAGCGCTCGACGCGGTATCCGCGGCTGCGCACCGCACCCGCCGCGCCGCCCTGACCACTCCGACCCTGGTAGTCACCGCGAAACCGGGCGTCGCCGCCGGCCTCCTGCAGCAGATCGTGCGCGCCTACACTGCGCTGCCCGACACACCGCACGTCGAAATCGCAGTCAGCGGCTACCGCGAGCAAGCGAACATGCTGCGCGACGGACGAGCCGACCTTGCGCTGGTGAACTCACCATACGATGCGCATGGGCTCGACACCGAACCGCTGGCCAGTGAACCGCGGGTGGCCGCGCTCCCCGTCGGTCATGAACTCGCCGGCCGCGCCGCCTTGAGCTGTCATGACCTGCACCGCCACCCCATAGCGCAGTGGCCGGGGTTGAGTCCCGCCGAATACCTCTACTGGGCCGGTCGGGACCGCGACTTCCCGGCAAACGGGTCCATCGAGCCGCCAGTTGATATGCCCGTACCGGGTCCGGTCGTCAACGACAGTGCGCAACTTCTGGAGGTCGTTGCCCTCGGTCAGGCGGTCGCCCTGATCCCGCTGTCCATGGCTGAACAAAACCCGCGAGCGGACATCGTCTATCAGTCCGTCTACGACGCCAGCCCTTACCTCATCGACGTTGCCTGGCCCAAGGGGGCGCGGGCACAATCAATCGCCCTGTTCGTCCAAACCGCAGTCAAGCTCGCCGTTGAACAGCAGATGGCTAACCGGGCTTCATAGGCCAGGACCGCGGTGTAGGGTCATGCGGGCTGGTCGATCGGTGTTTGTATGGTGCTGAACAACTGGGTAACGAGGTCGGCCAGCGCTGCTTGCAGCTGGGGGTCAGCCAGGCTGCCGTCGTTGGCGAAGGCATCGTGAGCTTGCCCGACGGGCAGCTCCTCATCGAGTACGTCTGCGCCAATCGTCTTGAGCACCTTACGCAGCTCGGCCTGAGCCCAGACGGCGCCGAACAACCCGGTGGAAGCACCGATGACGGCTGCCGGCTTGTGGCGCAATGAGTTGTCCGGGAACGGCCGCGACGCCCAGTCCAAGGCGTTCTTTAACTGACCTGGCAACGATGCGTTGTACTCCGGAGTAGCAATCAAAACGGCATCGGCCCTGCTGATCGCCTGGCGCATTTCCTGCACGACTCTGGGCGCCGAGCTGTCCTCGTTGTAGGGCGGAATGTCAGCCAGACCCTCGAAAACCTCCAAGTTAATTCCAGGAGGCAGTTCGGCGGCAGCGGCAGCAAGCAGTTGGCGGTTGTAAGACCCTTGCCGCAGGCTGCCGCAGAGGCCGAAAATGATCATAGTCGTTAGCTCTCCTTTACCAGTTCGAGATGCACCGTCAGTTCGACGTCCCAGCCAAGCACGTTACCGCCCTTGGGTAGCGGGGCCTGCCAGTTCAGGTTCCAATCCCGGCGGTCGACGGTGACACGAAGCTCAATACCGCCGCGCACTCCACCGAAGGGGTCTTCGACAAGGGGCTGGTAGGTACCAGTGGCGGTCACTGGTTTGCTGACATCCTTGATGGTCAGTTCACCACGGGCGACAACAGTGCCGTCGGCGTTGAACTGCAGATCGTCGGAGCGGACAGTGATCTCCGGATAGTTCTGCGCGTCGAAAAATTCGGCACCGTTGACGACGGTCTCTCGGAACTCCGGCGGTTTCGTGATCGAGATCGACTCAACACGCGCGGCACCTTCGAGTCGGGTACCCTGCTCGTCAGCCACGAGGCGGCCATCGAAGTCGTGGAACGTGGCGCTGAAGCGGGCGATCTTCATGTGTGTGACGGTAAACAGGAACGACGAATGCACCGAATCGGCAACGAACGTGCCGATGTACGGCTGAGTGGCGACGGTCATATGAGTACCTTCCTCGAATGATCAGCTCCGGCGGGGGACCACGCCTGACACGGAAGCCCCTCCTACCCAGAGTGTAAGCGGAGATATCTCCGTATCGCAACCAAACGGAGGAAACTCCGGTAACGTCGTCTACCAACCCCCTGGACAGCACGAGGTACGAGTGACCACGAAGGACGACGCGCTCCCGGGCCGGACGACGCTGGCCGTCCTGGGGCAGCTACCGAGCGAACGGGCAGATGCGGCGCGCAACCGGCGCGCGCTGCTCTCCGCCGCGCACCGGATTGTGGCCGAACAGGGGGTTGATGCCCTCTCCATGGACCGGGTCGCAGCAGCGGCAGGGGTAGGCGTCGGCACGGTGTACCGGCGCTTCGGAGACCGCACCAGTCTCGCCTACGCACTCCTCGACGACGGGGAGCGGCAGTTTCAGGCGGCCTTCATCTCCGGGCCGCCGCCGTTGGGCCCCGGCGCCCCCGACGCAGCGCGGCTCCGCGCATTCCTGCACGCCTACGTCGACCGGCTCGAGCGGCAGAGCGAGCTGCTGGCCCTCGCCGAGAGCAGCTCACCGGCCGCTCCTTACCACAGCGCCGCTTACCGGATCCACCGCATGCACCTGGCCGCGCTGCTCACCAGGCTCCGCCCGGACGCCGACACCGACTATCTGATCGACGCGCTGCTGGCCATCCTCAGTGCCCGGCTCTTCCGTCACCAACGCCAAGAACTCCAGTTCAGCACCGACCGCATCAAACTCGGTCTCGATCAGCTGCTGAACGGCCTGATTCCGGAACCTCGTGTACGGCATGCGCATCGGAGGCCGAGAGCGTGAAGCGTTGGGTAGTCGCGAGCGGCCTGCCGCCTAGCCAGATGACCCGCACGCGGGTGGCGCGTGCTGCTGGCGGGTTTGTGCGGCAGGTGCGTCTGGACCCGGACGCCGATACTGGCCGGTATCCGTTCACCCTGCCCGTGGTCCAGCAACTGTCACGGGCTGGTGGACTGGACGTCGATGGGCCGGTGACGTTTCTGGTGGGGGACAACGGGACCGGCAAGTCCACGCTCATTGAGGCGCTGGCTGTGGCGGCGGGATTCAACGCCGAGGGCGGGTCACAGTCGTTTCGGTTCGCTACCAGGGCTACCGAGTCGAGCTTGGGTGATCATCTGGTGCTGCGCTGGGGCGCAAGCCGCGCACCGGGTTCTTCCTGCGCGCGGAGAGTTTCTACAACGTGGCCTCTGAGATCGAGCGGCTCGACGCCGACCCGGACTCACCACCGCTGTTGCCTGCCTACGGCGGGATCTCTCCGCACGAGCGCTCACACGGCGAGTCCTTCCTGGATCTGGTGATCCACCGGTTCGGCCCGAATAGGCTGTACCTGCTCGACGAGCCCGAGGCTGCACTGTCGGTGCGTGGTTGCCTGGCGTTGGTCCGGCGGATCGGGGAATTGGTCGAGCAGGTTGACTACGACGCCGCCGAGCCCGTGATGTTGACTCGCAGCTTCCTGGCCGATCCTGCCCGGTTCCTGCACCACCTGTTCACCGATGACTGCTGAGCAGCTCCAGCACACGTTCGGTGTTGCGGTGCAACGGGACAGCGAGATCAGGATAGTCGCGCCGTGCTCAATGCGAAGCAACCTCCGTATGGTCACATGAACCACGATTCGGCTCCCAATAGCGCTCTACAGGGTGCTCAAAATCGCGATTCGGCTCCACATGGTGGTCGGGACCCGGGCCCGGACTGCGATTCGGTTCCGAACGGCGTTCTGGGAGGGTCCGGTGCTGAGCGAGGCGCTTAGATGCCACCTCGCTCTGGCGTGGTGCTACTTAGCGTCACAAGCCCGACACATTCAGCGATCTTGACTTGGCCCTGGGGTCAGTATGACCCAGAGCACCGATAGGACTACAGCCCTGATATTGCGGTATAGACGCATACCGCAGTAAAACAGTCCTCGATAACTGCAGCGTGCATCCAGAACGTAGAGAAAAGCGCGAGGTCATGGTAAGGAACTATTTTTCTGGGATGTGCTGTGCCGTCGATCTGGCTGATTACAGGGCGGTGTAGTCGTGACGCCCGGGGGTGGTGCGGGTGAGGAAGCCGGTGAGCCGCTCATCGAGGTCGAGCAGCTGGGGCGAATTGGCGCGCAGTGGGGCGACCTGGCGTTGCAGGGCTCGCAGGCGTTCCAAGGTGATGGCCGAGCTGAGGTCGGCGGCGGTGCGCAGCGCCTCGCGACCGAATGAGGCGGCCTGTTCCAGGTCGCGGCCATGGAGATGGGTGAGGGCGAGGCCGGTCTGGACCACACACAGGCCACGAACCATCCAGGGCTCGCAGCTATTCAGCGCCGTGGTGCTGAACTTGATGGCCTGCTCAGTATCACCGATACCGCGGAGACCCGTTCCGAGGTCATCCCCGAAGCATCTGGCGGTGTAGACGCCAGCCGTATCTTCGGGAGTTGCCGATTCGTAGCACCGCTGGGCCGCCAGCACCGCGTGGCGGACCTCGCGTGCGTCGCCGAGCAAGGCGAATCCCCGCGCTTCCATTGCGTGCAGCTTGGCGGCCAGCCCAGGCGTTGCCTGCCTGTCGGCGATGGTCAGCCCAGCCCGCGCGAGTGCCACCGCCTGGCGCCCGTGCCGCGAGATGTCCTGGCCGGTGGGTGTGTTCTCTCCGATGCTGACCGTCAGGCGACTCGCCTCGGACAGAATGTCGGCACCGCCGCGTCGGTCACCCGCCCGCATGGCCAGGTCGAGCCCCTGGATGTAGTAGCGCTGCGCCAGAGAATGCCGACCGACATCACCTGACATAAAGCCGACTGTTCGGGTCGCTTGCGCAATGGCGGACAACAGTGCCCGGCCGGTCTTCTCCGAGTAGGTGCCGTGCAGCAACTGGTTGGCCTCTCGATGCAGCAGCGCCACCATCTGCTCACGAACCCGTCCCGAGCCGTAATGAAGGGACAACTTTTGCAGGTGTGCAATTGACTCGGTGAGGATCTCGACGTCGGCCATGCCCACCCGCCGGCCCCCGGTGCGGGCGGTGCTCTGCGCCGGGGGCACGATGAGCGCGTACAACGTCGGCTCGGCGAACGCCGCCACACTGAACGCCGAACCCAGCAGCAGCTTGCGTCGGCGCATATCTCGTCCAGTCAACTCGACAACCGTGCGGACCGTCCCGTCCAGTGTGCCCGAACAGCGCAACCCGTCATAGGGATCCTCACCGGGCGGGGTGTGGTCGGCGAACCCGCAGTCGGTCACGCTGACCTCACGCTGACCTCACGCTGCAACCGCTGCGAGAGCACCGAGGCCACCAGCCTCGGCGTCGGCCACTGCGACTGGCACCCATCCAGCATCCGCCGCACCGTCGTGGTGCTGGTACCCAGATAAATCCCCTCCCGGGCTCCCGCCGCCACCACCGCAGCAGCCAGCGTGGTATTGCTCATCTCCGCCTCATCCAGCAACCCCCGCAACGCGGCGTTCCTGTCCTGCCCACCCATCGCCCCTCATCCCTTTTGTCCGTCCGCGCTCCTGATCGCCGTCGATAGTGGACCGTCGGCCCACCCGCGGGAAGAACTCCGTCCAAACAGGAGACAAGTAGGACCCCCGTACTTGATCAGAACGCGATCCCGGAAGCTCAGGGCTGGCCTCGTCGGGAACAAGGTTCTTGGCTGTTCCTCACCGATCAAGAACCCGCAGCAACCTCTGACCCAGGAGTCAATTCCCGATGTGTGAAGGATCCGCACCCAAAGGGGCCGTAGGCCGCCGCCGTCGCCCGCGTACTGGGCCTCGACGTCGCCGCGCTGACCGGCGAGCCGGACGGCGCTCCGATCACCGGCCCCGAAGCCGAACATGCCGGCATCGCCGCGCTCCGGATCGCGCTGGACCAAGCCAGGGCGCACGCTCGCATGGGTGCGCGCGACCGGGCCGATGAGCACATCGACGAGGCCCGCCGACTGGTAACCGGGGGCGTGCCCGCCCAGCCTTACCACAGCTACCTTCGGCGGGAGAAGCGCCGGGCGGCCAGCGTGCCGCCGACGGCTAGGACTGCCAGGACGGTCAGTGCCGCGATGAAGCGCGGCGAGATGGGATCTTCGATGCTGTCGCCCAGCCACACATAGGCGATGGCGGCGGGCAGGATACCCACGGCGGTGCCGACCAGATACTGCCGCAAGGTGATCGCGGTGATCGCCGAACCGTAGTTCACCAGGGCGAACGGGAAGATCGGAATGAGCCGTACCAGCAGCACCGCGACCGTGCCTCGGGTGGCGAGGACAGCGTTGAGTCGATCGGTCCGCCCGCCCGCCAACTGCTCGACGGCCTGGCGCGAGAGCAGCCGACCGACCAGGAACGAGCCGGTGGCGCCAAGCATCGCGCCCAGCCAGACCACCAGCACCCCCACCACCGGGCCGTAGAGCAATCCGGCCGCGGCGGTCAGCGGTGTGGCCGGAAACAACGCCAGCGTCGCCACGGCATAGACCAGCACGAAGACGGCGGCACCAAGGACTCCCATGCCAGCGGTCCAGTCCCGAGCCACTTCGACGGCCGCGGTCCCACGGGTGATGGCGAACCAGCCGAGTACAGCCAGGATCAGGACGAACACCGCCAGCCGCAGCCACGGCGCACGCACAAGACTGATCCACACCGAGACCTCGGTGCGCTCGGCAGGTGGGTCCTCGGTTGCAGTCACGTACCCCTCCCTCGTCAGCGGCGAAGGTACACGGGAGGGTTGAGCAGACCCCGATCCCGCCGCTCCGGGCACTACTGGCCAGCGCGTCGACCGTGGTGTTCAACTCCGCCCGGCTGGTCGGTGGTTTCAGTCGACGTGACCACCGAGGACGTGCGTCCGACCGGTATGCGCGTTGTGCATACGTTGGCGCCAGGACTGTACTCGAATTCCTCGGTCGGTCTCCCTTTTCTCGGGGGCAGTCGGCTGGCCGATCAGCTCGCGGTGGTGGGCAGGCCCGGTCGGGACCTCCCCTGCCACACTGACCGGCCAGCCACCACCTCTAACGGCGGCTACCTCGGCCGCCTGCCGAAGGGGAACAGCACGGTCGGGAACATCGTGTCCGGAAGTCGCAGCAACTGGGCGAGGGCGTGATCGTCGAAACCGGTCACCGCACATCCCGCCAGCTCAAGCGCGGTCGCGACCAGGTAGAGATTCTGCAGGGCAATTCCCTCCCCGCCTGGCCTGAACCCCACGTACACGGATAGTGACGGCAGGCCGCCTGCCGAAGGAGCCATACACATCCGGTGCTCCGCGCCACCGGGCAACCGAACCGTCCGCTGTGGTCCCAGTGACCATCGCAACAGCGACGACAAGTCCGCGGCGCTCGGTGGGGTGGCATCGAAACGGTATCGGGAGCTCCGCGTCGCGATGATCTGACCGAGCCCGGCCGACAAATCAGTTCGCGGTTCAGGTAGCGCAATCCGAGTCGTGACGGCAGACAGCCCGTCGAGCACTACCTGCCTGGTCGGCGGGCCATCGAGAACCCGCTGAACTTCCCGGATGCGCTCCAATCTCGCAGCCACCTCATCCACCCGTCAGTACATCTCCTCGGTCCGTGCGGCGAGTTCCCGCCCGCTTGTTTGGCGGGCCGAAAGGATTTATAGCCAGCCACGGGAACGGCAGTATAACACGTACTCTTGCTGCGCGATCTGATCGCCGGGAAAAATGACTTGCGCCACCTCATCGGGTGGAGTGAATTCCGATACTGTCCTGAACAGTGCAACCCGACTGTTGTCCATGTTGATTCCTCATCTGTTCGCAATTGAGGCCAGGGATCAATGTCCTGATTGTCACGTCTCGGGGCATGGAGGTGCAAGTGTCGCCTACAGGGTTCACTCGAAAGATGAAGTAACCGTGGCTATCCGTGAAACGCATGCGACAGTGGCGATATTGCGAGATTTTCAGTGATAAGAAAATTCGCATTTGTGTTTGGTCTCCAGTGGTGAGTACACCACCCGGTCGAACACCTCAAGCTGCTACCCACCGCCTAGACTCATCATTCGGCATGCGCATCGGAGGCCGAGAGCGTGAAGCGTTGGGTAGTCGCGAGCGGCCTGCCGCCTAGCCAGATTGAAGGTCCACCCGTTCAGAGCAGTGCTGACCTGCGAAGTGACAGCCAATCCAGCCCGTGAGCTGGCGGGCATCCTGGCACGGGGTGTCACTTCGCAGGTCAGGGTAGGATTCGGGCTGAGCATGATCAACCCACGCTAAGTCCACGACGGAAGATCATCTGCCCCGCGCACTGAATCCACGACCCGGGTCGCCGGACTAAGCGGGGAGGAGGCAGGCACCATGAATGCTGGCGAGGCGGAGACGGCAGGGGAGCAGCTGCGCAAGATCCGGTTCAAGCGGGATCTGACGTTGGAGGTGGTTGCGGGACTGGCTGGTATCAGTGTTGGGTTCCTGTCCCAGGTTGAGCGAGGTTTGGCTCCTCTCGAACGGCTCTCGCACTGGAAGGGGGTAGCGTCCGCGCTCGGTGTCCCGCTCTGGGACCTGTTGCGGCTGGAGCTGCCTGCCCCTGGTAACGGTCACACGGACAGCACCACCGAGGCCGTGCAAGACGCGCTGGACGCGGCGAAGGCCGGCTACCCCGGCGGTGAGGTTCTTCCCGTGTCGGCGCTGCAACAGCGCGTGGCCAGAGCCCTCAAGCTGGATCAGCAGTGCCGGTTCCGGGAGGTGGGCCGGGTGCTGCCGGAGCTGATCCGTGATCTGCACACCACGCTGGCCGCCGGTCGCGATCTCGGCACGCTGCTGCCGCTGGGTGTGATGCTGCACGTGCAGGTCACAGGCAGCTGGCTGGGTTATGCGGTGGCTCACTTCGACCTGCGGCGCCAGGCCATGTTCCTGGCCCGAGACCTCGCCCAGGAGCACGGCGAGGCGACCTCGCTCGCGTCGGCCGCCTTTGGGCTGGCTCAGAGACTGACCATCGGTGGCTCCTTCACTCTGGCGCAAACCGTGCTCGACAAAGCCACCCAGCCACCGGTCACGAGAGAGACATCGGGCCTGGTGATCGCCACGCTGGCCGCGCCCCGAGCCATGCTCATTGCCATCAGGGGTGGTGACCCGACTGCGCCACTCAGGGAGGCTGCGGAGATCGCAGACCGGTTCGGTGAGCTCGGAGAGGCGGCCCCGCTCGGGTTCGGCTTCGGGCCGACGTTCGTCAGCTTTCGGCGGATCAAAGCGGCGCTCGAACTCGGTGACGTCGATGATGCTGTCCGATTGCTGCGCACGACTCAGCCGGAGCGTGACCCCTTCCGGGCCAACCAGGCGTTTTACTGGCGGATCACTGGGCGGACGCTGGCCCTCGCTGGGGGACCGGTGGACGAGGCGGTGCGCGCTTACCTGAGAGCGGAAGCTCTGCTACCCGTGAAGCTCTACCGCGAGCTCAGACACCGCGAGATGCTGCGGGAACTGCTGAGCCGGGCACCGGACAACGAGCAGCTACAGCAGCTCGCCAGCCGGGCCAATCTGGACCAGCGTTAACCCATTCGGGGTACCTTAACTACGCAATAACCATGATGTCACTGATCGGCCACGCTCTGCGGTGTGGTCTTAGACAGAGAGTTATGGGAACTCATCCTGTGGCTGATAATCGTCATGAGTCCGCTCGTGCTGCTGGCGATGCTCGTGGCGTGGCTGGTCCAGGCCCGAGCTCGTCGTATCCCGCCTAAGCACAGGTGGGATAAACGAGTCCCTCACGGCGTCACCGAGTAGAGCGGCGAGGGCGCGCGGTGACCGGCGCAACCAGGGCGATCCTCGTCCAAACGATGGTCGACTCCCAGACGTTGGTCGAGCATCTCATCGACCTCGATTCCATCACCGCAACCCGCCAGCAGGGACTCTACATCGCGCTTTGCGGCGCTGAAGTGCTGGCCGCGAGTATGACCACCGAAGAAAATCGATTCTGTCAGGATTGCATTCGTCGACAGGTCGACCGATGCGGCTGACCGGTACTGAACTCCTCGACT
>JBQTGW010000287.1:0-3387 GCA_052390495.1 Pseudonocardiales bacterium
CGCTGGCGCTTGCACCGACCCTCGGTATGTCGAAAGTATGCTGCCGGTATGAAGATCGCGGTCTCGCTCCCAGCGGAGCAAGTAGCCGCCGCCCGGCGGGCCGTAGCCGCCGGGCGCGCCCCCAGCGTGTCGGCCTACGTCGCGGACGCCCTGGCGCGCGCCGAGCGGGAGAACTCGCTGGCCGAATTACTGGCGGAGCTGGACCGCGAGCTCGGCGAGCCCAGCGCTGAGGCCCGCGCCTGGGCGGATCAGGAACTGCAACGCACCGGCCTCATTCCGTGACGCCTCGTCCCGTAACCCCACCACCCGCTCGCCGTGGGCTGACGCTGGACACCGGCGCGCTGATCGGGCTGGAACGGGGTGACGAGCGGGTCCGCAGCATATTGTGGCGTGCCGTAGCGGACAAGATACCGCTTGCGGTGCCGGCCGGGGTCGTCGCGCAAGCGTGGCGCGGAGGTCCCTGGCAAGCCAGAATCGCGCGGCTACTGGCCGATCCGGACGTCCAGGTCGTGGTACTCGACGATCCCACGGCACGGGCGGTAGGGACACTCACCGCACACAGCGACCATGCCGACGTCGTCGACGTCTCCGTCGCACTGTGCGCCGCTGAAAGCGGCCACGCGATACTCACCAGCGACCTTGACGATATCTCCGCAGTGAATCCACGACTGGTTCTCATCGCAGTGTAAGCACCATGGAGAGGCTCCGCAGGGGCAGGCACACCGTGCCGAGCAAGCCGCAGCCCGGCGCGGAACACGATCGCCGGGACGCCGAGCTGCGCCACTCCACTCAGGTGCAGGTCGAGCTGTTGTAGCTGCTCATTGTCCGGTGCCCCGGTCAGCAGTTCCCGCAGCATTTCACGGCTTCTGAGACTGCGGTATCGACTCGGCCAACGCCTCGGTCGCGGCCTGCGCCGAGCTGATTAGCGAATCGCGCAGGGGCTGGGGAATTGTCCCGGATCCCAGGCCAGAGGAGGCCACCAGTTCGGACAGTGCGTCGCGTTGCACGTCGGTCGGGCCCGTGAGGGGACTGCGGTAGCGGAGTACGTCGCGGGCGGCGTAGCCGTCGCCGGCCTCGATTGCTTCGGCGGCCACTTGGGTGAGGACGAGGTTGGCCGCGTCTGGATCAGTGGCGGTGGCGAGGGTGGTCACGGTGAGCCCGAGCTGGACCCGGAAGACCGCATAGCCGGGCACCGGCTCGTGCCCGCGGAAGTGTCTGATCATCGCGGTGATGTCCCGACATGTCGATGCCTCGTCCGGGTCGGTGCACATCACGGTCAGGCAGGTGGCGACTTGTTGTTCCCATGGTTGCGTCGGTGTGCTGTCCGCTAGTGCGGCGCGCGCCGCTGCCCGAGCGCCGTTCAGGCAGTGAGCGATGATCGTGGCCTGTCGGCCCTCCGTGAGATGCAGTCCGATCCCCCGGTGAGCTTGCGCGTGGGTGACCGCGTCGTTCCAGCGTCCGGCGAGAGTCAGGGTGCGGACTCCGTCGCCGAGGTAGTGCAGCCATACCCATTCGCGCAGTTCATGGTGCTCGCGCAAGGTGCCGATGAGGTCGGCCAGCGGCAGGGTGTGCCCGTCGACGAGCAGGTCGGTGTTGGTCGTGATGGCCCGGTACATCGCCGCCAGCAGCCGCATCGCCTGGTCACCGGAGTTGGCGCGGATCTGCAACCGGGCGAGGTTGAGGACGGGCTCGAGCAGGTGCCTGGCCTGAAGTACGGTGAGCCACCGGTCGGCGGCGCGGTAGATGTTGATGTGCTGCCAGCACAGGTCGGCGGCCAAGTTCGCCAAGCCGCAGTCGCTGGCCACCAGCGCGGCCTTGTTCAGGACATACGCTGCGTCGGCCAAGCTGTCCACGCCCTCCTGTCCGGCGGTGTGCGCGATGTCAGTGATCTCCTTGATCCGTTCGGGGAGGGAGGGGCAGGCGGGCCGTGGTCGGCCGAGGAGCAGGAAGCGGCGGCCGGTGGCGGCCAGCGTCGTGGGGTCCATGGTCAGCTCCAGGACAAGAGGGCTGTGGTCGCTGCCTGGGCGAGGATGCCTTGAGTGACGGCCGACAGGCCGAACCGGTTCCAGTGGAAGATCACGATGTGGGTGCAGATGGCCCGGAGCCCCCGGTCCAGGCGGCCTTGGGCGGCCGCCTCGCCGAGCTGGCGGCCGGCGGTCTCGAACGCGGCAAGCCAGGGCGCGGCGTGCGCGACCGGGCCGCCGGGTGCGAACAGCGCACTGTCGGGCAGGTCGGGGACGGCCAGCAAGGTGCGCACGTTGTCCGCCAGCTGCTCGATGCGGGCGGTGTCGGTTGGGGCGGGGCGGAGCCGGGCCACCCGGTCGAACACGTCGCCACGCTCGAACCAGTCCAGTCCGGCCGCGCGCAGTAGGCCACTGATCAGCAGGATTGACAGTTCACGTCGGCCAAGGCCGCCGGGTGGCCCAGGGGGATCTCACCCCTGGGCTCCCACAGAACGGAACGTGACAGTCTCCCGTCATTCCGCTCTTCTCATCTGATCCTTCAGAACTCAGGCATCCACTTCCAGTGGACGAACAGACCGGGCAGCCTTCTCTGAAGCCCGTTCCACCATCGTTTCGACCGCTTGAATGCCCTCAACCGTTTGAACTTCCTGCGAGCCCAACGCACAATGTAGGTGTTGATGCGCCGCAGGAGGCCGAACATCTCGGTCCGGTAGAACTTCCCGTAATAGTTCATCCAGCCACGGATGACTGGATTCATCCACTCGGCAAGGTCTGCCAGGTCGAAAGTGGTGCGCAGATGTATCCGCCACCCGCGTATCACGCCACCCTTGTCTTTCAGGGCGTCTCTACTGATCGCCGGGAGGAACGCCACGAACATGCTCCTCCCGTCTCTGGTCGGAGCTTTTCTCGCCTGGAATGTATATCCAAGGAACGTGAACGACGTGCAGTCGAATACAAGCCGCCTTTTCCGGTCCTTACAATATACGATCTTGGTCTTGTCGGGATGCAGCCGCAACCCGACGCTTTCCAGCCGCTCCGCCAGTGCGGCCCATACCTGCCGGGCCTGGCGCTCAGTCGCGCAATGCACCACAGCATCGTCAGCGAACCGCTCGAACTCGACAGTCGGGAACTCACGTTCCAGCCATGAGTCGAACGCATAGTGCATGAAGAGGTTGGCAAGCACGGGTGACACCGCAGATCCCTGCGGCGTTCCCCGTTCCCGCGCCTCCACCGTTCCGTCAGGCATCCGGATCGGCGCTTTCAGCCACCGTTCCACATACCTTGGAGTCAACCGGTCAGTGCACCAACAGGATATAATCTTGTTGGTATGACTGATGCGGAGGTTGTTGGTGCGTGGTCAGGAATTGCTCCCCCTAGAGCGTGAGCAGATTATGATCGGTATCGCTCGACGTGAGTCGTGTCG
>JBQTGW010000288.1:0-2201 GCA_052390495.1 Pseudonocardiales bacterium
CCGACCGATCCGGCAGGCGGCCCCCTGTTCGAGACGTTCGTGGCCAACGAGATCGCCAAGCAGCTGACCTGGTGTGAGACCCCGGCGCGACTGTTCCACTTCCGCGACAGCGACGGAGCCGAGGTGGGCTGCCGTGTGAGGAACTGTATCGGCAGATGTTCAATCCGCAGTTGTATCTGCTGGCCTACGGGCGTCTCTACGCCAATACGGGTGCGATGACACCTGGGGTCACCGGGGAGACCGTGGACGGCATGTCCCTGGCCAAGATCGGGGCGATCATCGACGCGTTACGCGGTGAGCGTTTCCGGTGGCGGCCGGTGAAGCGGATCTACATACCGAAGAAGAGCGGGAAGCGACGCCCGCTGGGTTTGCCGACGTGGACGGACAAGATCGTCGGTGAGGTGGTGCGTCTGCTGTTGGAGGCGTACTACGAGCCCACGTTCTCGGACCGTTCCCACGGGTTCCGGACCGGTCGGGCTGCCATACCGCATTGCGGGAAGTGGCCAACACCTGGACCGGGACAACGTGGTTCATCGAAGGGGACATCTCCGACTGTTTCGGGTCGCTTGACCATGACGTCATGCTCTCGGCACTGGCGGAGAAGGTCCATGATGGACGGTTTCTGCGGCTGGTGCGTACCATGCTCACCGCCGGATACCTGGAGGACTGGATCTGGAACGCCACCCTCAGTGGCGCCCCAGGTCCGCGGGCCCGGGACTGGGCGGACCGAGACGGTATGAGTGGGCGATGATCGAAGCCGGTACCCCTGAGCATGTCCTGCTGATCCGCCGACCCCTGCTCTCACCCGGGACACCCACCGCCGCAAACACCCGGGGCACCGATCCCGAGAGTCCCGACGGGACGTCGTTTGTGTACTGTCATGTGCCGAAAAAGTCCCCGATCAGACTGACATTGTCACATCTGGTGTTACCGGCCGGGCGGCGCTGGCCGGTGGAGGAGACGATCGCCACAGGAAAAGGACCATCAGGCTGGGACCACAATCAGTACCGGACCTGGACGAGTGCACAGCATCACACGGCACTGTGTGGACTGGCCATGCTCAAAGTCACCGCACTGCGGGCCCGCCTGGAGACCACCACCGCATCCCCGACCGACACCGCCGCACGTCCTACCCAGAACATCACCGAGCCCCCGCCCCTCGGTGACATTCCCACCCCCCGCACGGGTCGTTCCTCACCGGCCCCCGACCGGGAATCCCCCACTCACGACGAGATGACGATTCCTCTCCGAGATTCCCTGATCCCCACCAGCCCGGACCAGCCACTCCCCCCGGATATCGGCTACATCCGGCTCACACTCAACGAAACACCGCGTCTGATCGGGATAGCCAACGCGGGACTGCCGAAAATCCGAACGGCATTCCACCTGCGCTGGTCACGATGGCGCAGACGACACCAAGCGATCGCCCGATGGCACCACTACCGAGCCAGACTCACCGCCCAACTCACGCCGACCTGAACACAGATCCACCGAAAGGAGGTGACACCATGTAAACCATACCTGATCAGCACCCCAGGACACTCACCGTAACCCGATCAACGCTCATCGTGAAATCGGGACTGTAGTGGACCAGGAACAAATCTGCCCTACCGGGCAGGGCAGCCGAGCCCGGCGACCCCGACTGGGCCACGAGTACAACCGCTCGGCTACTGTCCGTTCCTGGTGGTCAGTCGCTCGGCCGCGATCGGCTTAGCAAAGTCCTGCCACCACGTAGCCGGGTCAGTGTGCATCGCGGCCTCACCGAGCCGCCTCCCTGATTCTGTGCGCAGTGCCGCCACTGCGGTCTGAATGAAGGGCGCCATATTGCAGTGGCCCTCCTGGCGGTATTCGAGGGCCTGTAGCAGCATCTCCAGCTTGTCGGCGTCGCGCGCGCAGTCGGCCTCCAGCGATGCGCGGCTCTCGTAGTCGGCGAGAACTCCGCGCAGTAACACCGCAAGGGGTCTCGGCAGCGCCTCGGTCTGGTCGGCGGTGATCTGTTCGTTGGAGGTGGCGTGGAGGTAGTTCCGGCCTACGTGATCGATATCGGTCGTCCGGGTTTCACCGCTGTCATGGAACAGCGCAAGCGTGGCGGCGCGCTCTGGGTTGGCGCCCTCCAGCCCAGCGAGCGCCCACGCCAGCATTGCGGTGCGTAGTGAGTGCTCAGCGACGGTCTCCGGATACTTGATGCCGGCGCGCAGCCA
>JBQTGW010000289.1:0-27636 GCA_052390495.1 Pseudonocardiales bacterium
TCGCACGTATACGTCCTCGTGGTGCTCCAAGACCGGGATTATCAACTCGAGATGCCGTTCGAGGACGTCGGCGGCGTCCCATTCGTTGCACTGCAGAAAGATGTGCCGTCCGACCACGTTGCGCCGACGTCGCTGGGAGAACTCGCTGTCGTGGCTGACCAGCACGGCCCGTTGGTTGTCGGAGTAGACCGTCAGCTCGTCGTCACGGACCCTGCTGAGGCCGGCGTCCTCCGCGGTCCAGGCGTGGTGGCCGAGCTTACGTAGCCGTGCGGCTACGCGAGCATCGACGTCGTGGTCACACACGAATCGCAACGTCAGGCGACTGTCTCGCGCTGTGCCGCTTCTATATCGCTGACTGTGAGCATCGGGAACGCCTCCAGCACGTCATCAATGGAGCGACCGGCGGCCAAGTAACGCTGGACAGTCTCGACCGGTACACGGGTGCCGGCGAGTAGCGGCTTGTTGCCCATCGCGCCCCGTCGGCGCTCGACCTTTCCGATCAGAGCCTCGTCTCGCCGCGCTCCGTCCGCGATTCGCTGGCGCAGCGGCTGTAGATTGAGCACCTCGCGCAGCACGAGCTGGTCCGGGCGAAGGTCGCCCTCCCATGTTCCGTCGTCATGCTGGAAATACACGCGGTTGCCGACGGTGGCGAACGTCAGCTGGGACAGCGGGTGGTCGTAGCCCCGTGACTTCAGATGCCCGACGATCTGCCGGATGTGCCGCACCGATACTCCCCGGACGTTGAGTTCGGCCGCCACGACGAGAGCGAGCAGATCAAGGAAGCCGTACAGCCGGACCCGCCCGGTGCTGCCCTGGGCGTCCACAGTTGGTTTGATGAGGCCGGTACGCGCCCAGTAGTCGATTCTGCGCACGGACAGCCGCGCGATCCTGGCCGCCGCATCGCGCGTCACAGCCATACGCTGCTCATCCTCTGTTACTGGTTCAGTCATCCTGTGTCGTCCCTGCTTGGTCTGTGGCTCTCCATGATCGCACAGAACCACTCCCTGGAGGGCACTTCGCCCTACGACACACAACCGTTCGATCGGCCGGTGCTGTTATTAGCCCTAAGTGGCGAGCAGGTCGAGCACTATCTCGTTGATCTCCGCAGCCATCGGATCCGCCGCGAGCGCGGCTCTGACTTGGCGGCGGAGCGTGATGAAGTTGCCGGAGCTATCGAGGTCGAGACCGGCAACGAGGTTCGTGCACCGCTCGCCTAGGTCCGATAGGCGGCGGTGTATGAGGTTGCCGTCATCGAACACTGGAATCGGCAGTTTCCATATGTGCTTGTCGATATCGCGCTCATCCTTGCCGTAAGACATAAGCCTTCGAGAGGGGGTAGCTCCTTCCAAGGCTTCTTCTCGGTGCTGCTCCGTGCGGAGCGAACAGTCTGCCTGCCTGCGGCGAGACCGAGTGGACCGGACTGATGTTTCTCAACCATAAAGAGCACCCGAGGCACGATTGTGGCGCCTTGACGAAACCGATCCTGATACGGAGAAACGATAGCTTCCTCGTCGTGTACCACGAGATCGGCGTCGTGCCGCGTAAGGTGATCTGAGACTGCTTCCCAAGTGTCGTTGTCGCGCGGAAGTTGGCCGGTCCACCGGGTCGTCTTCGGGGGCAGTGGTGTGCCGAACTGGGTGGTGCTGCGTTGGCCGAAGACCACGGCGGCGCCGCGGGGAAAGAAGTGGGGCCGCAGCCGTCGCAGGTCCCAGAAGCCGGTGAAATTCACTGCGATCGGGTCCGCTGGGTCGGAGTAGTTGCCTGCGCGGAATCCGGCGTAGTAGCCACGGTCCAGCACAGCGTTCGGCATGACAAACGCGAAGGAGCCACCCTCGGCCAGGTACTGCTGCGCCGTTCGGGCGACGAACAGGGCCGACAGATCCTGGTGCGTTGCCACCTCGCGGCCGTGCCACAGCTGGCGTGACTCGGACATCTCGTGGAACGCGGCCTGCATGTCGTCCGGCATATAGCGATACGAGAGCCATGGCGGATTGCCGACCAGGACGTCGACGCGGCCCTCCTCGGTGATGGCGAGGCGGTGCAGCAGACCGGAAGGTCGAAGAAATCGTGTTCGACGACACCGTAGATGGCGGCCAGGTCGAACCGTTGTCCGCCGAGCAATGAGGCCGGCTGCATATCGGTCACGTCGAGGCCGACGACCAGATGGGCGATGATTTCGGCACTGTTGACCAGCAGCGTGTGTTCCAGGAACAGCTCGTCGTCATCGGTGAACTGAGTTCCCAGGGCGCTACGCAGCAAGCGGCTCCACAGTTGCCGTTTGAGCCGCACTGTCTTGCTTACGCCGTGCTCGGCGTATAGCGCCGCCAGCGTGGCGCGATCGAGAGCGTAGGAGGCACTGGTGGCGCCGAGTCGAGCCCGGATCTCATTCGGCGTCGGCGATACTCCCTGCCGGGTGGCCAGGACGCCTTCAAGCCAATACAGCAACGCACCGACGTCGGGTTTCGTTGAGTTGATCATGTGCTGGGTGACGTCGGCCAGCTTGCCGTTCCGTTCGTGGTAAGCGCGCCACTCGCGCCCGTCGGTGAGGACGCCGACGTACCGCTGCCCGGTCTGCGCGCCGCGCGTCGTCACGTAACCGGCGAGCTGCTCTTCTGCGGCCCGGACGATGCTGGCGTTGCGGAGATCCTCCTTGACCTCGATGACGGTGCAGCCGACCTCGACGTCGATCCGCCTGCGATCGCCGACCTGGGTTTCGAGTTGGACGTCGAGATCATGGTCCCCGAGCCCGAGACCACCGCTGAGCAGCAGTTGCCGCACGTCGGCCTGCACGGTGGCCTC
The DNA here is from genome assembly GCA_052390495.1 of Pseudonocardiales bacterium. Taxonomy (GTDB): domain Bacteria; phylum Actinomycetota; class Actinomycetes; order Mycobacteriales; family Pseudonocardiaceae. The sequence continues at coordinate 2,800 of JBQTGW010000289.1, forward strand.
GCTGCGCACCCGCTCGCGATCGGCAAGACGACGCAGCAGCTGGGTGAGGTCGTCCGTCGAGACGATCAGGTCGGTGGCCACGGTGCTGGTCTATCACGAGCCAACGACAGTTGAGCTCACCGCGCGCCGTACCGGACGGCCGGGTGGAGCTCGGACCGCGGCATCAGGCCGACTCCGCAGAAAGTAGCACCTGGGTGCTACGCTGGGTGCTATGGAATCAGTGGGCATCCGCGAGCTTCGGCAGAACGCCTCCCGGTACGTGGGCATGGCCAAGGCGGGCCAGCGCGTTCCGGTGACTGAGCGCGGGAAGCTGGTTGCCTACCTGGTACCCGCCGAGGACGCGGGAACCCTGCTGGAACGCCTGGCCGCGTCCGGGGATTACACCCCACCGGCAGGCGGCATCGATGACCTCCTCCCGCCACCGGCTGCCCCGGCAGGGCGGCGACCGCTCAGCGAGGTGGTCGCCGAGTTGCGGGACGAGGAGCGTTGGTGATCTACCTCGACACCTCCGCCTTCGTCAAGCTGGTGCGGGCCGAGCCGGAGACCGATGCGCTCGTCCGGTTCATCGCGCAGCGAAGGGGAACGCGCCTGGTATCCAGCAGCTTGCTCATCATCGAGACCCGTCGTGCCGTGCAACGCGAGGACCCGTCCGCGCTACCGCGGGCGGACCTGCTGCTGACCCGGGTCGGCCAGATCGGCATCACCGCAAACCTCGTCGAATCCGCGAGCCGGCTTCCGGACCGCTCGCTACGGTCGCTGGGCGCGATCCACCTCGCCACCGCGCTGGTCCTGCGGGACGACCTCGATGTCGTCGTCACCTATGACAAGCGGCTGGCAACGGCGGCCGAAGCACACCATCTCCCGGTCGATTCACCCGGCGCCGCCGGATAGTCCTGTCTAACGCCAGACTTGCGCTACGACGTCTGTCGGGACACGAAGATCTAGTCGGCACACCTCAGCGCCAGGCGGAGACCAGGTCGTCGGGACTGTAGACCGCTGCCAGGTCCCGAGCTGTGCAGCCAGAACGGCTCACCGCGATCAACGGGGCGTCCCGGCCCCCCGGCACCTCGGTGCAGTGCGCTGCGAGATCAGCGAGGTCCCGCTGGTTGAACGGGCTGCGGTCGCGCCACTTGATCGAGCCGACGGCGTTGACCTTGCTGGCGCCCGGCCACTGGTCGACCCCTACGAGATCGACCTCGACGTTTCCGGTGCGCGTCCAGTAGCCGCCGACGACTGCGGTCCCGGCCAGGCGTGGATCGCTGGTAGCGAGGCGTTCCAGCGAGGCGCGCACCAGCGGTTCCACGGCTCGGCCGCGATAGTCCAGCCACGAGTCACGCAGCCGCGTCAGCGCCAGATCGCCTCGGCCGCGGGCGATGTCAGGCAGTGCGGGTTCGACGAAGCGCAGCCAGAACCGCAGATAGGGATCGGCGACGCGGTATCGCGGCTCTCGTGCCGGGCGAGTGGACACCGGCAGATCGGCCGCAACGACCCGCTTTGCTGCTCGCAGCAGCTGCAGCGACCGCGCCAGTTGAGCTGCCTGCAGTCCGGCGCGAGTAGCGATCGCCTTGTTCGTGCGCTCGCCCGCGCCGATCGCGCTGAGCACGTGGCGAGCCTGGACCTCGGTGGGGAACTCGGCAGCTAGCACTGTGCGCCCCACTACCACCAGGTCGGAGTTCTCGTCGGTGAGCTGCTCGCGGACAAAGGACATGACATCCGGCGCGCCGCGCCACTCTAGGCACAACCGCGGGTAGCCACCGGTGACCAGCTGCGCGTCCACCGCGACCGAGCAGTCATCGACACCGATCATCGCCGCGGTATCCGCGACGGTGAAAGGATCGACGACGAGCTCCTTGGCGCGGCCGAACAGCGGGCGGTCATAGGACGTCAGCGCCTCCATCATGGTCAGGTCGGACCCGATCAGGATGAGCAGGACCGGAGTTGATTCGAAGACTCGGTCCCAGATTGCCTGCAGCGCACCCTCCAGCGAGGGGCTCGATTGGGCCAACCACGGGAACTCGTCGAGCACCACGATGGCGGGGCCCTCGGGCAGCGCCGATGCCAGCTGGCGCAGCGCGCCATGCCAGCTATCCAGCGTGATGCCGTCGAAGAGGTGCGCACCGGGCAGCGTCGAGTGCCGGACCGTCTGAGCCAGCCGTGCCAGCTCCTCCTCGGGGCTGGCCAGCCTGGTCGCCGTGAAGAACAGCTGCGGCAGGCCGCTACGGTCGGCGAACTCGGTCACCAGTCGCGACTTGCCTGCCTGGCGGCGACCCCGCACGCTGAGCAGCCGCCCCACCCCATCGTCGACGACGGCATCGAGGTGGCGCTGGAGGCGTCCGAGGTCCTGCTGACGGCCGACGAAAGTTCGCCTGCGAACCACATCGACAAGACTATCATAAATGTTAGTAACATCAATGTTAGTAACATAGGTGAAGCCAGCCGCGCTGATCAGCAGAGGATGCACTCGAGGTCGGCGCCGAACTGTGAGATGTCGGCTGGGTCGCTCGTGACGACCAGCGCGCGATGCCGCCGGGCTACCAGCGCAACGCTCGCGTCGACCACGTCTGCGGTGCCTGCGGATCCGCACATCACGCCGATGGCTCTGGCCTCGTCGAGATCCAGGTTCTGGATCTCCAGAGCGTCGGAGCCGATCAAGCGGGCCAACCGGACTTGGCGGGCACCGTTACGCCAGACTTGCGCCACGACACCGGCCGGAACATGCAGCTCCCGATTATGCTCCACGGCGAGCTCGATGAGACGCCTTACCCGGCGGTCATTGCGCTCGAATGCGATCAATGCGCCGGAGTCCATGACTACCGGCCGAGGACCCAGCCCTACAGGCCGAGGACCCAGCCCTACAGGCCGAGGACGCTGCGGGCCCACGCGTCCTCCTCGGGAGTCGCCGGGCCGTTCTCAGCGCGCATCTCCGCGAACAAGACGACCAGATCGCTACGTCGGGCCTTCTCCCGCATCGCCTCGTCGACCCAGGCGCTGACGTTCGGTGCTCGACCGAGCGTGACCTCTTCCTCGGCGGCGGCCAGGCTTTCTGGACTGATGCTCACGGTTACCCGGGTCCTTGTCATACGAAAATCATACATGCTCGTCGCCGGGTTGCGCTCATTTCTGGGGCGGGCCTGCCGTGGGGTCCCAGGCCAGGCCGGGGACGCCCCAGCCTTGGGTCTTGAGCATCTTCTTGGCTTGCCGGGTGTAGCGGCCGACCAGGCGGTCCAGGTAGAGGAGGCCGTCGAGGTGATCGGTTTCGTGCTGCAGGCAGCGGGCCAGCAAGCCGGTGCCCTCGACCACGACAGGTGCGCCGTCCGGGTCGGTTCCGGTGACCCGCGCCCAGGTGGCCCGCCCGGTCGGGAAGGACTCGCCCGGCACCGAAAGGCAGCCCTCCCAGTCGTCGTCCGGGTCGGGCATGGTCTCCGGTCGCTCGGTGGTCTCCAGGACGGGGTTGACCACCGCACCCCGATGCCGCACGTCCTCGCCGTTCGGGCAGTCGTAGACGAATACCCGCAGGTCCACGCCGATCTGGTTCGCGGCTAGCCCAACGCCTTCGGCAGCCGCCATCGTGTCGAACATGTCGTGCACCAGTGCGTGCAGGGCCTCGCCACACTCGGTCACCGGCCTGGTCGGAGTGTGCAGCACTGGGTCGCCGACGACCCGGATCGGTCGAACAGTCATGATTGCCGAACAGTAGTCGTGCCATCACCCTTGCTCCAATGGAGTAATCGTCGGGGGGCTCAGCGCGGATGCCGGGGCTGCCCCTCCTCGGCGTGGTTCAATGACGCCGGAATCACAGGGCTGTCATTCCGGGCTACCGCCGGAGGAGTCTGCGGGGGACCGCAAGCCGAGGAGCGTAATGGACGCCGCAGAGGCACTGCACCCGATCGATGGCCCGGTCGAGGGCCTCAGCGACCGGGAGCGCGAGATTCTGGCCTTCGAGCGCCAGTGGTGGAAGTACGCCGGCGCCAAGGAACAGGCCATCCGAGAGCTGTTCGACATGTCCGCAACCCGCTACTACCAGCTCCTCAACAACTTGATCGACCGCCAGGAGGCGCTGGCCGCCGACCCGATGTTGGTCAAGAGATTGCGCAGGCTGAGAGCCAGCCGCCAGCGGGCCAGGGCGGCTCGGCGGATCGGCGTCGACCCGCAGTAGCAAGCGAACTTCGAGGGATCATGAGTACGCCGGAAGGTACCGGGGCTGGTCGGCCGCTGCGGACCAGCGGGTTCGTCCTGCTCGGGCTGGCAGCGGTTGCCGCGCTGATCGGGCTGCTGGCCATCGCCACCGGCGGAGAGCAGACCGACGCGAGTCAGCTGCCCGTGGCCACTTCGACGAGCCAGTCTGCGGCCGACGAGCCGCCAACCACCCTGATCCTCCCGACGCCGACCTCGCCACCCGGGATCCTCCCGACGCCGACCTCGCCACCCGGTTCGACGCCTGCCACCAGCCTGGCTCCCCTTCCCGCCGCACCGGACCCGGCCGACGATCCCGCGGCGCCTGCCGCACCCGGGACCGACACCGGGGTGGTCGGTGGCCCGCCGGACTATCGCGGTGAGGCGCGGATCTACAACAACAGCACCATCAGCGGCCTGGCCTCGCGAGCCGCCGACGACCTCAACGCGGCGGGCTGGACGGTGGTCGAGGTGGCCAACTACTCCGGCGGGCGGATCCCCACCAGCACCGTGTACTACCAGGAGGGCACCGATCAGCGCGCCACCGCAGAGGCCATCGGCGCGCACTTCGGGATACGGGTAGAGCCCCGATTCGACGGCATCGCAAACGCGCGTCCTGGAGTGATCGTGATAGTTACGAACGACTACGGCACCTGAGCGCACCCGAGGGGTCAACTGTCTCAGGCCGTTCGGAGATTTTCTGGATTCATGGCATCGCGCAGCCGCGCCCGCAATGCCAGGGCCATAACTGTGGCAACTACGTGGATGACCAGCACTGACCCCACAACCACCAAGGCTATCGCGCCGAGGGTGAGTAGTTTGGGGACTCCGTAGCTGTAGCTGAAAGTGTAGAATCCACCGGCCAGCACGCCTGATGCCATCGCGGCTATTGATGGCACCGTGAGCTGCCGCCGTAGCACCTTGTGCAAAATGGCCTCATCGACGCCGAGCGCGGCCAGCGAGGCGATCGCGCGGCGGGCATCGTGTAACCGCTCGATCATACCGACCGCCAGGGTTGCCGCGGCCACGATCATTCCCACCAGAATTGCTCCCACGGCCAGTGCTATGCCGGAGAGATAGAAGGCGAGACTGCTCGAGTCGTATCTCTCTTCCAATATACCGACTGTCACCATCGTCGCGAAGCCGAGGCCGATCCCACAGATCCACAGCACCCCCGCGACCCGGCCGGTTGGCCCGGGCGCGCCTTTCAGGAGGGCAGCCGCAAGCACGTCCACCGGTGTGCCACGGGCTCGTAACCGTCCTGCCAACCAGGTGACTATTCGGGTACCGAGTGTCATCGCCGTGGCGACCAGGAGAAAGATCATACCGCCGACATACCACGGTCCGGGGATCAAGCCAAATACTACGACGGCAACGAAACCGGCTAACGTCGCTGCGCCCAGCGCGACAGCCAGGTAAGTTGCCCAGCGCGACCCCGAGGACCGGGTGCGTTGGCCGCCCCGGAGCGGTTCGCTGATCAGCGGCTGGCGAACCGCCGCCCCTGCGACCGCTCCACTGGCTCCGATGAGCACGATCAGCACCAGCCAGGAGACGATTTCGGTCAGCCGCGGATCGGGCACCATTCTCGCCCCCGCCGGTGGCAGTACCCCCAGCGCCACCCACAGCAGAAGATAGGCGGGCCCAGCGAGTATGCCGCCGAGGACCGAGGTCCGTGCCGACTCGACCGCGGCGACCGTGCGGGCCTGCGCGGGGGTCGCTCCGGCCAGCCGCAGTGCAGCCATTCGGCGATCCCGGGCATCGCTGCCGACGCGGAGCAGTTGCCAGGTCAGCGCGAGTACCGGCACCGTGAGCAGCAGCGTCCCGATCACGACGCCAGGGCGTAGCCCGTCCTGGGCGACGAAAGGGGCGAACGTGTCGTCGGGGGGCCACGTCGTGGCGAGCTGGGTCGTGGCGAGCTGGGTTGCGACCAGCAGCAACCCACCGGCGATGGCCAGGCAGGTCGCGGCCAGCCGAGCGTGTTTCCGGTCCACGGCCGCGGCGGGCCGGGCCAGCAGGAGAGCGTTTGCGGCCTTCATGTCAGCGTCACCTCGTGGTCCACCAAGCCATCGCTGAGGCGGAATTCCCGGTCACCACGGGCCGCGACGGTGTTGTCATGGGTAACCAGCACCAGGGCCGCTTCGCGCTCACGGACCGCGCCGACCAGCAGGTCAAGCAGCAGTTCGCCGCCCAGCAGGTCAGTACTGCCGGTGGGCTCGTCGGCGAACACCACCGAGGGATCGGTGATCAACGCGCGAGCGACGGCCGCCCGCTGGGCTTGGCCCGCGGACAGTTCGGCGGGCACCACGGCGGCCACGTCGTCGAGTTGGACGCGCTCCAGCCACCCGGCTGCCGCCGTTCTGGCTCCGGCGGCGTCGTGCCCGTCGAGCAGCAACGGGAGGGCCACGTTGTCGATCAGTGGCAGGTCGGGGACGAGTTGGCCGAACTGCAGGACGACGCCCACCTGCCGACGACGCAGCCGACTGCGCGCCGCCTCGCCGATTTCCCGCAGGTCATGGCCTAACAGCCGGACTGTCCCGGCTTGCGGGCACAGCACCCCCGACGCGACATGCAGCAGGGTGGACTTGCCCGAGCCACTCGGCCCGGTGACGGCGACGATCTCGCCTGCCCGCACGGTCATCGAGATGCCCCGCAAGGCGATTGTCCGACGGTAGGCGTACTCGACCCCCGCCATGTTCAGCACTTCGTTGCGCACTAGGTCGGTCATGGGGTTGTCCTCTTCTCGTGTTCCCTACGGGTGAGCTCGGCGGCCATGTCCAGCCAGCGCAGGTCCGCGTCGAGCCGAGCCAAGGTGTGCTCACGCGCGAGCCGGGAAGCCGGATCGCGACCAGGCGGCTGCCGTTGAAGCTCGTGCATGCGGCGCAGATGGGACGCGCGTTGGCGGGTCAGAAAGCCGGCCGTGTCGGTGCCCGTCCGCAAGGCGGCTACCGTCTTGCGGACGATCTCCTCGGCGCTGGTGCCCTCGGCCGGCGCCGGCTCGGTGAGCCAGGCCCGCAGGTGGTCCTGCCCCTGGTCGGTGAGCGCGTACACGGTCCGTTCCGGCGCTCCGTCCTGACGGGTTTCCATAACGTGCACCAGCCCGTCCCGCGCCAGGCGACCGAGCGTCGAATAGACCTGACCGAAGGCCAGCGGCTTGCTGTCCGGGAACCAGGCGTCGTACTCGTGCTTGATCTCATAGCCGTGCCGGGGCTGCTCCCGCAGCAAGGCCAGCAGGACCTCCGATGTCGCCATGACTTCTTTATACACCACGTATATGTATCGAGTGAGTAGTTGTCAAAGTTGAGGGGTTCGACGTTCCTGAACTAACCGCGGTGTGAGTCGGCTGCAACGTACGGTCGGCGGGCCGGCAGTGCCGTCGACGCTAGGCGGCTGGGTCACCTACCTCGGATGACCAGGCAAGCCGCCTCGACCACAGCGCTTCGTTCCTCGTTACTGATCTGTCCGAACTGCTCGCCCACCATCTCGAGGGGAAACCAGATGATCCGATCTGCGAGCACCACGCCGTAGTCCGTGAGGATGCCGTGCTGGGTTGGGCGTAGCCGAGTGCCGGTCTCGATCTCTGCGACGAGGACGGACACGCAGCCAGGGCGCGTGTTGTAGGTGTCGGACGAGACGATGACGCGCAGCTCACGTTCGCCGGTGATGGGGGAGGGGGCGGAGACGATCCGGATCGGCAAGACCTGCCTCGCGGAGCATGTCGTTGTGGTCGTCGACGCCACGGCGGAAGATCTCCCGGGCGAGTACCCGGTCAACGAACGTAGACAGTGGCAGGTCCTCGGCCTTCGCGGCTGCCGCGATTGCGGCATGGGTCTCGTCGGACAGCGAGATCCCGAGTTTGACGGGTCATGTCGTCAGTCTGACTGGCGGTATTCCGCATGTCCATTTCGGCACGACGGCTGAGTCAGCTGGAGCCGCCGGGCTGGGCCGCCAGCCTGAGTCTCGCGATGCGGCTCGTCCTAGTTCAGGCCCGCCCCGCCGCGTACGCCTCGAGTTCGGCGAGCTGCATCGGGTCCAAGGAGGGGCGCACGGTACGGCGCGCGGTGGCCAGATGCGTTGCGGTCACCTCGGTGGCATCGAGGGATTCGCGCATCGCGGTGAGCGCGGCCTCGCGGATCAGTGCTGTGCAGTCCGCCGCGGAGTACCCATCGAGCTCGGCGGCGAGCGCGTCGAGGTTCACGTCGGGGGCCAGCGGGGTATTGCACGCGGCGGCCCGCAGGATCGCGGCGCGGGCCTGCGTGTCCGGAGGCGGCACGTACACCAGCCGCTCCATCCGGCCGGGCCGCAGCAGCGCGGGGTCGATCAGTTCGGGGCGGTTGGTGGCGCCGAGCACCACGACGTCGCGCAGCGGTTGCACCCCGTCCAGTTCGGTGAGCAGCGCGGCCACCACCCGGTCGGCGACGCCGGAGTCTGATGACCCGCCGCGGCGGGGGGCCAGCGCGTCGATCTCGTCGAGGAACACCAGTGCGGGTGCGGCGTCGGCGGCGCGACGGAACAGCTCGCGCACCGCCCGCTCGGACTCGCCGACCCACTTGTCCAGTAGTTCTGCGCCCTTGACGGTGAACACGTTGAGTGCGCCCGAGCCGGCCAGCGCCCGCACCAGGAAGGTCTTGCCGCAGCCCGGTGGGCCGTAGAGCAGCACGCCCCGCGGCGGGTCCACGCCGAGCCGGGTGAACGAGTCCGGATAGCGCAGGGGCCAGAGCACCGCCTCGGTGAGCGCCTGCTTGGTCTCGGTCATATCGCCGACGTTGTCCAGCGTCAGCCCACCGGTGGACACGGTGTCCGAGGAGGACATGGCGATCGGGCGGACGGTATCCAGCGCGTCGATCAGGTCCTGCTGCGCGATCACGAGCGTGGGCTCGGCTGAGGAGTGTCCCGGTGCGGCAGCATCTGAGGAGTGTCGCAGCGCTGCTCGTACTGCCGCCTCGCGGCGCAGCGCGACGAGGTCGGCGGCGACGAAGCCCGGGGTGCGCTCGCCAATGGCGCTGAGGTTGACGTCAGTGGCCAGCGGCACTTCCTGTAGCAGCACCCGCAGCAGCGCGGTGCGGGTGCGACCATCGGGCAGTGGCAGCGACAGCTCACGGTCCACCAGATCGGGTGTCCGCAGCCGAGGATCCACCGACTCGGGATGCGCGGTGGTGACCACCAGCGCGCCGCCGCCGTTCAGCGCTGCTCGCAGGGCGTCGAGCACCACTGTGGCCAGCGGCGGTGGGTTGGTTGCGGGCAGCAGTGCCTCTACATCAGTGATCAGTAGTACGCACAGCTCGCGGGTGAGCGCCACGGCGTCGTGGATCCGTTGGGAGGCGGCGCCTGGCTCCAGTGCCGCGATGCTCGGCGCGGCCAGCTCCACCACCTGGGCCCCGGCGTCGCGGGCCACCGCGCGAACCATCGTGGCCTTGCCGACACCCTCGGGACCGTGGATCGCTACCCCAAGGTGGGTGCTGGCGCCAAGCCTGCGCAGTAGCTCCGGGCGGTGAAAGGTGAGCTCCAGCCACTCCGCCAGCCGCCGGGCCGCGTCCTGGGCGCCCACCAAGTCGGCCACGGCGGGCGCGATCGGCGCCGCATGCTGTGGGGCTGGGTGTTGTGGGGCTGGGTGTTGTGGGGCTGGGTGCTTCGGGGTTGGGTGCTTCGGGGTTGGGGGCTGTGAGGCTGGGTGCGTGGAGCCTGGGGGCGGCGTCGGCACGGGCAAGTCCCCAGTGCGCGGGCCGCCGCGCCAGGAGACCACAGTGGACGGGTGTGGGGCGACCGGCCCTTGCGGGTCGGTGGCGGTCACGGTGAGTAGCTCGTTGGTCCAGGTCATCCCGATCGCCGTGGCCAGTCGCCCGCGCACCCCTGCGACGTCCGGCCCTGGCGCCACGTCCTGCGGAAGCAGGGAGACCGCATCCCCGGTGGTGAGCACCTTGCCCGCCAGCGCGAGCCGCAGCGTCTCGGGGCTCACCGAACGGCTGACCAGCACGGACCCGGCGACGGTGATCGAGCGAGCCGCGAGTACCTGCACCGGCGCAAGTACCACTTCGGAACCGTCAGTGAGCCCCAGGTTGGACAGCGTGAGGTCGTCCATCAATGCGGTCCCCGGGGCGGTCTGGCCTGCGGCGGCCAGCGCAGCGCTCACCCGGGCTCCGGTGAGCCGGACCGCATCCCACGGCCGCAACCCTAGTGCGTCGAGGACCTCGGGGTGCAGCCGGACCACGCCGCGCCGCGCGTCCAGCGCCGACGTGCTGAGCCTGACGGTCAGGGTGATCTGGGGCGCGGTCACGGCGTCTGAGCTTACGAGATTACTGTGGCGACAAAGCCGTGCCCCGGGTGGCATGCCGAAGCAGAGGCGAACCCGGGGCTTACCTGAGCAGCCTAGCACATTCGCCGTGCTGCCATGACTTCCTCGCCAGGGAGCACTCGATGACCGTTGAACCGCCCGAGTGGATCCGTGAGGTGTTGTCGATCCCGCGGTTCAGACCGTACCTGGCGAGGACCAATGGTGATGTCGAGGCAGCAATCCGATTGTATTGGTGGAATGTTGAGATCTCGGCTACCTTCTACACCCCATTGCACTGCCTTGAGTTGGGGCTACGCAACGCTATGCACGAACGGCTCCGCACACAGTTCGATCGTGTCGACTGGTGGACTATTGCGCCGCTGAGCGACAACGGCAAGGGGATAACCATGATTTGCCGTATCCTTCGCCGCGTCGCGATATTGGCCACCCTTCCCGTGGCTGTGATCCTGCTCGGCTTTGGGCTGGCCAGCCCGGCCCTGGCTCTGAACGACGAAACATTGGTAGTCAACAAGAATACGAATTCGGAGGAAAAGGCGAATAATGAGGGGATTAAGGCAGCTGATTTGGGCAACGCGGGCAGGCTCGTGACGGATACGGCAGGAAATCTATTCTAGCCTTCCGTTGGCCGAGGAAACATCTGGCGAAGTCAGGCCACGTCCCGGCGGGCCAGTAGTATCCCGGCGACCAGGACGAAGCCGATTGCGTAGCAGGCGAGCACCACGGCGGCCTGGGTACCGCCGACCACCGCCGCCACACCAGGTGTTCCTCGGCCGGTACCGAGGGCGGCTACCAAGGAACCGGCGTTGACTCCGGGCAGCGCTCGCTGCACGGTGTCGAAGACGTCCAGCAGCGCCGCCGTTCCCCGGATCAGGTTCTCGATCACCAGCGCCCACACCAGACCGAGTCCGATGGCCAGCGAGGTGCCTCGGAAAGCGATCCCGGCCAGCGCTCCGAGCAGTCCCCACATGCCGAGGATCAACCAGCCCGAGGCGAGCCCCCGGGCCAGCTCGGCAACCGGTGGGAATGTCCCGGGCGCTGACTCGACGGCCGCAATGAGGCTGCCGGCGCTCGCGCTGAGCGCGAAGCTTGCCACCCCGAGCGCGAGCACTACCACGGCCAGCGCCCCAAGCATGCCGCTGAGCACCTCGATGCGACGCGGGCGCTGGGTGAGCACTGTCTTGAGGGTGCCGAAGCCGTACTCCGAGCCGGTCATCAGCGCGCCGAGGATCAGCACCAGCGCACCGCCGAACAAGGGGTAGCCGCCGAGCACATTGGGCACCAGGTTGGCGGGCAGCACCTCGGCCAGTAACTGGGCGGGCGGTGCGGTGCCGTCAGGTCCGGTGGGTGTGCCGGTGCGGTAGCTCAGGTAGGGGAACAGATAGGCGAAGCTTAGGTTCAGCGCCAGCCAGATGCCGACGATGATCCAGGTGGCTGGGCGTTTGCGCAGCTTGAGCAGCTCGGCGGTCATCGTGGGTCCTTCTCGTGATTGGTCATCTCCAGGAACACCTCTTCGAGGCTGCGCTCCACCCGGCGTAGCTCGCTGACCTGCACGCCTGCCAGCACCAGCGCCCGGTTCAGCCGGGCTGCGTCGTCCGGCCCCGCGTCGCAGTGCAACTGGCCGTCGTGGCGCTGCACGCGCTGGTGGCCGAGCAGTTCGGTGGCCAGGCGGGTTGCTTCGTCCAGTGGTTGGGCGGCCAGCACCAGGGACGTCGCGCCGCGCAGTTCGTCCACCGTGCTGTCGGCGATCAGCGTGCCTCGGGAGATCACCCCGATCCGGTCGCAGATCTGCTGTACCTCACCGAGCAGGTGGCTGGACAGCAGCACGCTGCGCTGCCCGGTACCCAGCCGCCGGATCAGCGCGCGGATATCCGCCATCCCGGCGGGGTCGAGGCCGTTGGTCGGCTCGTCGAGTATGAGCAGCTCAGGGTCCTTGAGCAGGGCGGCGGCGACGCCGAGCCGCTGCTTCATGCCCAGCGAATAGGTGGCGAACTTGTCGTGGCCGCGGGCGGTGAGATCGACGGTGTCCAGCGCGCCGTCGATCCGGTGGGTCGGCACGCGGGCGTAGCGGGCCAGCACCCGCAGGTTGTCCCGCCCCGACAGGTAGGGGTAGAACGCTGGCGTCTCGACCATCGCCCCGATCCGGGCCAGCCCGCGCGGGTCTCCCGGGGGATGGTCGAGGACGGTCGCGGTGCCCGCGGTCGGACGGATCAGCCCCAGCAGCATCCGCAGCGTCGTGGTCTTGCCCGCCCCGTTGGGGCCGAGGAAGCCGAACACCTCACCGCGGTGCACCGTCAGGTCCACCCCGTCCACGGCTGTGATGCCGCGGTAGCGCTTAGTCAGTCCCTTGGTTTGCACAAGTGCCCGTGAGTGGCGATGCGTGCTATGACTCGCATCGCCACTCACGGGTGCAACAAGCATGCTCATCGGTTGCCTCTCGCTCGTGTGGTGCTGCCCATGCTGCTGCGCAGGTAGCGCCGCGTCGTCGGGCACGGGGAGGCTTCCCGGCTACCTCCTGTGGAGCACGCGGTGCCGGTGCCCTACCTGGGTCGGTGTATCCCGCGTGGCAAGGTTGTCGCCATGCCAGACGACTCACTGCTTCCGATGCCCACCGAATGGCAACGCGGACTGGGGATTGTGGCCCATCCTGACGACCTCGAGTACGGCGCGGCTGGGGCGATCGCGGCCTGGACGTCGGAGGGCCGGGAATTCGCGTATCTGCTGGTCACGCATGGTGAGGCGGGGATCGACGGGATAGCGCCGGAGCGGGCAGGGCCGCTGCGGGAGGCCGAGCAGCGAGCCGGAGCCGCCGAGGTCGGGGTGCACACCGTCGAATTCCTCGACCACCGGGACGGGCTGATCGAGTATGGCGTGACGCTGCGCCGGGATCTCACGCGGGCGATCCGCAGGCACCGTCCGGAACTGATCGTCACGCTCAACCACCATGACAGCTGGGGTCCCGGTAGCTGGAACACCCCCGACCACCGCGCGGTGGGCCGAGCCGCGCTCGATGCCGCCGCCGACGCGGGCAACCGGTGGATCTTCCCCGGGCTGGACGGCCTGGAGCCGTGGGGAGGGGTGCGGTGGGTGGCAGTGGCGGGTTCGCCGCACGGGACCCACGCGGTGGATGTCTCGGCGCACCTGGACCAGGCGGTCGCCTCATTGGCCGCGCACCGAGCTTACCTCGCGGCATTGAGCGACGTGCCGCCCGAGCAGCAGGCCAGGACGTTCCTTGAGCAGGTGGCCGCGGGTGCTGGTGAGCGCTTCGGCGGCCGTCCCGCCGTGAGCTTCGAGCTGATCTCCCGCTAATCTTTACCGTCGGCGGTAAACGGTGGCACGGTGTCGAATGTCGAGCACGGTCACCACATGTTCGGCCTCGTCAGTTTCATACAGCACCCGCCACTGTCGGCCGACTCGGGCAGCGTAAGTTCCAGTCAGCTCAGCGCCGAGGATCTTCCCGAGGCGCTGCGGGTTGCCCACAAGCGGCCCGGTGATGAATTCCGCAGCCGCGACAGCCACTTCTTCGGGGAGTTGCTCGCCGATCGCTCGGCGAGCTGTACGGGACCATCGCAACTCATAGGGCAGACCGGTCACGCGCTGTGGCGCCGCCGCGCGGCGAGCGCTGCGAGCACGTCCGCGGTGGTTGACACCTCCCCTCGGGCGACCTCCTCGCGCGCCGACGCAAGTGCCCGGAGCGCGTCAGGATCGGACTTGATCTCGGCGGTCTCCCGGGCCGCGAGCCATGCTTCGACCGCCAGGACCACGGTCTGATGCACGCTACGGCGATCCTCTTCGGCCGCCTCACGCAACTCAGTGGCCAGGTGCTCAGGTAACCGGAGGGTCATAGCCATACCGGAACGATACCACACTGCACCATATTGGTAGCAAAGAACATGGAGAGTGTTGGGTGATCTGTTGGCGGTGCGCTTTCTGCTCCTCATTGTGAGCCGTTGTTTGATCTTGACCTGTGGTGGAGTGGGTTTTGGGTCGGTGACCGTCCGACGGACCTGGTAACTTAACGTAGCCATAGTTGGTTTGATCCTTCTGTGTCTCGCTGTTGGTCACTGGGGTGGTCGGTATGACGTCCGGACGGCGGGCGGATCGTGGCAGTGTGACTCGCGAGGGCGGCGAGTTGGCCTCCCTGCTAGGGCGATTTGGGCGGTGGTACGCGGCTGGCGTGCGGATGGTGACCCTCGGCCCGCTCGCCGCGGTCGCTCTGCTTCGGGCGTCGCCGGAACACTTCGCGGCTACGGCAACAGTCGTGATCGTCACGGTGGTGTGGAGCACGATCTATGTGTGGTGGCTGCTGTGTAGGCGGAGCTCGCGGATTGTCGCTATAGACGCCGGCGTGCTCCTGGTCGTGTGCTTGAGCGTGCTCTGGACTGATGCCATCGAACAGAACAACGTCGCATGGATCCGGCTCTTCGTGCAGTTCGCCTGTGTCGGCTATCAGTGGCATACCACACCCCTGGTGGGTGGCGCAGCGACGCTGGTCGCCTCCGGTACCTTGGTCGGGATCATGACAGCGGTCGGCGCTGGGACAGACCTGCTGATCTCGGCGATCTGGATACTGGTGTCAGCGGTGCTTTCCCGCATGGCATGGCTGCTGATGCAGCGTAATGCGCAGGTCGCTGACGGCTTGGCCGCCGAAGCGGAGCGCGAACGTCGGGGGCAGCAGGTGGCGACGGCCGTCCGCGCTGACGAGCGCGAACTCGCCAACGCGCTGCACGACACGGCGGCCACAACGCTGCTGATGGTGGGCAGTGGCCAGGTCAGGCAGGACGCCGACTGGCTTGTCCCGCAGGCGCGGCGCGACATGGATATGCTTCGGACTTACGGCGAGCAGACACCCGAGCACACTGATCTCGTCCAGCGGCTGAGGGCTGATATTGACGCTATCCACCTTCCCGTCGAGTTCGAAGCCCCGGCCCAGTTTCTGCTTCCCTTCAGTATTGCGCGTTCGGTCGCCGATGCGGCGCGCGAAGCGCTCAACAATGTCGCTCGCCATGCATGCGCCACGCGGGTCGAGGTCCGGCTCCAGGGAGACTCCAGACAGCTATGCCTCGATGTGGTCGATGACGGCAGAGGGTTCTCGATCGAGGATGTTCCGGCTACCCGGCGCGGATTGCGCGAGTGCGTCCGGGGACGGCTAGCAGGCATCGGTGGAACGGCGGAGATCACGTCATGCACAGGCGGCGGCACCCTCGTGCGATTGGAGTGGCGTGCGTGACCATCAGCTGGACGTGATGGAATGTCGGACGGGTGCGCGGCTCCTGCTCGGGTTGCGGGTCACGGTTCTCCTCGTCGCGGTAGTGATTGTATTCGGGCTGAGCTTGTACAACATGGTGCGCTACTGGGGCACCTACGAACCGCCGGTGGCGCAGGCATGTTCCTTTGTGCTACTGGCCGCGATCCTGGTCAGTGAAACTGTGCTGATAGTTCAGGGCCGACCTTGGGGAAAGCTGCAGGGGCTGGCCGTGGCGGTGGTCATTGTCGCTTCAATGGTGTCGTATGCAGCATTGCCAGAGGGAAGTACGGCGACCTATGCTGATTGGATTTTCGGTGCTGCCAACTGCGTGGGCCTGATCGTACTTCTCGATCATTCACTCTGGGTAATGATTGTGTGGCAAATCTCGACACCAGAGTCGTAAGGTGTTCCGACGACGTGAATGAGGCTGTGCTCCTGGCTGGTGCCGCCAGCGGCCTGACGATCGCCATCTTTTACGATGGCACTAACTATACAGGTGCTACACACACATGGAGACAGTCCCGAGAATGCACTCCTTCGTATGACGAAGAATGGCAGTGGGATAATCTTGGTGAGATCGGTTGGAACAACCGGGTAAGTTCGGTTCGCACCTATCATAAGTGTGACGTGAAATTGTTCGATGGGTATAACTTCTCGGGAGCGAGCTCCACTTGGATCGATAACCGGGCCGACCTCGGGACGGTTGGTAGCGGGTGGAGTAATCGAGCTGGTTCGGTCAAGTTCTCCTGAGCATCGAATTCATCTCGCACTACCAGATATGTGCTGCAGATCGAGTCTGCCTCCTCGGGATGACCTCACCAGCCCACTCCCGTTTCTGTAGTCTGCATCGAAACTGGAGATCTACCCGTTCGGAGTGGGCGCTGACCTGCGAAGTGACACCAGATCCAGTCCGTGATCTGGGTGGTTAGTCTGGCGCCTGGTATCACTCCGCAGGTCTTGTGCCACGTACACCGAATGACGTTTCCGTGTAAGAGACATCGGAGGTGGTGCGGACGGTGGCCGGATCCCCCATCATGTCACTGTGCTGGACCGACGCCAGAGAGGCCGATGTGACCACGCAGACCACCTCGTCAGCCCGTCGCAGCTCTTCGTAGAGCCACCGCTCCCATTTCTCACCGAGAGCAACGTCGGCGCCGCGCAGATCCTGAGCCGTCAGTGCTTTCTCGGCCAGCCACTCGGTGAGATAGTCGGCCACGGTCTGTCGGTCATCCAGGCAGACACCGGTGCGTTCCCACGATCGGTGCTGGCGATTGGCTCCAGCAGGCCGTCGCCCGAGCCGTAACCTGCGCCGGTGAATGACACTGTGCGCTACCAGCTCGACGGTCACGTTGCGACGATCACCTACCACCGCCCGGAGCGGCTCAACGCGATCGAAGGCGCGATGCGGCGCGGGCTGAACGAGGCCGCGCGGGCGATCAAGGAGGTCGCGGTGCGCACCGCCGATCTGCCGATGACTGACGCCATCCGGTTCGGCGAGACCATGCGCCGGGTGGTCGGCGCGACCGAGGACGCCGCCGAGGGCCGGGCCGCCACGCTGGAGCGGCGGGATCCGAGGTGGCGAGGTCGATAGGTTGCACGACGTGTGACCCCGGTCCTGCCGCTGGCCTCGGTTGATCTCCCGTTAGCGCTACACCCACGCCGAGCATGAGCGCCCGACATACCGTGCACCAGCGCAGGACACGCCGGGTTAGGGGTACCAGCCGGGGCGGACCAGGCCGGCTTCGTAGGCGATCACCACGAGTTGGGCGCGGTCCCGGGCGTTGAGTTTGACCATGGCGCGGCTGACGTGGGTTTTGGCCGTTGCGGGGCTGACGAACAGCTTGGTGGCGATGTCGTCGTTGGACAGGCCTTGGGCGACCAGGGCCATGACCTCGCGTTCTCGATCGGTGAGGGCGCGCAGGGCAGTGGTGTCCGCAGGCTGCTTGGCGCGGGCGGCGAACTCGGCGATCAGGCGACGAGTGACCCCTGGGGACAACAGCGCATCCCCGCCGGCCACCGCGCGCACCCCGCTGATCAGGTCGGCTGGTTCGGTGTCCTTGACCAGGAAACCGCTGGCGCCGGTGCGCAGCGCCTCGAAGACGTATTCGTCCAGCTCGAAGGTGGTGAGGATGATCACGTGCACGCTGGTGAGGCGTGAATCGGCGGCGATCTGCTTGGTCGCCGCGAGTCCGTCGGTGCCTGGCATCCGGATGTCCATCAGCACCACGTCGGGGCGCAGCTCGACGGCCAGCCGGACGGCGGCGGCGCCGTCGCTCGCTTCCGCCACCACCTCGATGTCGGGCTGGGCGTCGAGCAGCGCGCGGAACCCAGCCCGGACCAGCGCCTGGTCGTCGGCCAGCAGAACCCTGATCACGTCCCGTCCTCCCTCGTCCCGTCCGCCATTGGCAGCGTCTCCAGCGGGAAGCTGGCCAGCACCCGGAACTCGCGGCTCCCGGGCCGTGGGCCTGCGCTGAACTCGCCACCCAGAGCGGCGACCCGTTCCCGCATGCCGGCGATCCCGCTCCCGGTCCCTTCGACACTGGACGGTTGGCCGTTCGGGATTTGATTGTCCACCTGAATGGTCAACGCGCTGCCGCCGTAGGTGATCAAGGCAGTGGCCTGCGCGGGGGCGCCGTACCGCGCGGCGTTGGTCAGCGCCTCCTGCAGGATCCGATAGGCCGCGACATCCACGCTCGCGGGCAGCGGTACCGGATCGCCTCGTACTTCCGTGTGCAGGTCGAGCCCGGCGTCGTTGCTGCGGGCCACCAGCTCGTCGAGCCGGGCCAGGCTGGGAGCCGGGAGGCGTGGCGCGGCCTCGTCCACGGCGCGCAGCACCCCCAGCACCGAACGCATCTCGGTGAGCACGTCCTTGCTCGCCTGCTTGATCGTGGTCAGCGCACCTCGAGCCGCTTCGGGCTGCTCGTCGAGCAGGTGCAACGCCACGGACGCCTGGACGTTGATCAACGAGATATTGTGCGCGAGCACGTCGTGCAGGTCCCTGGCGATCTGCAGCCGCTGCTCACTGGCGTGGCGCCGGTCCTGCTCGGCCCGGGACCTGGCCGCCTCGGCGGCGCGCTCGGCGCGGATCCGGAGCCCCTCGCAGGCCAGCAGGACGACGAGCACCCAGGCCGCGATGCCGCCCGCCCGCCCCAGGCTGGGTGCGGGTGCCCCCCCGGGCAGCACTTGTACCAGCAGCAACGTTGCGTACGCCGAGCCCGCGCCGACCCATGCGAGGCGCCGGTGTCCGCGCTGTACGGCCGCCGCGAGCGCCACGATGACACTCAGGAACGCCGGGCCGTAGGGGTAGTCCAGCGCGTAGTAGACCACCGTCACGGTCAGCACCCCACCGAGCGCGAGCGCTGGGTAGCGCCTGCGGGCGAGCAGCCCCAAGGGGCTAGCCACCAGCAGTGCGATGGCCAACGCGTCCAGCGGGGTGCGCTCGGGCTGCTGTAGTGCGGCGAAGCGGGTGCCCTGGACCTGCGCCAGGGCGATCACCAGTGGCAGCACGAACACCGGCAGGCGCCGGAACAGACCGGCACCCACCGGGTTCCCGAGGGTCGCTCGCGCCACGAGGGCAACGGTAGTCAGCACCCCCTGCCTGCGGCATCGATCAGCGGGCGAACCAGTGGCTACCACGCTGGGAGTACCCGCTCAGTGCGGTGTTGCCCGCCCGGAGCAGTGCGGTTGCCACCCCCCGTGCGACGACGCCGGGAGTGTGCGTCGGTGAGGCTGGAAGCCCCGACGTCAAAGGAGTCCCAGATGAGCGCCGCTACCCTCGCCGCCCCCCGGGTCCGCCTTGCCCGCCGCACTCGCCTGGCCGTCACTGTCGTGCACGTGGTCTCGTCGGTGGCGATCCTGGGGCAGGTGTGGGTGAACGCGGTGCTCGCGATGATTGCGATACGCACGCCCGGCAGTGCCCGCGCTGCCTACTCGTTCATGCAGGACTTTGTGTTCGCTTCCGCTGCCCCGCTCAGTGTGTTATCGCTGGTCAGCGGGGTGGTGCTGGGTCTGGGTACGAAGTGGGGCGTGCTGCGGTTCCGCTGGGTAACGGCGAAACTGGTGTTGTTGGTGGTCACCGTGCTCACCGGCATCACCATTCAGGGGCCGTTGCTTGAGCAGCTGATCGCGGCACCCTCACCCACCACGCAGGCCGCGAATCTCGCCGCCACGGCAATGCAGTTCGTGTTGCTCTCGGTGGCCACCTGGCTGTCGGTATTCAAGCCCGGCGGCCGGATCCGGCGCTGATCCCGCGTCTGGTTTCTCCCTGACGCAAAGGCTTGATCATCGCGTCGTAGACCGGGCGGGTACCTGCCCGAGGTGACCAACGCGCACGGGCATTTGCCCGGCTTCCCGGACGCGACCTGGCTGTCGGCGAAGATCTACACCCATCCCGAGCGGATGAACGAGATCATCGTCGAGCAGCTGCTTGTCCTGCCTACACCGGTCGGACCAGCAGCGCCTGACCAGCAGCGGACCGGCTTCGATCATCACCCACTCGTACCACCGCGGACCCGTAACGCCCTGGTCCCGCCGAGCGGACCTCGACGTGTTTCTGGGCGCGCTGGGCCAGCCGCTGGGCACTGTGCCGGCGTCCGGTGCGGGTGGGGACGAGGAAGTTCTTCGGCACGAAGCAGGCGTAGGCCTCACCGTTTTTTCGTGATCGTCGCGCAGAGCCCCATATCGGCCGTATACTTCGTCACCCGTCGCCCAGGTGAAACCAACGTCCCGATCACGCAGTTTCTGGAACTCCCGGCGAGCGATCTGCGGTTTGGTCTGGAACACGGCATCATCAGGAACACCCGCGCTCGCGCGCCGGGCCTTCCCGGTCGCTCCAGCACCGGTGAACCAGCTTTTTTCCGGGAGAAACAGCCCGTGGGCGATCCAGGTCCCGGCCTGGGGTGTGATATAGCTGCAGAACACCGAGGTGACACAGTTGGTGGTATGGCCCAGGCAACCGGCCCATTGTGTTCCGGTACCCACGGTGTGGTGACCTCGTTTGGGCTGGGCGGTCTCGTCGACGGCTACTCCCGGGCCGAGCGGATCGCCGACGGGGCAGGACACCAACCGTGGGACGCTGGTGGCGATACGGTTCCAGATCTCATGGTGATCCCACTGGTTCTCCGCGATCAGTGACTGGAAGGGGCCCGGGGTGCCGTGGCCGGCTTTCTCGGCCAGTCCCCAGCATGTCTTGACCGGGGTGTCACAGGCGGTGAGGGCATCGGTGTAGGCGGCGGCTTTACGCCAGGTGCGGTGCTGGGCGAAGATCTGGGCGAGTTCGGTGTCGATCTGATTGCTGACCGTCCGCAGGTCGTCTCCAGCTGATCACATCCCGCTGACCTGTGAGTTAATAGGCGACTTGGCCTGCGATGTTGCCCGGGGAAAGGTATCTGCAGACAAGTACGACGGGGTACTGCGTGGAAGACGATTTCCCGCAGCCGATTTGCGTGGTTCTGCTCCACACCATTTGGGAATAATGTCCCCAGAGGCGGAAGTTCTGGCCCTGCGGCGAGTTGAGAATAATGGCCTTCTGGGGATCGCTGTCGTACTGGCTCTTCTCGTTGTACCACGCTGTCACCCCACGCCTGACCGTACTGTCGTACGCGATGTTTTCACCCTGGCCAGTGCGCGAGAACGGTTCGTGACAGAAGAAAAGCGGACCATTTTGCTGGGCCATGAGAACATTCGCCCATCCTTGGGCCGCATCGGCCAGAGAATCGCTCCACACCAGCGGTGACACCCCGACTTCGCTACGAGCGTTATTATGCAGTTGCAGTATGGTGGTGCGCCCTGCGGGGGTGACTTGGGAGAGCGGACTGCCCCCTCGTGGCAGGTCGGCGCAGGTATTTTGTTGCGCCACTGCCGATCCGTTCGCTGACACCAGCATTCCTCCGGCGGCCAACACCACGGCGGCACCCAACACGAGACGACGCTTCCAGCGGTGCATAGTCGTAGAGCCGATGCTCATGGATCTCCTCAATTAATCCGCCGCGCCTGTATTCGTTGTTTCGGTACGAGCTACGACGATATCTGCGATGAACTGACCGCATAACAGCAGCCACTGAAGTTCGCCCAGTGCGGTGGCATTTGTGGCGACCTCGGTGCAGCTCTGGGCCGTGTCCGGAGTGGCACTCGGGGTAAGAGGAGGCACCGGTAGAGGCGGCACTCCCGCAGCACCGGCCCAAGCACCAGCTGCACGTTGGGTATGTGCTTGCGCAGCACGGCGTACGTGTCTAGCAGCTCCAGCGATCTCCCAACCCGGACCTCCAGCACGGCACGTTGCTGCGCCTGGTGTGGCCCCTTACCTCTGGTGCAGTGGGAGGCGCGTTCCGTGGTGTATCTGAGTGCTTCTTGGGTCTCTCTTCTCTCTGACGGATTCCTGCCATGAGAGCGAGTCTGGACGTGAGGGAAATCACTGGGGATATGGCCATACCGAGTATGGTGGACCGACCTGTCATTGTGGTGGGCGGCGGGCCGACTGGTCTGACGGCGGCGCTGGAGTTGGCTTATCACGGCGTGGCCGCCGTCGTAGTGGATGCCGGCAGGCAACGTAACGACGGCTCACGAGCCATCGCGCTGCACCGAACCGCGCTGGCGGTGTGGGAGAAGCTCGGGTGTGGCGAGCCGATGCTGGACTACGGCGTCGCGTGGCGGGCCCGCCGGACGTTCTACCGTGATCGGGAACTGCACGCCCAACTGATGCCCGAGCCCGCGCAAGGGGACTTGCCGACCTTCCTCAACCTGCAGCAGTACCGCACCGAGGACTGTCTGATTCGGAATGTGATGTCCGTACCGTCGATCGAGCTGCGCTGGGAGCACCGCGTCGTGGGCGTCACGCAGGACTGCTCAGGCGTGACCGTCGAGGCTCAGACACCGACAGGCCCGGTCCGGCTGCGCGGTCGTTATGTCCTGGCCTGCGACGGGGCCCGCAGCTCGATGCGGAAACTGCTCGGACTGAACTTTTCCGGTACCACATATCAAGACAGGTTCCTCATCGCGGATATCCGGGCAAATCTGTCGTTACCACAGGAACCGCGGTTTTTCTTCGACCACCCAACGAATCCTGGGTCCACGATCCTGATCCATCCCCAGCCGGACTGTGTCTGGCGTATCGACTGGCAACTTGGTAGGGACTCCGACGTTGCCGTCGAACGTGCTCCGGAAAACCTGAAAAACCGTATCCGAGGAATTATCGGTGAGGTTCCGTACGAACTGGTGTGGCTCAGTGATTACCGCTTTCACCAGCGTCTGTTGGATAGACTCCGGCACGACCGGATATTTTTTCTCGGCGACGCCGCGCATTTGGTCTCGCCTTTCGGCGCGCGGGGGTTGAACAGCGCGATACACGACGTCGAGAATCTTGGATGGAAGCTCGCCTCGGTGCTGCACGGTACGTCTCCGGATACCCTGCTGGACACCTATCACATCGAACGCTGGCCCGCGCAGCGCCACGATCAGATTATTACTGAAGCCACGATGCGCTTCATGGCTCCGCGCACCATGCTACAGCGAATCCGGCGCACGGCCATCCTGCGGCTGAGCACGGTATGCAAGATGGCGCGCCGATGGGTGAACAGTGGCAAGATGAGTCAGGCATTCACCTACCGCACCTCGCCCATTCTGATTCCGGACGACGCGCCGCGCCGGGCGTGGCGGGGTGCTCCACCGGCGGGAGCCAAGGCACCCGACGGGGCTGGCACCCTCGTTGAAGAATTCGGGACGCGTCCCATTCGGCTGCGTCGGCTCTGGGGTTCGGGGTTCGTTGCGCTGTACTTCACCTCGGACGCAGCCGTAGTGCGAGAGTTGGCGGACGAGATCTCAGCTGCCCCGCACCCGGTTGCCCTCACCTTATGGCCGGTGCTCACTGAGGCGCCGGATGCCTCGGTGGCATTCCCGGCGGTGTGGGATCACACCGGCGAGTTGAGTCACGCGTTCGCCGCCCGAGCTGGCACGCTTTTCCTCATCCGACCCGACGGGTATGTGGCGGCCCGGCGGCGCCGGGTACGCGCCGAGGAGCTAGCCCGCCTCGTCCGGTTGGCCTCGGGAAACCCACCGACTGGCACTGCGGACAACCTGCTGTCACGTCGTTTCGGGTGCCCACTCCAGTTGCGTGCGCACACCGTGCAGTAGCGCACTGACATCACTCGCGACATTGACCATCAAAAAGCCCTGACGGATTCGATCCGCGGCGGCCCGTGCGCTGGAACAGTAGATACCCGCAGGTAACTGGTGCGCGTCGGCAGTCCGCAGGATCCTGCCGAGCGCCGCCTGCACGACAGGGTGCGGGTTCTCCGGATCGGGTTCCTGACCTAGCGAGATCGCCAGATCCACCGGACCGACGAACACACCGTCGATACCGGGTACGCCGACAATGGCGTCCAAGTGATCTAACGCTGCGCCGCTCTCGATCTGCGCGAAAACGAGAGTCTGGGAATTCGCTTCGCGCCGGTACTCGGCCATCGACAGTCCGAGGGTCAGACCGGCCCAGGCGCTCCCGAAACTCCGCTGTCCCAGGGGTGGGAACTTGGCGGCGGCGACCACCGCTTCCGCCTGTGCCGCAGAGTTGACCATTGGCGCAATGATGCCGAATGCGCCCGCGTCGAGCGCCCGCTTGATGTTCTCGACATTTCCGTGTGCTACCCGCACGATCGGGGCACGACCGGCATCCGCGATGGCTGCCACCATTTGGGTCATCGTCTCGGCACCCATCGGTCCATGCTCGGCGTCCACCAGTAACCAATCCCAGGGCATACGGGCCAGCAGGCGCACGGCCGCGACGCTGGGCAGGCTCAACCACAGACCCCGGCAGGGGTGTCGGTCGAGCAGTCGAAGCTTGAGCGTGTTCGGATGCATGCGACGACGATATGGGAGCCGGATACACCATCCATGGGAGGCGGACACGCCGGGGTTAGAGGCGGCGGCGGCGGAGGCCTAGGCGGCGGGTGGTGGGGGGGTGGTCGCCGTTGCGGCGGCGGCGGACGGCGGCGCCGGCTCGGGCGGCGGCGCCGGCTACCCGGCGGCGCAGCGGTGGGCGTAGGCCCACACGGCGGACGGTGCGTGCGGTGCGGCGGATGGCGCGGCGTTGGCGGGGCGGTACTTCCCAGGCCGATGGGTGCCGCGCCAGCCAGCGGTA
>JBQTGW010000290.1:0-6926 GCA_052390495.1 Pseudonocardiales bacterium
GGGGGGGGGGGGGCGCGCCCCCCCCCCCCCCGCCCCCCGGGGGGGCGTTGTGGGCGGGCGGCCCCCGGGGGCGCACCCCCCCCCCCCGCCACTCACAGGAGCGACTCAACCGCGGAAAGGCTCGGCCCTGATGAGGGTGACGCTCATCGAACCGCCGCCGGGTAGCTCGTATCTGCGGTCCTCACCTTCGTGCGCGCCGATGATCGCCTTGCCCAGCGGGGAGTTCGGTGAGTAGACCTCGAGGTCGCCATGCGTGCCCTCCTCGCGAGAGCCGAGCAGGAAGGTCTCGGGCTCCTCGTCGTCCTCGTAGCGCACAGTTACGACCGTTCCAGGCTGGGCGACGCCCGATTCGGCGGGTGCCTCACCGACCTTGGCGACCCGGAGCAACTCCTGCAACTGACGGATCCGCAGTTCGAGCTGACCCTGCTCTTCACGGGCTGCGTGGTAGCCGCCGTTCTCTTTGAGGTCGCCCTCCTCGCGGGCATCGTTGATCTTCGCAGCGATGACCGGACGCTTCGCGACCAGCTCGTCCAATTCCTGCTTGAGCCGGTCATGGGCTTCCTGGGTAAGCCAGGCTACCTGGGTCTCGCTCACGGTTATCACTCCTCGTCTGATCCGAACATCCGCGGTTGCGGGGACGGATCCGCACCGGCAACTCCCCGACGTGGCACGTCGGCGTCCGGAACGGAAAAACACGGCCCGCCCCAGGGCCGTGAGTAATCCCTACCGTAACACGATGTGTGATTCTGATCCTCAGTCTTATGGGTGAACAGCACCTGATTGTGGCTGCTCAGCAAGGCCCTTGTGGATCAGCGCCCAGGGTCGGGCACCAGATAGCCAGGCACCTGCAGCGAGCATCCATAGACGTCGGCCATGACCGGTGGCCGGGACGTCCTGATCACCGTGGTCAGCTCGACCGCACTGGCGGCGGGCGGCACGTATACCTCCTTACGCCCGGTCTCCTCACCATCCAGCGAGCGAGCTCGAACGACGCACACTGCGGGACGTGCCGGGTTCTCCCGGACCACCTCGAAACGCAGCGACACCGCATTTGGTTCCGCAAGTAGCTCGAAGCCCAGCGCCTCACCCTGCACCGGCGTTGCGGCCAGGTTGTGGTAACCGATCACGGCCGCCGCCAGGCCGACGAGCGCGGCGAGCACTGTTCCCAGCTGCCGTGCCCAGCCGGATCGACGACCAGGTGCGCGAGGTCCGTAACGGCCCTCGGGAAGCTGACCGGTAGTCACGGTGTTCCACCTCCTGGACCTGTTACGTCACTACTGCCGGGGACAATAGGTGCAACATGGGTCCACCGGTGACATGACCTGAGTACTCGCACCGCAGGCGCGCCCATGCCAGGCGGGCTGCAGGGAGAAGGGATGGACAGCGCCCATGGCGGACCAGCTGCGCATGATGGCGGTGCACGCGCACCCGGACGACGAGTCCAGCAAAGGCGCCGCTACGATGGCGCGTTACGTCGCCGAAGGTCACGAGGTGATGGTCGTGACCTGCACCGGAGGGGAGCGGGGCAGCATTCTCAACGAGTCGTTCGAACCCGTCGACCTGCGGCATAACATCGTGTCCGAGCAGCTGGCCGAAGTCCGCAGGCAGGAGATGGCCAGGGCCGCGCAGATTCTGGGCGTGGTGCACCGCTGGCTCGGCTATGTCGACTCCGGCTTCCCGGAGGGTGACCCGCTGCCACCGTTGCCGCCAGGGTGCTTCGCGAGCGTGTCGCTCGAGGATCCCACCCGGGATCTGGTTCGGTTGATTCGCGAATTCAGACCGCACGTGGTCGTGACTTACGACGAGAACGGTGGCTATCCGCATCCCGACCATATCCGCTGCCACGAGGTATCGGTCGCCGCATTCGATGCGGCAGGTGATCCAGATCGCTTTCCGGATGTCGCGGGTTCAGATGTGCCAGGGTCAGATGTCGCGGGTTCAGATGTGCTAGCGCCGTGGCAGCCGCTGAAACTCTACTATTCGCACGGTTTTTCTCGCAAGCGTATGCAGCTGTTCCACGATGCGCTCCTCGCCGCTGGCGAGCTGTCGCCGTTCGGCGAGTGGCTGGAGCGGTGGGACGGTTCACGGCCCGACGTGCTGGAGCGGGTGACCACCCGGGTGCAGTGCGCCGAGTACTTCGGCGTGCGCGACGACGCGCTGCGGGCGCACGCCACCCAGATCGACCCGGCCAGCCTGTGGTTCGTGGTGCCGCAGCGGGTGCAAAGAGAACTGTGGCCGACCGAGGAATACGAACTGGTCCGCTCGCTGGTGGACACCACGGTGCCTGAGGACGATCTGTTTGCCGGGGTTCGGGAGCGGGTGCACGCATGACGCTGCTCCTGGCTCCTGACAGCTCCGGAGCCGCCCTGACGTGGGTGGCATTGGTTGCGCAGCCCACCCCGGCGCCGACTGATCCGGGTGGGCAGGGCGAAGACTTCGGCAAGTCTTCCCCGGTCGGCTTGGTGGTCTTGGTGCTGTTCTTCTTGGCCGTCGTGCTGCTGGTGCGCTCGATGAACAAGCACTTGCGCCGGGTGCCGGAGTCTTTCGACAAAGACCCTGGTGGAGAATAGCCGCCATGGCGAACCGGCTCGCGACCTCGACCAGCCCTTACCTGCTGCAGCACGCCGATAATCCGGTCGATTGGTGGCCGTGGTGCGGCGAGGCATTCGAGGAAGCGGTGCGGCGTGATGCGCCGGTGCTGCTGTCCATCGGTTACGCCGCATGCCACTGGTGCCACGTCATGGCGCACGAGTCCTTCGAAGACGTCGCCATCGCGGCGGTGATGAACGCCAACTTCGTCAACGTCAAAGTGGACCGCGAAGAGCGCCCGGACGTCGACGCCATTTACATGGAGGCGACTCAAGCGATAACTGGCCAGGGCGGCTGGCCGATGACCTGCTTCCTGACGCCCGAGGGAGAGCCGTTCCACTGCGGCACCTACTACCCCCCGACCCCTCGCCATGGCCTGCCCGGGTTCCCCGAGCTGCTCATCGCCGTACGCCAGGCATGGGCCGAGCGCGGCGATGAGGTGCGGCAGGCGGCGGCGCGGGTGGTCGGGACGCTCACCGATCGCGCCACACCGATGGTGGAGTCGGCAGTGGACGAGAAGGTGCTTGCCGCTGCGGTCGATGCGCTGAGTAAGGAGTTTGACCACGGGCACGCCGGGTTCGGTCGAGCACCGAAGTTTCCGCCGTCCATGCTGTTGGAGTTCCTGCTCCGGCACCATGAGCGGACCGGTTCGGCGCAGGCGCTGTCCATGGTTCAGGACACCTGCGAGGCGATGGCCCGTGGTGGGATATTCGACCAGCTCGCCGGCGGGTTCGCTCGCTACAGCGTCGACGCCGCCTGGGTGGTTCCGCATTTCGAGAAGATGCTCTACGACAACGCGATGCTGTTGCGTGCCTATACCCACCTGGCCCGGCTGTCCGGATCGGTGACCGCACGAGGGGTGGCCGAGCAGACGGCGACGTTCCTGCTCGACGGTCTGGGCACCCCGCAGGGCGGTTTCGCGGCCTCGCTGGACGCAGACACCGAGGGTCGGGAGGGCACCGTTTATGTGTGGACGCCCGAACAGCTCGTCGAGGTACTCGGGCCGGAGGACGGCCGGTGGGCGGCGGAGCTGCTGGTGGTGCCTGCGGCCGGGACGTTCGAGCACGGCGCTTCGGTGCTGCAGCTGCCCGTCGATCCCGATGATCCGCAGCGCTGGGCGCGGGTGCACGCCGCGCTGCTGGCCGCGCGGGCCAAGCGTGCGCAGCCGGCCAGGGACGACAAGGTGGTCACCGAGTGGAACGGGATGGCGATCACGGCGCTGACCGAGGCGGGCACGGTGTTGGACCGTCCGGAGTGGGTCGCCGCTGCGGTGGCCGCCGCTGAGCTGTTGCTCGGCACGCACATCGTCGACGGCAAGCTGCGGCGCAGCTCCCGCGACGGCGTCGTGGGCGAGGCGGCCGGAGTGCTGGCCGACCACGCCTGGCTGGCCGACGGTCTGCTCGCGCTGCACCAGGCCACCGGCGCGCAGCGCTGGCTCACCGCCGCGACCCAGTTACTGGAACAGACCCGGGACCGGTTCGCCGATCCGAATCATCCCGGGGCCTGGTTCGACACCGCCACAGACGCTGAGGTGCTCTTTCGCCGACCTTCGGACCCCTCTGACAACGCAACCCCGGCGGGCGCGTCCGCGGTGGCGAGCGCGCTGCTCACCGCCTCGGCCCTGACTGGCTCGGACTCCTACCGCTCGGCGGCGCAGGCCGCGATCGCGCGCGCCGGGCTGATTCCGGCCAGGGCACCGAAAGCCGCCGGGCACTGGCTGACCGCCGCCGAGGCATTGGCGCACGGGCCGGTGCAGGTCGCCGTGATCGGCCCGGCTGGCGACGGGGTGCGTGCTGCGTTGGACGCCGCGGCGCGCTGGGCCGCCCCCGGCGGGGCCGTCGTGCTGGCCGGGGAGCCCGGTTCGGACGCGCCGATGCTCGCCGGGCGGGGCCTGATCGAGGATGGGGCGGCGGCCTACGTCTGCCGTGGCTTCGTCTGCGAGCGTCCGGTGACCTCGCCCGAGGCGCTGCACAGCCAGCTGCGAGACCACTAGCAGCCGTTCGCCGTCAGCGAACGAAATTTGTTCGCCTCTGTAAGCGAGTAATGTTGTAATTACCGCAACAGAGTGAGAGGAGCGATGACATGGTGGGACGTGGACGACCGCACGGGACACGCTCCGGCGGACGGTGGCAGGGGCGTGGCGGCTGGCAGCAGGCGGACCTGCCCCCGGCCGGCGACGCCAAGGCATGGTTGACCGGGCGCTTGCCGGAGGGCTGGTTCACCGGTGACGTCGAGGTCAGCGTAGACCGCGAGGAGATCATCATCATCGGTGAACTGCCCGCGCTGGATGAGGAGTTCACCGACGACGCGGAGCGCGCCGCGGCGCAGGCGGGGCGGATCAGCCGGTTCCGGGAGGACACCCGCGAAGAGCGGATCGAGATCGCCCGCCAGGCCGAGCACCGCTACCAGCGCAAGGTGGCCTGGGGCGCCCGGCTCGGAGACACCGAGGAGACCTTCACGACGCTGTCGGCGCCGGTGATGACCCGGCTGCGCCAGCCAGAGCGCCTGGTGCTCGACACCCTGGTCGACGCCGGGGTCGCCCGGTCCCGGTCCGAGGCGCTGGCCTGGGCGGTACGCCTGGTCGGCGAGCACGCCCAGGAATGGCTGGCTGAGCTGAACGACGCCATGGCCACCGTCGGCGACCTGCGCGCCCGCGGCCCCGAGCTGTAACTCCCGCGCCGCGGCGGGACCTCGAATTGCGTACTGGTATTTGGCGGTTACGTGGAATGCGGCTGCCGATTACGTATTCGAGAGCGTTGCTGTGGTAGTCGGTGTGGAAGAATTGCGTACTGCTAACGGTTGCTGTCGACCTTTTCCTCCGGCAGAATATCTAGTGTCCAATTGGATCATGGACGAGGTTTCCTGCGCTTTGGCCCACTGGGGGTCGCGTTTCCCTACTGCACTTAGGAGGATTTTGATGTCTGACGTAGTGAGCTTTGCAGAGATCGACGGGCAGCAGGTGGAGCTGCTACCGGCCCGCACCCTGCAGACGGGCGGCAGCGACCCCGCCGCTGGCGGGGACCTCCTTGGCGCCCTCACCAGCGGCGGCGGCGGGGATCTCTTTGGTGGCCTCACCGGCGGCGGGGACCTCCTTGGTGGCCTCACCGGCGGCCTCGGCGGCTAGTGATGTGGGTGAGCCCTGTCAGTGAGGCTCGCGGTGTTCGAGCTGTCGCGGTGCAGGTCAGCATGAAGTAGCCAGCAGACAGTTCTCCGAAGATGCGTGGTCTATTACTGCTCGTCAGAAGGCGTGGCCGTCGTGCTGTCGGCGGGTGGGGTGGGTGAGGAAGCTGGTGAGCCGGTCGTCGAGTTCGGCCATGGGAGGGGAGGCGGAGCGCAGGGGGTGTACCTGTCTTTGCAGGGTGCGCAGTCGCTCCAGGATGATGGTCGAGTCGAGGTTGGCGGCGGTGCGCAGGGCATCGCGGCCGAGCGCGGCGGCCTGTTCCAGGTCGCGGGCGGACAGGTGGGTGATGGCGAGGTCGGTCTGGGACATGCACAGGGGGCGCACTTTCCAGGACTCGCCGCTGGGCAGCCCCGCAGTGGTCAGTGTGAGGGCCTGCTCCATATCACCGATACCGCTGAGGCAGCGGCCGAGGTCTGAGGCGAGCGACGCTTCGGTGTAGACGAGTGGACCCTCATCGTCGGGGTGCGGTGACTCGTAGCACCGCGCTACGCCGCCCGCACTCAGACTCCTACGGAATTAACCACCAGGGTCCTGGAATAGTGCTTCGTGGAGTTGGTAGGCGGCGGTGCCGTTGCCGTCGCGGGTATGCAGACGGCCGAGGTTGACCAACGGTTGCAGGGTGAGCTTCGCTGTTGCCTGGTCGTAGGGGCCGTTGGTGGCGAAGATGCCGAATTGCCGCCAGCATAGGTCCCGGGCCAGTTCCGGCATCGCGCAGTCGCTGGTGATGAGGGCAGCCAGGTTGTGCGCTTCGGCGGCGCGCAGTAGTGCGTCGTCGGTGTGCCGGCTGGCCAGATCCGCGTGGCGACGGACCCGCTCGAGGCGCTCGGTGAGCGATCGGCATACCGGCCTGCTGCGGGGCAGCAGCGGAAACCGTTGCTCAACCAGGTCGTTGAGGTGTGTGTCGGCCACCTGGATTTCGCTCACCAGACGATGGTGATCACTGTGTGTGGTCGCGTGATGCGTGCCCCGATGCTGTTGAGGGCGCCTGGGTTGTCGACCCGGTGGGCGGTGATGGTGGGTTGGCCTGGTCGCTGGTGGTCCCACTGGTGGAGAAGGTCGATGGTGTGGGCGGTGAGTTTGGTGTGGTCTGGGCCGTGGACGATGACGCCGAGTTCGTTGACGTCGTCGGTGAGTTCCCGGGCTGCGAGGTAGGCGA
>JBQTGW010000291.1:0-2654 GCA_052390495.1 Pseudonocardiales bacterium
TGCGGATGGCAAGCCTTCTTTGCCGGAGCGGATATTCCCACGGCTAACGACTTCGACACTCCCGATCTCGCACTACAGATCAACTGTGTCGCCTTGAGGATGTCCGCAACGTTCATGATGGCGGTCCTTCAGCCTCTAGCCCGAGCCTCCAGCGTATTCGTCGAAGCAGGCTTCGCCCTCGCGCTCGATAAGCCGTCTGTATACTTCGTCCGAGATCGCCAGGTGCTCCCGTATATCCTTCGTGAGGCATCCGTGCACAGCGCGGCAGCGGGCCTACCGATCGTCCGTGTTTGCGAGGTCGATGATCCTGCTCAGGTAATCGGGCGGATCCGCAGGCACAAAGGAGACCTGTTCAAGGCTTGAACTCCGGCCGGAGCCCACTAGCGTTCGACCCGGTGCTGGCCAGCGTAGATGTTCATGGTGGGGCCGCGCAGGAAGCCGATCAGGGTGAGCCCGGCGTCGGTAGCCAGGTCGACGGCCAGTGCGGAGGGGGCGGACACCGCAGCCAGGATCGGGATGCCGGCCATCACAGCCTTCTGGGCCAGTTCGAAGGAGGCCCGGCCGGATACCAGGAGCACGCAGCCGGTCGCCGGGATCCGCTCGGCCAGCAGTGCCCAGCCGAGCACCTTGTCGACCGCGTTGTGCCGCCCGATGTCTTCGCGGGCCACCAGCAGCTCGCCCTCGGCGGTGAACAGCCCGGCGGCGTGCAGCCCGCCGGTGGTCTCGAACACCGGTTGGGCGGCGCGCAGTGCGCCGGGCAGGCTGGCCAGCGTCGCGGAGGTAACGGTGATCGGGTCGGCTGCTGGGGGAAAGCGGGTGCGCAGCCGGACCGCGTCCAGGGAGGCCTTACCGCAGACGCCGCATGACGAGGTGGTGTAGAAGTTGCGCGCCACGCCGACCGCTGGTGCCGCGACCCCCACAGCCAGCTCGACGTCGAGCACGTTGTAGGTCGACAGCCCGTCCGTGCGGGGCGAATCGCAGAACCGGGCCGCCCGCACGTCTGCCCTGGCCCCGATCACGCCCTCGCTGAGCAGGAAGCCGTGCGCGAGTTCGATGTCGTGGCCGGGGGTGCGCATGGTGACCGCCAGCGCACGCCCGTCGACCCGCAGTTCCAGCGGCTCCTCCCCGGCGAGCGCGTCCTGGTGGTGGCGCTCGCCCTGTGCCGACAGCGTCAGTACCGGCCGCCGCACCGTGACCCGGCCCACCTCAGGCCGTGCCGGGCAGTGACTCGGGCGCGGTATGGGGCTGGGGCTGATGCGTGGCGCCGGGCTGGGGCTGATGCGTGGCGCCGGGCTGCGACTGCGCGGCGCCGGGTTGGGGCTGGCGCGCGGCGAGCCGGGCGCGTTGCGGGATGACGACGTCGCGCGGGTCCGCGGCGGATGCCTTGCCTGCTTCGAACACCCCGAAGCGGGTGGCCAGTGACCCGGCCAGTAGCGCCAGTCCGGACACCGCCGACACCACCCGGTTGCGCCGGCCAGCCAGCGTGCCTACCATCCCGACGACGGAAAGCACGTGGGCGGCCCGCATCCAACGCCCAGCCCGGCCGGTGCGGTAGCGTTCGGCGATCATGCCCAGCCGCCCCTGCATGATCGCGCCAGCGGCCAGCTCGACCCCGGCACCGAGGACGCCCAGCCGGGCCGCCGGGGCGTTCTCCGCCACCGCGGCACCGACCAGCCCGAGCCCACCGGCGGCGGCCACCGCGCTGGCGGCGAACACCACTGGCAGCTCGCGGTGCGCATCGTGCCAGGCGGGCACGGCCGTGTCGGCCAGCAGCACGGCGGTGTAGGTGGTCATCGGCCCGCCCAGCGCCGCCGCGGCCAGGCCCGCTGCTCGGCCACACCTCGGCGCGATGCCGGTGAGCTGGGACACCGCGGCTGCGGTGCTCAACGCGGAGAACGGCGACAGGATCCAGCTGCCCACCGACAGCGGCGAGGTGACCTTGACCATGCGCAGCATGTGCAGGAAGCGCGCCGGGCGGCCCAGATCGTGGATCAACAGGCCGACCCCGGCCAGCGCCCCAGCGCAGGCACCCAACCGCGCGGTGCGGGCCAGGCCGGGGCGCCCGGTGGCAGCGGCAAACTCGGCCAGTACCGCCGACGCGCCTGCCAGCCCGCCGCTGAACAGGTACACCGGGACGTCGGGGGTCTTCCAGGTCGGTTGCTTGAGGATCGCCCGGCCGTAGTAGGACTGGAAGTCCAGGCTCACCGTCGGCCCCCGAGTACGCAGCCAGCCACCGCGACGACCACACCGGCGGCGGCCAGCGCGGCCCGGCGCCACATGGCAGGCAGGTCCCGGGTGGTGACCACCGGGTCCGGTGGCAGCCCGTAAACCTCCGGTTCATCCAGCAAGAGGAAGAACGCCCCGTCCCCACCCACCCCGTCGTCCGGATCCGCGCCATAGAGCGCAGCGGCGTCAACGCCCTGGGCGTGCAGCGTGCTCAGCCGCTGCCCGGCCCGGTCGCGCAGCTCGTCCAGCGGGCCGAACTGGATGGAGTCGGTGGGGCAGGCCTTGGCGCAGGCGGGTTCCAGCCCGGCGCCGAGCCGGTCGTAGCACATTGTGCACTTGAACGCCCGCCCGTCGCCGGGCCGGATGTCGATCACCCCGTACGGACAGGCGGGCACGCAGTAGCCGCAGCCGTTGCAGATGTCCGGCTG
>JBQTGW010000292.1:0-2645 GCA_052390495.1 Pseudonocardiales bacterium
GTGCTGGAAAAAGGCAAGGCGAACAAGTCCCGACTGATGATCACCCGGGCCGCTCAGCTGGTGCTGACCAATGGACTGAAACTCTGCCATGTCCAGTGCCCACCGAAGATCTGACCGCGGGCCTGACGCCAAGCGCCTCCGGTCTCCCACCGAGCGTAGGCTGAGCGCGACCTGAGGGGCATTGCCCCTTGGCCCCCTGGACTCGCCGGATCGTCCCGAGTCTGGCACAACGAACTCTGGAGAAAGCGTGCTCGACCTCGACCTGATCTTGGACCACACCGATGACGTCGCCAAGCGGCTGGCGACGAAGGGCCTCGATCCCGCGAAGGTGTACAGCGCACGGGACGCAGTAGTACGCCGCCGCCAGGTCCGGACGAAGCTCGACGAACTGCGGTCGCAGATGAACCAGCGTTCGAAGGACATGGGACGGCTGGTCGCTGCGAAGGATCCGGCCGCCGACGTCCTGCGCACGAAGCTGGCCGAGCTCAAGGTACGTATCGCGGAGTTGGAAGAGGAGCACCGCCACGCCGAGGAGGCGTCACAGAGCCTGCTCCTGGAGCTGCCGAACCTGCCTGACTCGCAGGCCCCGGTCGGTGATGACGAATCGGCGAACATCGTGATCCGCCACGATGGCCCCGAAGCGACCTCGCGGCCGGACCTGCGCCCGCACTGGGAGGTGGCTGGTGAGCTGGGCATCTTCGACCCCGAGCGGGCGGCGAAGCTCAGCGGCTCGGGCTTCGCGGTCCTGCGCGGCGACGGCGCCAGGCTGCTGCGGGCACTCGTGTCATTCGGCCTGGACCTGCACCGGCCCACTTACGAGGAGCTGGTGGTCCCGCACCTGGTCCGGCAACCGATCATGGTCGGCACCGGGCATCTCCCGAAGTTCGCCGACGACGCCTACTCCACGACCATTGACGACTTCTGGGCCATACCGACCGGCGAGGTGCCACTCACCGCGCTGCACCGGGACGAGATCTTCAATCCCGACGACCTCCCCCGCCGCTACATGACCTACACCTCTTGCTTCCGGCGCGAGGCAGGCAGCGCGGGCAAGGACACCAGGGGCATGCAGCGCCTGCACGAGTTCCACAAGGTCGAGCTGGTACGGCTGTGCCTGCCGGAGACCGTCGAGGCGGAGTTCGAGGAACTGCTGGCCGACGCCGAACGCACCCTCCAGCAGCTGCAACTGCCCTACCGGGTCGTCGACCTCGCCACCGGGGATCTGACCTTCTCCTCCTCCCGGATCTTCGACCTGGAGGTGTACTCCCCCGGCGTGGACCGCTGGCTGGAGGTGTCCTCCGTCGGCAACTTCACCGACTTCCAGGCCCGTCGCAGCAACATCCGGGTCCGTACCGAGGGTGGCACCCGGCCGGTGTGCACGCTCAACGGCTCCGCCCTCGCCACCCCGCGACTCTGGGCCGCGATCGTCGAACACGGCCAGCTACCAGACGGCCGGGTCCGGGTCCCCGAGGTCTTGGCTCCCTACCTCGGCAAGGACGTACTCGACTTCCTGCCCCCACAGGGCCAGCACCGCAATTCCCGCTGACCCACGCCCCGGTAGACAGATCATGAGCTGCGGACCGATCCCGCAGTTGCTGACGTGCCCGGCCGAGCAGGTGCTGGGCCTGGGACCGCAGCTGCTCGCCCGGTGATCCGCATGCTGGCGTTGGTCGCGTACCGTGGGCGGCGGTGATCGGCCGCAGTCAGGCCGAGCGTCCGGCTACACCGGCAAGCTGCTCCACAATCCACTGGTTCATGCTTACACCCTCACTCATCGCTCGGGAAGTTCGGCAGAAAGTTGTTAGGGTGCCGGGCACACGTGCGTCTCCTGTTCGAGTGCGTCACCACGACGTTCTCCCACGCCGCCTCGTCGGCGGCTCGATCAAGGAGCCACGTTATGAGATCCACCACCACACACAAGACCACCCGCCTCGGCCGATCGGGACGGTCCGCCGTACGGCTGACCGCCGCCGGAGCGCTTGCCCTCGCCGCCGGGCTGGGCGGATCGAGCGCCGCGCTGGCCGCTCCGGCAGGCGGCCCGACCGACATCTGTGCCCCACACCCGAAGCGGTCGTTCTCCATCTCCGATGACTTCGTCTACGAGCACCAGAACGCGTCCCTGGCGGTGAAGCTCTCCGGTCCGGCGTGCTACACCGTCAAGGTCGACTACGCCACGGCGAACGGCTCGGCCAAGGCCGGCAGCGACTACGTGGCCAAAATCGGGACGCTCACCTTCGCGCCCGGGACTACACAGAAGAACATCGTGGTCGACGTGATCGACGACGCTGTGTCCGAGCCGAATGAGACCTTCACCGTGTCGCTGAGCAACCCGGTCGCCGCCAACATCTCCGACTCGCTGGGCAAGGTGACGATCTCCGGCCTCGAGCCTGCCGACTGATAGCTGGTCCGGCGCCGGGAGCGGTCTTCCCGGCGCCGGACACCGACGGTACGCAACCCGTTTCCGGTCGGTGATCACGACGGTTTCTTCTCGATCTCGCCCCTGGCGAGCCGGGCGATTCAGGTGAGGTCGTCGAACTCACCTGCTTTGACGCCCTTGAGGTAGGCGCCGATCTCGGCGCGGGTGAAGAGGACCACGCCGACGTCGGGGTGGTTGCTGTTGCGCACCGCGATCCGGCCGTCGTCCA
>JBQTGW010000293.1:0-2850 GCA_052390495.1 Pseudonocardiales bacterium
AGGGCACCCGGGGGCCGGGAACCGGGCCCAGTGGGGGACGGCACCCTGCTGTGGCTACCGGCAGCACCAGCCGACGGCGACGAAGAGTGATCCTTTGACTACGCATCCCGGCCAAGCTCGAAGAGCCGCGATCACCGGGTCGATCTCGATACTGACCACCCGGCCGGACCCGCCGACTCGCCGGTCCAGCAGCGCAGCGTTCCAGCCGGTGCCGGTGCCGATCTCCAGCACCGAGTGGCCCGGGTGCACGTCGAGCGCGTCGAGCATGTCCGCCACTATCGAGGGCTTGCTGCACGAACTGGACGGCGACCAACCCGTGCTGCTCAAAGCGGTGCTCCCCTCGTCGACCTGAGTGATCACGGGCTCATCCCCCGCGACCAGCTCCTGCCAGCGCTGCGGGTCATCGTGTTTGGAGAGCGCAATGAATCCGGACTGTGGGTGGCCAGCGATAGCATCAACCCAGATAATATCGGGGATGAACGGGTCACGAGGAACCTCAGCGAGCAACTCCCACCACTGCGTACGTGCGTGTACCACGAAATCACTTTTCTTTCTCCGGGTTGTCCTTATCGTGTTTCCCCCTACCATAGCTTTTGGGAGCCTTTGTCTTATCCGGTTGATAGACGCCCTTCCCATCGCGGGTTGCATCATGTTTGTTCGGCGTGTCCTTGCCCATCTGTCACAGGTATTCACGGCTCGACCCAGTGGCTTGACTTCTAACTTACCGGCCGCTATTTCCAAATGATCCTGAAGCCAGACACGCCGCTCTTCAACCGCTTTCTCCACATCGAAGAGGTCCGAGAGCTCGCCACCCCACTCCAGAGCATCAACTCGGATTCATCCTCGTTCACCACTATGTAAGCCTACGTACTCTCGTCAGTACTCGATCCGACCTCGGCGATCGAGGCACCGGCAAGGTCCATGTGCTGGCCCTGCGGGGTGACGATGAACTGCCACTGCTCGACTGGGGGTGTTCCGGCCTCCTCCCACCAGCGGAAAGCAGCTTCGATCTCGTCCCAGAGCCGACGGGGACCGAACTGGTGCACGGGCCAACGGCGGGTATCGGGCTGATAGTCGAAGCGTGCCCAGGATCGGGAGGCGGGATCGAGGAACCACACGCACCAGCGCCCGTCGTCGCCGGTTGCGGGCACGTATTCCCACTGGCAGCCAGGGACCCGCAGGCCGATCGCGAACGTGGCGTCGTCGTTGCATACGTAGGACGCATGCAGGCATGTCTCGCCCATCTCGGGAACGTCGCTGTCACGGACCACGTCGGCGACTGCGGCCCGGCTCACCCGCTGATCGCGCAGCGGCATGAACGAAATGGTGGTGTTGACCAAGCTCCCGGTGGCGGTGCCATCCTCGGCAACGGCCAGTGACAGCAACCCGGCGGGTTTGTAGGCGCTACTCCAGGGGGTGACCACCAGGCCACCGGGTCGGGTCTGGGCCACCCACTCATGCGGCACCCGGGAGGCCGCGACAGTAGACAGCACCCGGTCGAAGAATGCCCCAGCGGGGTGACCCCGAGCTCCGTCACAGGTGAGCACGGTGACCTCGTCGTACCCGGCGGTGGCCAGCGCGGCCCGGGCTCGCGCAGCCAGGTCGGAATCGACCTCGATCGTGGTCACATTGCGCGGGCCGAGCCGGTGAGCCAGCAGCGCGGCGGTATAGCCGGTGCCGGTGCCGATTTCCAGCACCCGCATGCCCGGCTCGACCTGCCCGGCATCGAGCATGAGCGCGACAATGTCCGGCCGCGACGCCGAGCTGGTCGCCAACCGGCCCCGCTCCCCCGGTCCAGCCGGGGTGCCGTCATCGACCTGGGTGACCACGTAATGAGGGCCGTAGACCCGGCGCAACCACTCGTCCGGATCTTCCGAGCCGCGCAGCGGCACCAGATCGTCCCCGCTGTAGCGCCAGACCACCTCTGGAATGAACACCTCACGCGGCACCGCAAGAAACGCCGCACGCCACTGCTCAGGCAATACCCCATCGGCGGTCAAGGCGTCAACCAACCCGGCCAGCGACGGCAACGCTGTGGCGGTCAATCCTCCTCCTTCTCGTGCTTACCACCAGGACTTTCGGGTGGTACACCCCGATCAGGGTCGTACCCGTTCCCCTCGTACTTGCTGCTGTCGTCTTGCTTCTCGTGCTCGCCACCACTCCCCTCTCCACCTGGGCGATCAAGCCGACGTCGATGTCGGCGCGGGCGGCGAGCTGCTGGCGGGCCAGCCCGGACACAGTGCGCTGGCGGGCAAGCCGATGGCCGACGGATCCCGCGGGCGCAGCCAGTTCTTCCACGGCAGCAGTCCTCCGCCTGCTCGGTGAGACATCCTGCGACACAAGATGACAGC
The DNA here is from genome assembly GCA_052390495.1 of Pseudonocardiales bacterium. Lineage (GTDB taxonomy): Bacteria > Actinomycetota > Actinomycetes > Mycobacteriales > Pseudonocardiaceae. The sequence goes on from JBQTGW010000293.1 coordinate 2,352, forward strand.
TCAACGCCGCCCCGCGACACGTCAGTAACGAGATTGACAGTTCCTTGACAGTATCAATGTCGCATCTGTCGCGATAGTACGCACAGCTGGTCTTCCCGGAGCCGGTCAGTCCGACCAACAAACACACAACCGGCTGTCCGTTACCCGACGCTGACTGAGAAATCGCCTCAGTCTGGCCTGAGGAGCTTGATCTTCGCGAAGAGTTGCACGATCCGGGTACAACCATGATTGTTGACCGACCAGGCGCACAGCGCTTGCCTGGCGACAGCCCGGAAGGAGATCCGCGTGGCCCCTCGGCAGGGACTGCTCAGCCTCGAAGAACTCCGGGTGCTGGTCGATGAGCACCAGGTGGACACGGTGCTGGTCGCGGTGACCGACATGCAGGGCAGGCTGCAAGGCAAGCGGTGCGCCGCCCGGTACTTCCTCAATGAGGTGGTCCCGCACGCCGCCGAGGCGTGCAGTTACCTGCTGGCCGTCGATGTGGACATGAACACCGTGG